>JAESTV010000212.1 GCA_016763475.1 Roseicyclus sp.
GCGCCTGAGATCGCGGCTGTCGCCGAAGAGCATTACGCGCCTTTGGGACCAACCGATGCCGTGCCGACAGCGCCCCTGTCGGTGGCCGTGGCGCTGGCTGACAAGCTGGACCTGCTGACCGGATTCTGGGCGATTGACCAAAAGCCGACCGGGTCGAAAGACCCGTTTGCCCTGCGCCGCGCGGCGTTGGGGGTTATTCGGATAGTTTTGGATGGCGGGCTGCGCGTCAACCTTGTGCCTCTCTTAGCCCGTCAGTTTGAGTTACACGGCAAAAAGGCCGAAGATGATGGTGATTATTCCGTCACGGGCATTATTCATGATCTCCTCGCCTTCTTCCACGATCGCCTCAAGGTTCACCTCAAGGCCGAAAACATCCGCCATGACGTCATCGACGCCGCACTTGCATAACCGCCGATCGATGACCTCAGCCTCATCGTAGCGCGTGCCCGCGCGCTGCAAGCATTCCTCGATACTAAAGACGGTGAAAACCTGATCCAGGGCTTCAAGCGCTCCGCCAATATCCTTGCTCAGGCCGAGGCCAAAGACGGTGTCGAATATCGCTACGGGGCCGACGTGAAGTTCGCGGAAACCGACGAGGAGCGGGCGCTGTTCCAGGCTCTCGATACCGCCAACGCCGCCATCACTCCGGCCCTCAAGGATGAGGATTTCGCCACCGCCATGGGTGAGATGGCCAGGCTGCGCGCCCCGATTGATGCCTTCTTTGAGGCGGTTCAGGTGAACGCCGACAACGAGATCATCCGCCGCAATCGCCTCAATCTGTTGCACCAGATCACCCAGACCTGTGGCGCGGTTGCGGACCTGACCTTGATCGAGGGGTAAGGCCGCCTCGCCGCAGCGCAGCAACACCCAACCGCGAATCTACCCGAACCGGCCCACGTAACTGGACATGTAACTGGACACGGGACCGTCCACTTGTATCTTGCACCCAAGTCAACCGGAGCCAGTCCCATGCTCACCACACCCGATTTCACCGAGATCACCCCCACCGCCGACATCCGTGAGGACCGGCACGGGAACCGTGCGAAATGCCTGCAACGTTTGGCGCGGCTGGGGCTGCCGGTGCCGCCTACGGTGGCGCTCAGCTGTGAGACGGTGCGTGCAATTGCTGACGGGCGGATGCCGGATATGGAGGCGCTGGTGGGCCTGTTTGGCGACGGGGCGCTGTTGTCGGTGCGCTCTTCGTCCGAGACCTCCGATTGGGGCGGGCCGGGCACAATTCTGAATGTCGGGATGAGTGACGTGATCGCGGAACGGCTGTCCGAAACCCACGGTCCAGACGTCGCGGGTGCGGTCTACACCGCATTTATCCGCACTTATGCGGTTCATGTGCATCGCCTTGATGCCGATGAATTTGAGGGGCCAATCACCCCCCGCCTTGCCAAAGCCGCCTACGAATCCGAGATGGAAGAGAGCTTTCCACAAGACCCAACCGTGCAGTTGGCCGAGGTTCTGCGCTCGATGGCGCGGGCCTGGGAGGGCACCAGCGCGCGGCTGTTGCGCCAAGCCCGTGGCGCGCCGATTGACGCGGGCCTGGGGCTGGTGGTGCAGCAAATGGCCCTTGGTCCGGCACAGGGGATTTCCGGGGCCGGTGTTGTGCAGTTTGTCTCACCCGAGACCGGCGAGCCGCGGATCACCGGCCGCTATCTGCCGCGCGGGCAGGGGCGTCAGGCGCTGACGGAAGGTGCGGCGCAATTCATCGAGCGTGACCCCCGTGGCCCGGCGCTGGAAGATATCGCCCCCGATCAGGTGCAAGCCCTGCGCGATGCCCACGCCCTGATGCGCACGCGCCTGTGCGAGGAAATGCAGATCGAATTCACCCTGATGGACGGCGCGCTGTCGATTCTGGATGCCGTAAGCGCCCCGCGCTCGGCGCGCGCGGAAGTGGCTATCGCCGTGGCTTTGGCCGAGTCCGGCGTGATCTCGCGCGATGAGGCGCTGACCCGTATTCCGCCCTTTACCCTCAATGGCCTGCTGCACCGCCAGATCAGCGCCGATGCGGACCGGGATGTGCTGACCTCCGGCATTCCCGCCGCGCCGGGGGCTGCAACCGGCAAGATTGTGTTCTCTGCCGCCGCCGCGCAGGCCGCGGCGGCTCAGGGGGAGCCGTGTATCCTTGTGCGCCGTGAAACCAGCCCGGAAGATATTCGCGGCATGCACGCGGCCCAGGCGATCCTGACGGAGCGTGGCGGCGCCACCTCCCACGCGGCGGTGATAGCGCGCGGCCTTGGGTTGCCATGTGTTGCGGGGGCCACGCTTCTGCAACTTGATCAACGCAAGAAAACCCTCACGGTTCCGGGGCGCAAGGTGTTCCATGAGGGCGATATCATCACGCTGGACGGCTCAGCGGGTGAGGTTCTGGCCGGCTCGGTTGCGATGATCGAACCGGCCCTTGGTGGCGCGTTTGCGACGCTGATGGAGTGGGCTGACGCCGCCCGTGATATCGGCATCCGCGCCAACGCCGACACACCTGAAGATGCCGCCATGGCGCAGCGCTTCGGTGTGGATGGCATTGGCCTGTGCCGGACCGAGCACATGTTCTTCGACGCCGCCCGTCTGACGGTGATGCGAGAGATGATCTTTGCCGAAAATGCCCAGGACCGCGCGGCATCACTTGATCGCCTCCTGCCGATGCAACGCGCTGATTTCATCGAACTTTTCGAGATCATGAAAGGTCAGCCGGTCAATATCCGCCTGTTTGATCCGCCGCTGCATGAATTTCTGCCCCGTGACCGCGAGGGTATCCGTGCGATGGCTGAGGCGCTGGATTTGCCGGTGTCCCGTGTGGCCGCGCGGATTGAGAGTTTGCAGGAAGTGAACCCGATGTTGGGGATGCGTGGCGTCCGGCTTGGTATCTCGGTGCCCGAGATCTACGAAATGCAGGCGCGGGCGATTTTTGAGGCGACAATTCAGGCGTCCAGGAAAGGCGCCCCGGTGGTGCCTGAAATCGTGATCCCGCTGGTGACTGCACGGCGCGAAGTGGAGCTTGTGAAAGCCAGCATCGACGGTATCGCGGCTGAGGTGCGGGCCAAAACCGGCGCAGAGTTCACCTATCACCTGGGGGTTATGGTCGAAACCCCGCGTGCCGCCCTCAGGGCCGGTGAGATCGCCGAACATGCGGAGTTTTTGTCGTTTGGGACCAACGACCTGACCCAAATGACCTATGGTTTGTCCCGTGACGATGCGGGCCGCTTCATGTCCGCTTATGTGCAACAGGGTGTGTTTCCGGAAGATCCGTTTCGGCAGTTGGATGTTGATGGGGTCGGCGAGTTGATGCTTATCGGCGCGGAACGGGGCCGGGCTGCGCGCCCGGACCTGACGTTATCCCTGTGTGGCGAACATGGGGGCTACCCGGATTCAATCGAATTTTCGCGCAAGGCGGGGCTTGATTATGTGTCCTGCTCGCCGTTCCGGGTGCCCGTCGCAAAGCTGGCAGCAGCGCAATTTGCGATCAAAGACAAAGCCTTGCAGGCGGACGTTAAGGCATCACCTTAACGCAGCGCACCACTAAATCTTGGGGTATGGTTAACGGATTCCGCAGGATTCTGGGTGGATTTTGCGAAATTCTGAAAATGAGTTAACTCCGGATCCGACAATTGTTGGTAAGGAACCACGCTTAGAATGGGTCCGGCCGTTTCCCTTGGAAGGGTGCAGTGATGAAGTCTCGGATTGTGTCCGCGTTTGGCGCGGGCTTCTTCGCAATGTGTGCTGCCTCAGGTGCGGCGGCGCAGAATGTCTCAGCCATGGATGTGACGCTCAGCACGTCAGCAACAGCCGGTGGTCTTGCAAGTGTGCTTGACCAGTTGATCGGGATCGAAAATGCCACCCGCTCCGGCCGGGCCGCCAGCCGGCTGCGACGGCTTGGATTGCGTTTGGACGCCGAACGCGCCCGCAATGACACACGTATCATGACGGGTGCGGACCTCGACGCCCTTGCCCCCCCCCAAGGCAATGCCCAGTGGCAATGCCTGACCGAAGCGCTCTATTTTGAAGCGCGCGGCGAGCCGATTGCAGGCCAATATGCCGTGGCTGAGGTGATCTTGAACCGTGTCGATCACGCCCAATACCCCAGCACCCTTTGTGGCGTCATCACCCAGGGCACCGGCCGGAGATTCGCCTGCCAGTTCACCTATACCTGCGATGGCCTGTCTGAGGAGGTCACGGATAGCAGCGCTTGGCACCGCTTGGGCAACATTGCGCGGATCATGATCGACGGCGCGCCCCGTGATCTGACCTCGGGGGCGACCCATTACCACGCGAATTGGGTGAACCCGCGGTGGGCAAGCGTGTTTCCACAGACTGCGGAAATCGGCATCCACTCCTTCTATCGCCAGCAATAACCACCGGCGCGTCGGAATTGGACCGATCTTCGCCGTAAGTTGGCCCTGTTGGCGCTGATACTCCGTGCTAAACGGCCCCAATCTGCACGAGGGGTGTGTCCATGACCGATGAAATTACTCAGGCCTTCAGCCACCCGTCCGAACGGGCGAAAGCCATCGCTGACGGCGCGCCGCGTGACCGGATTTCCATGACCGATCATGTGCGTGAGGTCGAGATCGGGGCGTTCCAGGCCGAACGCGGTGTGACCCAGAAAATTCAGTTCGATGTGGTGGTTGAGGTTGAAACCCGCGCCGAAAGCGCCGCTGACGATGTGGATCGCATCCTCAGCTATGACACAATTGTCGAGGCGATTGACGGTGCCCTTGCGGCAGAACGGGTGAACCTGCTGGAGACGCTGGCGGCGCGGATTGCCGACAGCATCCTGGCGCATCCGATTGCCGCGCGGGTTTTCGTGCGGATCGGCAAGCTGGACCGTGGCCCGTATACTCTGGGGGTCGAGATCCTGCGCGAGGCCCCGAAAGGCCGTCGCCGCCTGCGCCTGCTGGCCGATGCCGCGCCGCACCCTATTGTGGTCTACCTCTCGGATGCGGCGATTCATCGCCCCGATCTGTCCAGGTTGCTTGACCGCCTGGAAGAGACCGCCGCACCGCTGATCCTCTGCGTCGACACCCCGATCGAGGCGCCGCCCCAAGCGGCCCATGGAATGCCGCAACGGCGCATTGCCCTTCTGGCGATTGAGCAATCGGCCTGGGTGCTGGCCGCCCGTGACCCGCGGTGTGTGGTGGTTGACAGCCGGACCGAGCTTGATTGGGCGATGAAGCAGGGCCAGATCAGCGTCTGGGCCCCATCCAAACTGGTGCTTGATGCGGTTGAGGGGCCGGGCTTGGACGTGATTGCGCCAGTGGCGCTGGCGTTGTGGCTGGCAGACGCGTTTGAAGCGCAACGTGTCCTGAGCTTTGGTGCGGCGGAAGATGAAACCCCACATGCCTTCGCCGCGGACGCTTTGCCGGACCTGCCAGCGCTCAGCTAAGGCGCATGGTGCGCACACCAGTTTCATCAACGCTGGTTTCCTTGAACCCCGCCCTGTCCATGATACGCCAAGAGGCCGTGTCATCGGCGCCGACGCGCCCGAAAAACCGGGTTTCGCGCAGGTCGAGACGGGCGTGATCCAAAGCCGCGGCGAGGAACTCGCTGGCCAGTCCCTGGCCCCAAACCTCTGGCACAAAGTGGAAAAGCACCTCTAGCCCCTCATCCGCAAAGCCGATGTGAAAGCCGCCGACACCCACGTCATGACCGGCGTGGGTCAGGGTCCACGGGGCAATGCGGTGGCGATCCCAATCCTGGATGTCGCGGTCAAGATCACTTTCCCCGGTGCCCCCGAACAAGCGTCGATACAGGCCCAACGCCGAAGGGCGTGGGGGGCGGCCAGATAATCGGGTGGTCCTGAACAAGAATATGTCTTCCATGGCGTAACCTTGCAGAAAACGCGATGGACTGCGACCACAATGGTTAATTGCTTTTAAATGGAGTTTCGCGAAACTTGTGCTTACTCACGCGTCGGGTTACGCGGGCGAATGTCCGAGTATTGGCGCCCCATCCCCAGTGTTGACCCGGCGCGCCCGGCAACGGCGCTGCCGCTTGCTGGCGGATGGACCTGGTTTGATCATCTGGAATGCCTGTCACGCACCGCGGCACCGCGCATTTTGCCCATTGATGCGGCCCCGGTTGAGGTCATTGCGGCGCTCACCAGGCCGCGTATTCCGTTTGATCACCTGGCCCTTGATCAGCCGCGCCTGATGGGGATCCTGAACACAACGCCGGATAGCTTCTCGGATGGTGGCCACCATGAGGGCACCCAAGCCGCCGCGCGCCGCGCCCGCGAGATGGTGGCTGAGGGGGCAGATATCGTCGATATCGGCGGCGAATCCACCCGCCCCGGCGCCACGGACGTGGACCTGGCCGAAGAAATTTCCCGCACCGCGCCGGTGATCGCAGCGCTGAAAGACGCGGACACACTCCTTAGCCTTGATACCAGAAAATCCTCCGTTGGGCGCGCCGGAATCGATGCAGGTGCAGATATCCTCAACGACGTCTCGGGCCTGCGTTTTGACCCGGCGCTTGCGGATCTGGCCGCTGAAACCGGCGCGCCGCTGATCCTGATGCACTCGATCGCCACCCCGCAGACGATGCAGGCCGAGGCCGCAACCGCCTACTCAGACGTGCTTCTGGATGTTTTTGACGGCCTGACCCAAGCCATTGCGCAGGCCGAAGCCGCCGGGGTGGCGCGAGCCCGCATCCTAGTTGATCCTGGCATCGGCTTTGGCAAGACCCAAGCCCAGAACCTTGCTCTGATCCAGCGGATTGCCCTGTTTCACGGCCTCGGTTGCGCAATCCTGCTTGGGGTTTCGCGTAAAGGTTTCATCGGGACAATCGGGGCAGAGCCTCAGGCCGACAAACGCGGGCCCGGATCGGCGGGGGTTGGCTTATGGGCGCTGGGGCAGGGCGTTCAGGTTTTGCGTGTTCATGATATAGGGTTTCATAAACAGGCAATCGAGCTTTGGCGCGCTGCCCACGGTTCGGCCCACGGTTCGGGCCAGAGTACGGGCCAGAGTACGGGCCAGAGTTCGGGCATCATCAGGACAGGACAAGACCTATCATGACACGCAAACTTTTCGGCACCGATGGCGTGCGCGGCACGGCAAACACCTATCCGATGACTGCGGAAATGGCCCTGCGGCTGGGCGCAGCGGCTGGGCGCTATTTCCGTCGCGATGGCTCGGCGGGCCACAAGGTGGTGATCGGCAAGGACACCCGCCTGTCGGGGTATATGATTGAGAATGCGCTGACGGCGGGATTCACCTCGACGGGGATGAACGTGCTGCTGTTGGGTCCGGTGCCGACACCAGCGGTGGGGATGCTGACACCCTCGATGCGCGCCGACGTTGGGGTGATGATTTCGGCCAGCCATAATCCGGCAGTGGACAACGGCATCAAGTTGTTTGGCCCCGATGGGTTCAAGCTGGATGATGCGGCTGAAGCGTCGATTGAGATGATGACCCTTGATGGGGTTGAGCCAGCCGGCGCGGAACGTATCGGGCGGGTAAAACGCATTGATGATGGTCGGTTTCGCTACCACGAGCGGGTGAAATCCACCTTCCCGACAGAGCTGCGCCTTGATGGCCTGAAAGTTGTGATCGATTGCGCCAATGGGGCCGCCTACAAAGCCGCGCCTGAGGTGTTGTGGGAATTGGGGGCGGAAGTTGTGCCCATTGGCGTGGAGCCAAACGGGTTGAATATCAACCTCGGGTGCGGTTCGACCCAACCTGAGGCCGCGGCTGCAAAAATCCGCGAGGTTGGGGCCGACGTGGGTATCTGCCTCGATGGTGATGCGGATCGGGTGATCATGATAGATGAGACCGGTGCGGTAGCGGACGGCGACCAGATCATGGCGTTGTTTGCCAACAGGTGGGCGGAAGAGGGGCGGCTGAAGGGGCGGACTTTGGCGGCCACCGTGATGTCGAACCTGGGGCTGGAACGCTATCTGGCCGACCGCTCGATCCACCTGCACCGCACGGCGGTTGGGGATCGGTACGTGGTGGAAGCGATGCGCGCTAACGGGTTGAACCTGGGCGGTGAGCAATCGGGCCATATCGTGATGACGGACTATGCCACCACCGGGGACGGATTGATTGCGGGCTTGCAGTTTCTGGCGGAAATGGTGCGCACGGGAAAACCCGCCAGCGCCTTGACCCGCAGTTTCGAGAAGGTGCCGCAACTGTTGAAGAACGTGCGTTACGGGGTTGGGGCCACACCCCTCGACACGCCGGGGGTGAGGGCCGCGATTGCAGCCGGAGAGGCGAAGCTGAACGGGTCCGGGCGGCTATTGATCCGCAAATCGGGGACCGAGCCGTTGATCCGCGTGATGGCGGAGGCGGAGGACGAGGCGCTGATGTTATCCGTTGTGAATGACATTGTTGGCGCGGTTGAGGCGGTGACCTAGACCTGCGCCTCTGATCAAGTGGCGCAGCTTGCGCTGCATTCGTTTGCTTGTGCGTTGGCACGCAGCTGGGGGCTCTGCCCCCGTCCCTCAGGCCCCCCCGCGGTATTTCCAAAACAACGGCGGCGTGACGTCGCGTTTTGCTTTGGTTCGGGTCAGCGGCGGGGCAGGCTGACCGGATGACACCGTTTGAATTTGCCCAGACAGTTTTTGACGCGCAGCCCTTCACGCGGGATCTGGGGGCGGAGCTGTTGGAGGCATCAGCGGACGGCGTTGTCGTTGCACTGGATCTGGCGCCACGGCATTTGCAGCAACACGGGATTGTCCATGGCGGTGTGTTGAGCGCAATGGCTGACATTGCGTTGGCGTTTGCAGGCGGCCTGGCCATGGGGTCGGACGCGGTCACCTCTGAATTCAAGATCAACTATATTCGCCCGGCCACCGGGGCGGGCCTATTGGTGCGGGCAGAGGCGTTGGGTGTCACCAAACGCCAAGCGGTTGTGCAGGCGCGGGTATTTGCGGGTGAGGCATTGTGTTGCCTGGCGCAGGGTACAATTATTCGGGTTTGAGGGGGCGGCCTGCGATGTAGGTCTGGGTGATGGCGCGGTCGTCCCCCATCATGATGGTTGGGAACACCGCCTCCCAGATCGTTGTGGCGCGGGTGTGGCGTTGGCTGATTGCGGGGGTGGACGCGAGGTTGAGGATACAGAGATCCGCCTCCATTCCGACCGCCAGCCGTCCGATCTTGTCACCCAGGTGCAGCGCCTCAGCTGATCCCCCGGTGGCGCGCCAGATCAGTTCAGCGGGATGTAACGCCTCCCCACGCAATTGCGCCACCTCATAAGCCGCCGCCATGGTGCGCAACATGGAGAAGCTGGAGCCGCCGCCGGTATCCGTCGCCAAGCCAACGCGCATCTTGTCAGCCAGTGACATGTTGAACAGGCCAGACCCGATAAAGGTGTTTGACGTCGGGCAATGGATCAGCGCCGCGCCAACCTCCACCAGCCGGTCAACTTCACGGGGCTCCAGATGGATCGCGTGGCCGTAGAGGCCATTTGCGCCCAGAAGGCCGTGGGTCTCGTAGGTATCCAGATAGTCGCGGGCCTCCGGGTATAACTCCCGGACCCAGGCGATTTCGTCGAGTTGCTCGCTGATGTGGGTCTGCATCAGGCACTCGGGGTGTTCAGCCCATAACACACCAAGGGCCTCAAGCTGTTCTGGCGTTGATGTGGGGGAAAACCGCGGCGTGATGACGTACCCAAGCCGCCCCCGCCCATGCCAGCGTTCCAGCAACGCGCGGCTGTCGTCATAGGCGCTTTGCGCCGTGTCCCGCAGGTTGTCAGGTGCGTTGCGGTCCATGCAGGTCTTGCCCGCCAGTGCCCGCATGCCACGGGTTTGCGCCGCGTCAAAGAAGGCATCCACCGATGTCGGGTGGATGGTGCAGTAACTTGCCACCGTGGTGGTGCCATTTGAAACAACCAGATCCAGATAACGCCCGGCAATCTCGGCCGCATAATCCGGGTCCCCAAAGCGCGCTTCCTCCGGGAAGGTATAGCTGTTGAGCCAGTCGATCAGGCGTTTGCCCCAGGATGCGATCATTGCGGTCTGCGGAAAATGCACATGGGCGTCGATAAAGCCGGGCAGGATCAATCCGTCACCATGATCCACCACAGTCACGTCGCGGTGCGCCCCGCGCAACGTCGCGCCATCCCCTATGGCGGCAATCCGCCCGTCACGGACCAGCACACCACCCGAAGCCTCATGGCGCGCCGCCGCAAGCCCCAGCGCCCTCGGGTCACCCTCAAAGCTCAGATATTGACCGAGGATAAGCTGATCATCCATATCCGTCTCCAATTTCCACCAAGGCTATGATAGCCCTTCGTACGCCCCCATGTTAGGGCGAAATTGGGCAGCGAAAAGGGGTCCACACGGGGGGCCACACGGGGGATCACATGGGGAATCACATGGCAATTGACCTGGACGAGACCATCAACGACACCCGCGACACCTACGCGCTCGACGAGTCGTTGCGCGCCCGCCTGCGTACCGCAGTAGAGGCCCACGACGTCGCAACCATCGACGCGTTGATGGAGCCACTCCACCCCGCTGACATCGCCGACCTTCTGGAACAGGTCTCTGGCGCGGAACGCGAGGCATGGCTGACCCATTGGTCCGCCGGTATTGATGGTGAGGTTCTGTCCGAGCTGGAAGAGGGCCTGCGCGATAAAGTCCTGTCGATCCTGCCCGACCACATCATTGCCGAAGCCCTGCGGGATCTTGATTCCGACGATGTTGTTGATCTTGTCGAGGACATGGAAGAGGCCCAGGCCGAGACCGTCCTTGGGGCGCTCGAGCCTGCGGATCGCGCGGCAGTTGAGGCGGCGCTCAGCTACCCCGAGGATACCGCCGGGCGGCTCATGCAACGCGAGATCGTGGCGGTGCCCGAACATTGGACCGTCGGTGAGACGATGGATCATATCCGCAGTCAGGCTGGCCACTTGCCCGAAGGTTTCTATCACATCATCTTGATAGACCCACGCATAAAACCAACGGGTTACGTGGCGCTTGGGCGATTGCTGGCAACTGTGCCCGGTGTCAAGTTGAGTGAGATAACTGACGACAGCTTCCGCCCGATCCCGGCCAGCCAGCAGGAGGAAGAGGTCGCCTATGCGTTCAACCAGTACCACCTGATATCAGCCCCGGTGGTGGATGATGACGGCCGGCTTGTGGGTGTGATTACCATCGACGACGCGATGATTGTGCTGGATATGGAGGCTGAGGAAGATATCCTCCGCCTCGCTGGTGTGGGGGAGGAATCGAGCCTTTCGGATGGCGTGTTGGAAACCACCAAAAAACGGTTCCCGTGGTTGTTTGTGAACCTCGTCACCTCAATCCTCGCGTCCATGGTCATTGCACAATTCGAGGTGGCGCTGGCCCAAATTGTGGCCCTTGCTGTGCTGATGCCGATTGTGGCGTCGATGGGGGGCAATGCAGGAACCCAGTCCCTTACGGTTGCTGTGCGCGCCATCGCCACCAAAGACCTCACCCGCTCCAACCTGATGCGTGTCGTCACCCGGGAGGCTGGGGTGGGCCTGATCAATGGCGCAATATTCGCGGTGGTGATGGGGATTGTTGGTGTCATCTGGTTTGGTACCCCAATGCTGGGTCTGGTCATCGGGGTTGCGATGATTATCAACCTGCTGGTGGCTGGCCTTGCGGGCACCATGGTGCCTGTGGTGCTGGATCGCCTTCGCATTGATCCGGCGCTGGCCTCCGGAGCGTTTGTGACCACGGTGACGGATATCGTCGGCTTCCTTTCTTTCCTCGGCCTTGCGGCCCTCCTCATGCTTTAGGCTGAACCCCCATTCATCTTGGCTCAAAAACTCCCCCCGGAGGGGCCGACCCCTCGACCGGAAATACCTCCTGAGGGGGCTGTGACTCAGATCACCCCAATTGTTGCGCGTTCAGGCCACACCCACTCATGAACCACCCGCGCGCCACCCCCGGCGCCACCCCCGCGCCCGTATCCTCAGATCTCGCGTTTCGCGGCCTCGCCACCCACTTCACCGCACCCCCCGCCACCCCCGCGCCGCAGATGATCCTGCCCTGCGCGCGCGCCA
>JAESTV010000213.1 GCA_016763475.1 Roseicyclus sp.
AATAACCCGCTCACGCAACTCTATAGGGTGTGGTTTGCCCATCTGTGACCTCCATATCTGCCCAAAGGCAGGGAATCACAGATCAGCCAATTTGGGAATCCCGAATCTGGTAAACATGGACGTGCTCTAAATCAACGATTCAAGTCCGGCGCAAACCGGGTCCGGTGCCAAAACCAACGCACCCGCGCCACACGTCTCTTCGAAGAGACGTAAAAGTTCCTTCGAAGGAACTTCATCACCCTGTTCATTTCGCAGTTGCAGCATTAGCGTCCCGCCAGGTTGATAAAACGGAGCACCCCCATGGCCATCATCACTGATCTGTCCGGCAAAACCGCTGTGATTACCGGCTCAAATTCCGGCATCGGCCTTGGCGTCGCGCGCGAGCTTGCGCGGGCGGGTGCAAATGTTGTGCTGAATTCCTACACCGATACCCCGGAGAATCACGCGCTTGCCGCCGCTATTGTGGCAGAACATGGCGTGAGTGCCCGCTATATCAGCGCGGATATGTCTAAAGGCGACGAGGCGCGTGGGTTGATCGAGACGGTGGGCACCTGCGATATCCTGATCAACAACGCAGGCATCCAGCACGTTGCCCCTATCGAAGATTTCCCCGCCGCAAAATGGGACGCAATCATTGCGATCAACCTCAGCTCTGCGTTCCACACTACGGCAATGGCTTTGCCGTTGATGCGTAAGGCGGGCTGGGGCCGGGTGATCAACATTGCGTCCGCCCACGGACTGACCGCCTCGCCGTTCAAATCCGCCTATGTCGCGGCCAAACACGGGATTGTGGGCATGACCAAGACGGTGGCGCTGGAAACAGCGCAGGAGCCGATCACCGCCAACGCCATTTGTCCGGGTTATGTCCTGACTCCATTGGTTGAAGCGCAGATCCCTGACACAATGGAAAAATACGATATGAGCCGCGAGGACGTGATCAAGAACGTCATGCTCAAGCGGCAACCCTCCAAAGAATTCGCAACGGTTGAGCAGATGGGTGGCACGGTTGCGTTCCTGTGCTCAGCCGCTGCCGAGCAGATCACCGGCACCACCATCAGCGTGGATGGGGGATGGACAGCGTTGTGAGGGGCCAAATCAGGTCGCAACAAGCGCGAAAATCGGGGGGTCAACGATAATCCTGCGGCGCGCCCCTTAAACGTTGTAGCACAACCCAAAGGAGCCCGATCCGATGTCAGACACCACCAAATCCGAAACCGAAACCGGACGTGACAAGCTGGAAATCGACAACATGTCCCTCTGCGGCTCGCGATTCACGCGGGTCAGCCTGAAAGCTGCCGAATTTCGCGACATCGATTTGAACAACGCCCTGATCGACAACTCGGACATGACGGGTCTGCGGTTCAACAACGTGAACCTTACCGGGGCGTCGTTTGAAAACGTGAACCTGTCTGGCGCAACAATCAATGACGCCAACTTGCGCGGCCTCACCATCACTCAAGCGGATATAACTGACATGAAAATTGACGGCATCAAACTCAGCGATCTGATCGCTCTTTGGGATAAGGCCCACGGCACCGATGGCGCTTAAACAGATCAACCTCGCCCTACAGGGCGGCGGCGCGCACGGCGCGTTCACCTGGGGTGTGCTGGAGGCGCTTCTTGCAAACCCCGAGATCGAGATTGCCGCAATATCCGGCGCATCTGCCGGGGCGCTCAACGGGGCGGCGGTGAAATCTGGCCTGGCGCGCGGATCACGGGACTTGGCGATTGAAACCCTTGGCTGGGTCTGGGAACAGGTCGGGGCGATCACCGATGATGCTTTCGCGCCCTGGCTCAACATGTTCTCCCCCAAATCGGTCAGCGCCGCGATAGAAACCTCCCTGCCTTTTGCGTTTGGAGATGCCTACTCGCGTATGGTCAGCCCCTACGCAAGTGGCCCATTCTATAGCAATCCGCTACAGAAGATTGTCGAGAAGTTTCAATACGATACCATCTGTGACAGCAAAGGCCCCGCCTTTTTCATCTGCGCCACTAACGTGCGTTCCGGCAAGATCCGGGTCTTTTCCGGGGATGAGATCGGGCCAAAAGCGATCATGGCCTCCGCCTGTCTGCCGACGATGTTTCGCGCGGTCGAAATTGACGATCCCGAAACCGGCACACCTGAGGCCTATTGGGACGGCGGTTACACCGGTAATCCGGCGCTGTTCCCGTTGTTCGCACTCGACTTGCCGCGCGATATCGTGGTTGTAAACATCAACCCGCTTTACCGCGATGAGGTCCCGACCTCGGCACGCGCGATCCAGAATCGCATCAATGAGATCAGCTTCAACACCTCCCTGTTGCGCGAATTGCGCGCCGTCGAGTTTGTGCAGCGCCTGTTACACAAGGGCGCTCTCATCGACGGTGCAATGAAAGATGTGCTGATCCACATGATCGCGGATGATGAACTGATGCGCCACCTCTCGGTGGCCACAAAAACCATCGCTACGCCCCATGTGCTGCATCAGTTGCGAATGGCCGGACAAGCCGCAGCTGAGGCATTCCTGCGTGACGGGATTGATAAGATCGGCGAGGAAAGCACCCTGGATTTGCGCGCCATGTTTGGCTGACTTCCCCCTACCCGAGGTTCCCCTACCCGAGGTTCCCCATATCCGGGCCCTGCCCTGGCGCGAGGTCGCCGTAGCCTTCGGCACGTTGTTCCTGTTGGTGGCGGTTGTAGGCTCTGGCCTCATGGCGGAGGCTTTGTCGTCGGGGTAATGTCGGGGTGGCAATCCTTGGTCCCTCGGAAATTGAGCATATATTTGATGGATTGCCCGGCGTAACCGATTGCGCCGCGCTGGTAATTTAACCCGACCCCGAGACCACAATTCTAGCCCTTGCCTATTGTGCCACGGCAAGCGAAGCTCAGTTCACGCAACACACCAGCACCCTGATCACCCGCCACAACCAGCCCCGCGCCTTTTGCGCCTGGGGAACCTGCCCCGTGGCGCCAATGGCAAGCTTCACCGCTTGGCATTGGCCATCGCCGTGAAAGACCTGAGATGATAAAACTCGACATCTTTTCTGATCCGATTTGCCCGTGGTGCTACATCGGATGGGCCAACCTTGCCCGTGCCATGGAGGCGCGGCCCAACCACCCGTTCACCATCGAGTGGCACCCGTTTCAGTTGAACCCCGAAATGGCGGCTGAGGGTGTGGATCGCCGTGCTTACCTTGAGGGCAAGTTTGGTGGCCGTGACGGCGCTGTGAAAGCTTACGCCCCGGTGGCTGCCAAGGCGGAAGAGGCCGGGTTGGTGATGAACCTTGACGGCATCAAACGCACACCCAACACCCTGAACGCGCACCTGCTGATCCATTGGGCCGGGATTGAGGGGCGGCAAACGCCGACGGTCCTGGCCCTGTTCCGCGCCTATTTTGTGGACGGGCGTGACATCGGCGATATTGCGACGTTGCTGGATATCGCACAAAGCGTCGGGCTGGAGCGTGACATGATCGCCAAGCTTTACGATAGCGGCGCCGACGCTGAGGATATCCGGGCGCGTGACACCCATGCCCGCGCCCGTGGCGTGCAGGCGGTGCCGACGTTTCTCGTCGCCTCCCAACACGCGGTTCCCGGCGCGCAACCGCCTGAGGCGTGGGAGCAGATCATCGACGACCTGAGTGAGCAATTGGCCAAAGCGCAGGAGGCGCAGGGTTGATCACCGCTCCCCTCGCCGCAGGTTACACCCCCGGCTCCACATGCGGATGGCGTGGTTTTGCGCTTCTGCAGATTCCGGGCCGACCGGGCACCCATTGGATCCTCGCCTTCCTGACCCATTGGTCAATCCTGTTTGAAGCCGCGATTTGGGTTGCCGCCTTCGCCAAATGGCGACACCGGAGGCCCCAATGATTTTTACCGCTCCCACGACCCGCCTCTCTACCCCAGAGTTCATCGCCCTGATGGGGATGATGTTTGCCACCATCGCGTTTTCGATTGATGCGATGTTACCCGCCTTGCCTGAAATTGCCGCTGAGTTGACGCCGGGCCAGCCGACGCTGGCGCAACTTGTGCTGACCAGTTTTATATTGGGTTTGGGGGTGGGGACGCTTGTCACGGGGCCACTTTCGGACGCATTTGGACGCAAACCCGTAATCCTTGCCGGTGCGCTGCTTTATGTAATCGGCGCGGTATTGGCCTGGGCCGCCCCTACGTTCGAGTTGTTGGTCGCGGCGCGTATTTTGCAGGGCCTGGGTGCGGCTGCGCCGCGGATTGTGGCGCTGGCCCTGATCCGCGACATCTATTCCGGGCGTGAAATGGCGCGGATCATGTCTTTTGCGATGCTGGTCTTTACAATCTTCCCCGCCATCGCGCCTTTGATCGGAAGCTTCATCATCGCAGCCTTCGGCTGGCGTGCGATCTTTCTGAGTTTCGTGATATTCGCCGGGATCGTGATTTTCTGGCTGATGCTGCGTCAGCCCGAGACGATGCCCCGCGCCACCCGACGCTCGCTAAACATCGCGCACCTCTGGGCCGGCACCCGTGAGGCGTTGGCCCTGCGGCAGATGCAATTCTCGATCCTTGTGCAGACGCTGATCTATGGCGCGCTTTTTGGCACAATCTCTTCGATCCACCAGATATTTGACCTGACCTATGGGATGGCGGCGGCGTTTCCGTGGCTGTTCGGGGCGATTGCGGTCCTGGCGGCTCCGGGTGCGCCGATCAACGGGCGCCTTGTGCTACGCCTTGGAATGCGCCCGCTGGTGCGCCGGGCGCTGTTTTTGCAGGTCGCATCATCGGGCCTGTTCATCTCTGCCCTGATGCTTGGCTTGCCGCCCACTGCTGAAGTCTGGCTCTACTTCGCATGGACCGTCACGATCTTTCTTATGATGGGGTTCACAATCGGCAACCTCAACGCGCTGGCACTGGAACCGTTGGGCCATATCGCCGGTCTCTCGGCATCCTTGCTGGGGGCGCTTTCGACCATCGGCGGCGCGATTCTTGGTGCTATCATCGGTCAGCTTTACGACGGGACGGCGTTGCCACTTGCCGTGTCTATCGCAGCCCTGGCGGGGATCGGTGGCCTTGTGATGCGGCACATGCCGCGAGAGGGGCGCTAAGCACTACTCGGCGGGATGTGCAGATGTGGGTGTGACCCGCACCTGACGGTGCCACCACCATGCCACCACCAGCACATTGGGCACCCAGCAGGTCCATCCGAGGTAGGGAAACACCACGTCCATATCCCAGAACAGCCGCAATATCGGCAGTTGCAGGCGGAAGCTGACGGCCCCAAAGCTGAGGGCTGCCATCATCACCATCCAGCGGCGGTGACGCTCGAACTGTTTGGTCTTGATCGACCAGATTCCCATCACCAACGCGCAGAACCACGCGATCGAGCCCATGGCGAAGCCAAGCTCAGACCAGAATGGTTCGTTCATGTTGAACGAGATCGGCGGTGTGGTCAGTGCGGCGATGGCGACAATCGGGACCAGCAACCAGCCAAGATACACATGTTTGCGCCGATCACCGCGCCGCCACATACGGCTGACCTGGATCGGCACCAGCAGGATCGCCAGACCACCGGTAATCATGTGGACGGCCAGTATCACGCCCACGTTTTCGATGTGGTAGGCCACGTGATCGGCGCCACGGGTGATGCCTTCGACCATAAATTGGTACGACGCCACGCCGATGCCATCGCTGAGGTTTGGAAAAAACCCGTAGATCAGTCCCGGCGGGACAAATTTGAACGCCGACAGCGCCGAGAGGAAGGAAAAGAACAGGAATGCGTACCAGCCCCAGCGGGGCATCTGGCGAGTCGTCTGGCGTGTCGTTTGGCGCGGGCCAAGCGCCGGTTCGGAAGTTTCTGACATCGTGCGTGTGCCTCAAAATGCCTGTGATGTCGCGCTTGCCTGCCTGTTACCCGATCCAGGGGGTATTTCGCAATGCGACGTCTCAGCCCTTCGCAAACACCGCCAGATCACGGGCAATCGAAAACGCACCTTTGATCTTGTCAGCATCCGACCCCCAATCGCGGCGCACCACAATTTTGTTGTCTTTGACCTTCGCCATGCCGTTTTGCTCATGCACAAACTGCACCAACCCGGCGGGGTTGGGGAATTTGTCGTTGTGAAACTGGACCGTGGCCCCTTTTGGCCCTGCATCCAGCCTGGCAATCTGGGCGCGTTTACACATCGCCTTGATCCGCACAACCAGGAGCAGCGTGTTGACCTCTTTGGGAAGTTTGCCGAAGCGGTCAATCAATTCCGCCGCAAAACCTTCGAGGTCCACCTTGGTTTCCAACTGGCTGAGGCGGCGATAAAGGCCAAGGCGCACGTCGAGGTCAGGCACGTAGGGCTCGGGGATCAGGACCGGCACGCCAAGGTTGATTGTGGGTGACCATTGGCCGCCGTCCCCCGGCAGGCCCTCAGCTTCACCCGAGCGGATCTTGGCAATCGCCTCCTCCAGCATCGACTGGTACAGCTCAAAACCCACCTCTTTGACGTGGCCGGTTTGCTCCTCACCGACGATGTTACCCGCACCCCTAATGTCCAGATCCTGCGAGGCGATGGTGAACCCCGCCCCAAGGCTGTCGAGGCTGCCCAACACCCGCAGGCGTTTCTCGGCGGAGGCGGTCAGCTTGCCCCGTGGTTTGGTCGTCAGATAGGCATAAGCGCGGGTTTTGGCGCGCCCCACCCGGCCCCGGATCTGGTAAAGTTGCGCCAAGCCAAACATATCGGCGCGGTGGATGACCATGGTATTGGCGGTGGGAATGTCGATGCCCGATTCCACAATTGTTGTGGCCAGCAGCACGTCATATTTGCCATCGTAAAACGCAACCATGCGATCATCAAGCTCACCCGCCGCCATCTGCCCATGGGCGGTGATAAACGAGACTTCGGGCACCTGTTCGCGGATGAACGCCTCAATTGCGGGGAGGTCCTGAATGCGGGGCACCACGTAGAACGTCTGCCCGCCCCGGTAATGTTCGCGCAACAGCGCCTCGCGGATGGTGACGGCATCAAATTCGCTGACATAGGTGCGGATCGCAAGGCGGTCCACCGGGGGGGTGCCGATCATGCTCAGATCCCGCACCCCGCTCAGGGACATCTGCAAGGTGCGCGGGATTGGTGTGGCCGTCAGGGTCAGGACGTGGACATCGGAGCGCATCTCTTTCAGGCGCTCCTTGTGGGTCACACCAAAGCGTTGCTCCTCGTCGATGATCATCAACCCGAGGTTCTTGATCCGCACCTGTTTGGCCAGCACCGCATGGGTGCCGATGACAATATCAACGGTGCCGTCAGCCAGCCCATTGCGGGTGTCGTTGGCCTCTTTTGTGCCAATGAAACGGCTGAGTTGCCGCACGGTGACCGGAAAACCCCGGAACCGATCCTTGAAGGTTTTGGCGTGCTGGCGGGCCAGTAAAGTTGTCGGCGCAATGATCGCCACCTGGACCCCGGACGCAGCGACCACAAACGCCGCACGCATGGCGACCTCGGTCTTGCCGAACCCCACGTCCCCCACAATCAGGCGGTCCATCGGGCGACCCATCGCCAGGTCCTCCAACACGTCGCCGATTGCGCTCAGCTGATCGTCGGTTTCCTCATAGGGAAACCGCGCGTTGAAGGCTTCCCACATGTCACCGGGCGGCTCGAATATCTGCGCTTTGCGCAATTCACGTTCTGCTGCCATTCGGATCAGCTTGTCCGCAATCACGCGGATTCGCTCTTTCAGGCGGGCCTTTTTGGCCTGCCACGCACCGCCGCCGAGCTTGTCGAGCAAGCCATCCTCGTGGCCATACCGGCTGAGCAGTTCGATATTTTCAACCGGCAGGAACAGACGGTCGCCGCCAGCGTATTCCAGCGCGATACATTCATGGGGCGCACCCGCCGCTGTAACCGTCTCAAGCCCGTTGTAGCGGCCAACCCCGTGATCCACGTGGACCACCAGGTCCCCGACGCTAAGGCTTTGGGCCTCGGTCAGGTAATTCTCGGCACGTTTGGTCCGGCGTTTCGGGCGGATCAGGCGATCCCCCAACACGTCCTGCTCGGAAATCACCGTGACACCCTTGCCCGAGAACCCCTCCTCCAGCGGCCAAACCGTGAGGTTTATTGAGCCTTTGCCGCCGACATCACGGGCATCATCAACCCGCTTTATGTCGGTGATGCCCTCATCTTCCAGCAATCCTTCAAGACGCTCCCGCGCGCCTTCGGACCAGGACGCGATCACCACCGCAGAGCCTTCACGTGATACATTGATGTGATCCGCCAGAGCCTTGAAAAGGCTTATGTTTTCCTGCTGGCGTTCGGGCGCAAAACTCCGCCCCACGCGGCCACCGGCGTCGATCACACCTGGTCCAGTGGCGGCGGAATGCACCGAGAACTGCATCAGGCGATGGCCTGCAATGGCTTTGTCCCAGGCCGCCTCATCCAGATACAGCAACTCAGGGGGTGCGGGTTTGTAGACCGTGTCGAGCCGCCCCTTCTGGGTCAGCGCCGTCTTCCGGGTGTCGTATTGGTCCGTGATGCTGTCCCAGCGCGAAAGACGTTGGGGCGTGGATTGGTCATCGAGCGTAATGGTCGCGCCGGGGAGGTAGTCAAACAGGGTCTCCAGCCGTTCATGATAAAACGGCAACCAATGTTCCATGCCCTGGGCTTTTCGCCCTGCGGTCACGGCTTCATACAACGGGTCCTCCGAGCCACCTGCCCCAAATTCCACCCGGTAATTCTGCCGGAACCGCGCAATCGCGGCCTCGTCAAGGATCACCTCGGAGACCGGCGCAAGTTCCACCCGCTGCAACGTCTCGGATGTTCGCTGGGTGGCGGCCTCAAATCGCCGCGCGCCGTCCAGAGTGTCACCAAACAGATCGAGGCGCACCGGGCTTACCTCACCGGGCGGCCAGACATCGATGATCCCGCCGCGCACTGCATAGTCGCCGGGTTCGGTCACCGTCGGGGCCTGAACATAACCCATACGCACCAGAAAGCGGCGCAGCGCGGGTTCGTTGATCCGGCCCCCAACGGTGGCGATGAATGCTGAAGACGCCAGCAGATCACGGGGCGGCACGTATTGGGTAGCGGCGTTGAGGGTTGTCAGCAGGATGAAACGACCACTCAGCCCAGCGGCCAACGTCGCCAAAGTGGCCATACGTGCCGCTGATATCGCGGCCTGCGGCGACACCCTGTCATAGGGCAGACAATCCCAGCCGGGAAATTCAAGCACCGGCACCCTTGGGTCAAAGAACGCCAATGCCGTCGCCATCGCACGCAGGCGTTTGTCATCTCGCGCAACGTGCATCACGGGTGCGCCTTTGGCGGATTCGGCCAACACAAGTGTCGCGTCAAAGCCTTCAGGTGCGCCGCCGCACAGGATATGAGTTGGATCAGCCATGGAGCGCTTCACCTACGCCGCCGCGCCGTGGTGTCAAGCGCTCAGCCCAGCGGCCCGACACTTACGTTCTGGTACATGCCCCAGAAGGCGGTCACGAAGATGAACACCACCCCCAACATCTGCACCATGGTGCGGTGTTGGCGCAGGATCTTCGGGACGTGGAGGTAATTATCCGCCTTCAGGCGAGCGGAGGTCCAGGTGCCGATCCCAACAACAATGATCGACGGGCACAGCAAAAGGAAGATCGCCTGACAAAACTCTATCCCATACCCCCAACCGATCACGGCCAGCCCGGTCAGCAGAAAGGTCGAAAAGCCAGTGGCCAGGGTGCCGGAGGTTTCCGCAAACAAGATCATCCGGTCCGCGTTCATACGGGCCAGCACAAGCATATCTTTTTCGGCCTGGGTATCGCCGCGTCTGGTGCGGGTGACCAGATGATACGGGACACCGATGGTCCAATGAGACAACGTTGACCACAAGATCGCCAGGACAATCCAGTACCACAGGTTCGAAAACGACCGGAGGTCAATCACTTCGGTGATAAGATCAAGAAAGTCCAACGGGTATTCCAAGTGGTTGGGGTCAGAATTGCGGCACCATATGCGGGCGATTTCCGGGATGCCAGCCCCCCGTGCGCTTCTGGTGCGCTTCTGGGTGCGGCTTGCGTGGCAGGCGTTGCCGTGGCACCTCTGTTGGCCACACCTGACGGACGAAAGATCTGCAAGACATGAGCGTCAACCAAGCCGAATTCCCGCTGACCCGTTTTCGGCGCACCCGCGCAAGCGCCCCGATCCGCAATCTGGTGCGTGAAAGCGGCCTGTCGGTCGATGATCTGATCTGGCCGGTGTTTGTCTGTGACGGCAGCAACGAGCGGCAGGCCGTTGCCTCGATGCCCGGAGTGGAGCGCCTGTCGGTTGATCTGCTGGTTCATGCGGCGCGGGATGCCGCGTCCCTTGGCATCCCCGCGATCTGCATCTTTCCCTACATCAATCCGTCCTTGAAGACAGAGCGCTGTGAAGAAGCCTGGAACCCCGACAACCTGTCGAACCGCGCCATCCGCGCGATCCGCGATGCGGGCATCGAGATTGCGATCATGACTGACATCGCGCTCGATCCGTACAACGCCAACGGACACGACGGCATCGTGCGCGACGGGATCATTGTGAATGATGAAACGGTTGAGGCTCTGGTGAAGATGGGAATGGCGCAGGCGAACGCCGGGGCGGATATCCTTGGGCCGTCCGACATGATGGATGGCCGGATCGGCGCAATCCGCGCGGCGTTGGAGGCGGGTGGGCATAGTAACGTGATGATCATGTCATACGCGGCCAAGTTTGCCTCAGCCTTCTATGGTCCGTTCCGGGATGCTGTGGGGGCGTCGGGTGCGTTGAGCGGTGACAAGAAGACCTATCAGATTGACCCGCTGAATGGCCGTGAGGCGCTGCGTTGTGTGGAGCGTGACCTGCGCGAAGGCGCTGATATGGTGATGGTCAAGCCCGGCATGCCGTATCTGGACCTGTGCCGCCAGGTGAAAGACCGCTTTGGCGCCCCGACCTTTGCCTACCAGGTCAGCGGCGAATACGCGATGATCGAGGCGGCGGCGGCGAACGGTTGGATCGACGGCGAACAGGTCATGCTGGAAAGCCTGATGGCGTTTCGCCGGGCCGGTTGTGATGGGGTGCTCAGCTATTTTGCACCCCGCGTGGCGCGGATCCTGAACCGATAAGCCTGCTCCGCCACCTGCCCCGATGGCGCAACCCATAGGGGGGGCATCGGCGAAAACCCGCAAACCTTGTGCCTTCACGGATGACAGCGCCGACGTTTCGGCGTATCCTTGCCGATAACAAACACTCCACGACGATCAGGGTGCAATGAACGCCCTGGCAAGAGGCAACATTAGGCAAGGCATTTCACCCATGGCAGATGGTATTTCACGTCCTCCGACATCACTCCCGTCAACATCACGCCCTACAATATCCCGGCGCTCGCTGGTTCTGGGCGCGGGGGCACTGCCGCTACTGGCGGCGTGTGGCAACCCGCTTGGCAACCAGAACGGCCCGCGCATAGATGCGCGCACGGACGCGGCGATCGAGTACATGCAGCAAGAAGTTCCCGGCACCGCAGAGCTGGTACGGACCGCCTCCGGCATGCTTGTCATGCCGCTGATCACAGAGGCAGGTTTCGGCATCGGCGCGGCCTACGGGCGCGGCGCCCTGCGTGTGGGGGACGCAACGGTGGACTATTACTCCGCGCTTTCCGGCAGCTTCGGGATCCAAATCGGCGCACAGCAATACGCGCATACGTTGTTCTTCATGACCCCTGGCTCACTCAGCGATTTCCGCAACTCGGTGGGGTGGTCGGTGGGCGCAAATGTGCGCTATGCGGTCAACACCAATGCGGGCACCCTTGGGTTTGATACGGCAACCCTGGCGGAACCGGTGATCGCCGTGATCTATGGCCAGGCTGGCCTGATTATCGGCGCCACGTTGGACGGCACACGTTATACGCGCATCATCCCCTGATCACGCGAACCACCGCCTGCCAGCCCGCCTCGCGCAGGTGTGACTGGCAGGGAAACGTGGCATCGGTCATCCTTGCTCAAAGTCCTTGAGAAGGTGTTTGCCGATGTTTCGTGTTCTGATTGCCCTGATCCTGACAAGCCTGCCCCTGAGCGCGCAGGATGTATCCGATATGGCTGAACGGCCGGGGTGGGAGGTTCACGTAACGGATTACGATTTCGATACGCTGGTCACCCGCACCAATGACGCCGTGTCCGCCAACGGCATGGCCGTTGTGACCCGTGCCGGCCCAACCGGCGCCGCAGCCAGTCGCGGGATCGAGATTCCCAACAATATGGTGATTGGTGTCTTTAACAACGCCTTCGCGGTGCGCATCCTGCGCCTGTCGACAGCCGCCATGATCCACGCGCCGATCCGCCTTTATGTTACCGAAAACGCCGACGGCAGCGCAACGCTCAGCTATATCCGACCGTCCGAGTTATATTCGGGCTACGTTTCGGAGGCAGATCTTGACCTATTTGACGCGGCATTCGAACTCGACACCATCTTTGCCGCCATTGCTCAGGACGCCATCACACGATAGACGCGAGCGATGTGAATCGCCCCCGTGAAGGTCTGCTGATCCATGATGATACTCTTGCGATGGCTGACCCGGCTGGTTGCCGCCGGTATCGCAATTGTAGTTGTGGCCGGGGCCTTGTTTTATTGGATGGCTGGCCGCTCGATCCCGGATTATGAGGCGGATTGGCGGGTATCGGGCATCGACGGTCCGGTTGAGATTGTGCGCAGCACGGCCGCTGTCCCTCATATTTTCGCCCTGACCGATCATGACGTCTACTTTGGCCTTGGCTTTGCCCATGCTCAGGATCGCCTGTGGCAAATGTTGATGATGCGGCGGACCGGACAGGGGCGCCTGTCCGAGGTTTTTGGACGGCGCACGTTAGAGATTGACGATCTGATGCGGCGGCTGGATCTGGATGGCTACGCCACCCGCTCACTTGGCGCGTATTCCGACGAAAGCCGCGGTATCCTGCAGGCCTATTCCGACGGCGTGAACGCGTGGCTTGGGTTGGTGAGTGAAGACGCGCTGGGGCGCGGCGCGCCGGAATTGTTCCTGTTTGAGCCCGAAATTGCACCGTGGCGGCCTAACGACAGCGTCCTGATCTCTTTTCTGATGGCGATGGAACAGGCGACACAGCAGGAAAACGAAATCCTGCGCGCCCGTGCGTCGCTTGCCCTGCCCGAGCCTGGCAGGATTGTCGATCTGATGCCGGACGCCCCCGGCACTGGTGCCGCAGAGCTTGGGGATTATTCCAGCCTCATGGGACTGGAGCGCTCCATGTTTGCCAGCGCGTCACCTCCAGACGGCCCCCGTGATGCCCTGCACCCGAACTGGCTGGGCCTGAACCGCGGTGGTGCGTCCAACGTCTGGGCGGCCACCCCTGCCCGCTCGGCCGCTGGGGGGGCGTTGATGGCGACGGACCCGCATCTGGCGTTAACGGCGCCGTCGCTGTGGTATCTGGCGCGGCTGGAGCTTGCGACGGGTGGCGTGATTGGCGCAACAATCCCCGGCACACCCGGCGTGGTGAATGGACGTTCCGAACGCCTCAGCTGGGGCACCACAGCTGCGTATATGGACGACATCGACCTGTATATCGAAGAAGTGAACCCCGACAATTCGCAGCAATATCGCACCGCTGACGGTTGGGCTGACTTCGAGACCCGGCGCGAGATCATCGAGATCGCTGATGAGGCCCCGGTCACGATCACCTTACGTGAGACGGTGAATGGCCCGGTGATCCCCGGCATCCATTGGGGAGTTGGCGATGTCACTCCTGTGGGCCACGTCATGTCGATGCGCTGGACCGCTTTGAGTGACGAAAACACCTCGCTGCAAACCGGCTTTCGCCTGATGCGGGCGCGGACCATCGAAGAGGCCCTGGAGGCCGGCGAAGATTACGTCGCGCCGTCGGCCAATCTGATGGTGGCCTCTGCTGACGGTCGGATCGCGATGCAGGTGATTGGCCACATGCCGTGGCGTCGGAACGAACACGAGACCCAGGCGCGGATGCCGTCTCGGGGTTGGGTGCCCGGAAATCGCTGGCAGGGCATCACACAATACTTCGCCAACCCCACCTTCCTTGACCCCGAAAGCGGGCTGTTGGGCAACACCAACAACAAGATGGTGGAGCGTGAGTTTCCGCTGCATGTTTCGTTTGCGTGGGGGGATACCCAGCGCATCACCCGGCTTAGTCGGCTGATGGACGCCCGTGAGGTCCATACCCGCGACAGCTTCATCGAGGCGCAGCTTGATACCGTCTCACCAGCGGCGCGAAACCTGCTGCCGCTGGTGGCGCGTGATCTGTGGTTTACCGGCCAGCCCGCGGCACCCGGCACCCCGGCGCGGCGACGGCAGCGGGCGCTGGAATTGCTGGCGGACTGGAACGGTGAGATGAACGAACATCTGCCCGAGCCGCTGATTTTCGCGGCCTGGATGCGGGCGCTGCAACACCGCCTTATCCGGGATGATATCGGCCCGCTGGCGGAAGAATTCCGGCAGGTGGAGCCGGTTTTCCTTGAACGGGTGTTCCGCGACATTGACGGCGCGTCAATCTGGTGTGACGTGCGCCCGTCCTCCAGGGTTGAGACCTGTACCGAGATGGCACAGATGTCTTTGGATGAGGCCCTGCAAGAGCTGTCCGAAAGCTACGGTGACGACATTGAAAGCTGGCGCTGGGGAGCGGCCCATGAAGCGGTACACGAACATCCGGTGTTGGGGGAGACACGTCTGTTCTCGTGGATAGTGAACATCCGGCAAGCCACATCCGGCGGAGATTTCACGCTGAACCGTGGTGCCATGCCCGGTGCGGGGCCGGAGCCTTATATCAACACTCACGGTGCGGGGTATCGCGGGGTTTATGATTTCGCGGATCCCGACAGCTCTGTCTTCATCATCTCCACCGGGCAGTCGGGGCATCCGCTTAGCCGGCACTACGATGATATGGGGGAGTTGTGGCGGCGCGGGGAGTACGTCCCGATGACATTGGACCCGGACCTGGCGCGGGCGGGCAACCTTGGGATCACCATCCTCAACCCACGGCCCTGAGACTCCACAAATGTGGTGTCGCCAAGAAATGTGGTGTCGCCAAGGGCCGGGAACCTCCACTGATCTGGCCACCGACTGCGGCGGCTAAAGCCTCACCGCCCCCCACTTGCCCAAGCGACAAAACCAACCCCACAGGTCACAAGGCGTCGAAGTCGCTTTGCTGGCGTCTGGTCCAGATTACGGTCAGGCGCGTATGCTCTGGCCCCTGCTCTTCTGCCTCCACAACACCCTGATCAAATAACCAGGCGCGTTTGCGCCCGGCGCTGTAGGGCAACTCCAGCACGGTTTCAATGCGGGGCGGCGACAGGGTTTCAGCCACCGCAGTCAGGAACACGTCGATTCCGGCGCCGGTAATTGCGGAAGTCGCGAATATCTCCTCATGGCGATCCGCTTCCGTCTGCCGCGCCGCGCCTGCGTCCTTGTCCAGCAGGTCCAGCTTGTTCCACACCTCCAGAGCCGCAGCCTGTTCCGAGACCCCGAGTTTGGTCAGGATGGTCTGCACATCCTGGGCCTGTTGAGCGGTCTGGGGGTGGCTGATATCGCGCACATGAACAATCAGATCAGCATCCAGAACCTCTTCAAGGGTGGCGCGAAAGGCGGCCACCAGCTGGGTCGGCAGATCACTGATGAAACCCACGGTGTCGGACAGGATGATGGTCATCCCGTCAGGCAGTGTGACGGCGCGCATGGTCGGGTCAAGCGTGGCGAAGAGCATGTCTTTTGCCATCACGTTTGCCCCGGTCAAGAGATTGAACAGAGTAGACTTTCCGGCGTTTGTGTAACCCACAAGGGCAACAATCGGGTAGGGCACCTTTTTGCGGGCCGAGCGGTGCAGCGCGCGGGTTTTTATCACCTTCTGCAATTGCCGTTTGATCCGGGTGACCGCATCATCAATGGCCCGCCTGTCTGCCTCAATCTGGGTCTCTCCGGGGCCGCCGACAAAGCCCAACCCACCGCGTTGCCGTTCCAGATGGGTCCAGGCGCGCACAAGGCGGGTGCGTTGGTAAGACAGCGCCGCAAGCTCAACCTGCAACACGCCTTCGCGGGTGGCGGCACGGTCAGCGAAAATTTCGAGGATCAAGCCGGTCCGGTCGAGCAGTTTGACGCCCCATTCCTTCTCCAGGTTTCGTTGTTGAACAGGGGTAACGGGGCCGTCGATCAACACAAGGCCGACCTCGTCGGCCTCAATCTGCTGTTTCAGTTCCGCAACCTTGCCAGTGCCAAACAGCAAGCCGGGCTGCGCACGGGGCAGACGCACGACTTGTGAGGCCACAACCTCCAACCCGGGTAACGCCGCCGCAAGGGCCACGGCTTCTTGCAGCGCAAACTCAGGGGCACGGCGGTTTCGGTCGGATTTGATCTCTGGATGCAGGACAAGCGCCCGCATCGGGCCGTCCTCAACCTCAAGGCCAGACCCGGTGTCGTCCTCAGAAGTGGTGCGGCTCTCGGCGCTCACTCTTCCCCGTCGTAGAGGCTGATCGGTTGCGCTGGCATCACGGTGGAGATCGCATGCTTGTAGACAAGCTGCGACTGACCATCACGGCGCAGCAGAACACAGAAGTTGTCAAACCACGTGATAACGCCTTGCAGCTTCACGCCGTTGATCAGGAAAATTGTTACCGGAACCTTCGTCTTGCGGACGTGGTTTAGAAACGCGTCCTGCAAATTTTGTCTATTTTCGGCCATTTATAATCACGCCTTGTTGGTGTTTTTGACCCGGGTTAGTCCCGGTTGCATTACGTACAAGTTTACTATGTCGCCCTTCGCAAGGGAATTCCACCCCCCGATCAAGGCCTTGGCGGAGGCTTGCGTCAATCGCGCCAGAAGGCGGGGTTCAAAAGCGCAATCATCACCAGGGTTTCGATACGCCCCACAATCATTGCCGCGGCGCTGATCAGCTTGGCCGGATCCGACAACGTGAAGTAGTTGATCGGCATTTCACCAGCAACCGTGGCCAATGGCCCGGTTGTTGTCAGGCTGGCAATGGCAAGGATGGTGGCTGCCTCGAAATCCAGGCCGGTGGCCGCAAGTGCCACGATGACTGTCGCGATCGACAGGACAAGCAACATGAAGACCACCCAGGCAATATAGGCGCCTTCGCGTCGTATACGGCGGCCCAGACGGCCGGCGCGGGCAACGGAATTGGGGTAAATCAGCTTCTCCATCTCGCGCCCCCCATGTTTATAAAGCGCGTAGACCCGCAGCAACTTCAC
>JAESTV010000214.1 GCA_016763475.1 Roseicyclus sp.
AACTGCTGGCTGAAAACACCCGGCAACAGTGTCGTTCGCAGGGTCAGTTGAACCTGGCCGAGCCTACGCTTGAAGATGTGTTCGTCCGACTGTCTGGTGCCGACGAAGAAACACCGCAGGCCTTGCCGTTAAGTTCAAATGAGGTGGAGAAAACTGACGAACCTGTTATCGGCACCCAGGGCCTGACCGCGCGCTTCGGAGACTTTACCGCCGTGGATAAGGTCGATCTCGATGTGCAAGCCGGTGAGATCATCGCTCTGGTAGGCCCGGACGGAGCTGGTAAAACCACATTGATCAAATTGTTGTGCGGATTAGTGACGCCAGCTGCCGGTGAGCTACAGGTAGCCGGAGTGGATGTGCGCCGTAAACCGGCAGCGATTCGCGCTAAAGTCGGTTACATGTCGCAGGCTTTCTCGCTCTACGGTGATCTTTCGGTGGCGGAAAATATGGCATTTTTTGCCGGTGCTTACCGTCTGGGCGGCGCGGCGCGGCGTTCCGCGATTGCAGCGGTGAGTGGCTTGACGGGGCTGGACGATATCGACAAACATCGCCGTGCAGACACTTTGTCCGGTGCCACCCGGCAACGGCTGGCGCTGGCCTGCGCCATACTCCATGAACCCAAGGTATTATTTCTGGATGAGCCAACCTCTGGAGTTGGCCCTCTATCCCGATACCGCTTTTGGCAGCTGATCCAGTTGCTTGCATCGCGCGGTGTCGCCGTGCTGGTCACAACACACTATTTGAGCGAGGCGGCTTACTGTGACCGCATCGGTCTGATGGACCGAGGTCGTTTGCTGGCCTGTGGAACACTGCAGGCCTTGCAACAGCAGGCTGGCTTGAGAGCTGATGTGAGTCTCGAAGATCTGTTTATTGATTACGTAAGCAAAGCTGCTGTGCAGCGGGAGCAGGCAGCGTGAGGTGGAATCGGATTGCTGTTGTTGTCACTAAGGAGTTGCGCGAACTGTGGCGTGATCGCATCACCATGGTGGTTTGTTTGTTAATGCCTCTGGTTATGCTGTTTCTGTTTGGATATGCGATTAACCTCGATGTGGAAGATGTGCCTCTGGCTGTGGTCGATCACGACCGGACCCCACAAAGTAGAGCCCTGATCGAGCGATTTGTGCAGAGCGATTATTTTTACCACGCCGTTGACCTCAATTCCTCGCAGGAAGCCGAAACCGCCTTGCTGCATTCTCGCGCCAAAGTGGCCCTGGTGATTCCGGCGGGTTTTCACAAAGACTTGATCAAAGGCAGCAGCCCCGCTGTGCAATTGCTGGTGGACGGCACCTATTCGGCTACGGCCCTGCTAGTGGCCGCCTATGCCAACGCTATTGTGACCCGCTTTCCAACGCCCGCCATTGAACGGGTGCGGGCCGAATACCGGGTTTGGTATAACCCGGCCATGCGCAGTATTCACTATATTGTGCCCGGCCTGTATGGCGTTATTCTCATGGCTTTCCCGCCATTGCTGATGGCCCTGGCCATTGTTCGGGAAAAGGAGAGCGGTTCCATTCAGCAGATTTATGCTTCGCCGCTAACCTCCAGCGAGTTTATCGCAGGAAAATTGATTCCCTATGCTGCGGTAGCCTATTTGCAAATTCTCATGGTAATCGCGCTGGGTTACTTCTGGTTTGCCATCCCCTTCCGGGGCGAACCCTGGCTATTGCTGGCTTCCTCTGCGGTCTATGTGATGACCACCGTGGGCATCGGTTTGCTGGTTTCTGCGGTGACCCGCACCCAACTGGTGGCCATGTTGCTGGCGCTGATTGTTACGCTGATGCCATCATTTTTGTTCTCGGGGTTTTTATTTCCTATTCTTACCATGCCGCTGGTGCTGCAGCTATATAGCAGACTATTTCCGGCCAGCCCATTTATGGATATATCTCGCGGGGTGATTTTAAAGGGCGCTGATCTGGAGACTTTGTGGCCTAATCTATTGCTGCTGGTGGCCTATACGCTAGTGGTTTTTATCCTCGCTGCCGCACTGCTTAAGAAGAAGGTCGCCTGATGGCCCTGAGAGCCTTACTACTCAAGGAGCTAATCCAGTTTTTCCGCGATCCGGTGATGCTGATACTGATTTTGTGGTTATACACGATCGAAGTGGTGATTTGCGCCTATGCACTATCTTTTGACGTGAGCGACTTCCCTGCCGTGATCGTGGATCATGATCGCAGCCCCGCCAGCCGTGACCTGGTGGCGGCTTTTAGCACCAGCGACGCCTTCAGTCTAAAGTCCTTTTTGCTAAGCGAAGATGAGGCCGTTGCACAACTGCAGAGTGGCGGTGCCGGTCTGGTACTCAAAATCCCCAAGGGTTTTCAGCGTCGGCTCGAACAGGATAATCTGACCGAAGTACAGGTACTCCTGGACGGTAGCAATGCCAACACTGCTGCCAGTGTGCAGGGTTACATTGGTGGTGTTTTGCGCCATTTTGAACAGACCTCGAAACCATCTGCCAGTCAAAATCAATTCGAGTCCAGACCTCATGTTGCGATGCGTATCTTGTATAACCCGGCGGAAACCTCGACTCCGTTTATGGTGCTCTCCATGATAGCGTTGGCCGGGATGATGGTGGGCGTCATTCACCCAGCGGCCTCTATCGTGCGGGAAAAGGAGCGGGCTACCGTAGAGCAATTGATGGTGACACCCATAAATATTGGCGAGCTGTTTATTGCCAAGACCCTGCCGACCATGATGATGGGCCTGTTGTCAGTATTTGTCAGTTTATTGATTGTTACCTGGTTTAACGTACCGATGCGCGGTAGCGTCATGTTCTTTCTATTAGTGACGGCGGTGTTCTTGCTTAGCGCAATTGGTTTGGGTGTGTTGATTGCAACAGTAAGCCGTACCTTGCAGCAGGCACTTTTATTGGCATTCTTCGCACTGTTCCCCATTATGTTTTTATCCGGCACCCTGGCGCCAGTGGAGGCTATGCCAGAACTGTTGCAACGCCTTTCTCTGCTCAGCCCGCTGCGTTACTACATGGATGCAACTTTGGGTGTTTTTCTAAAAGGGGCAGGGTTTGTAGATTTATGGAAACATTTGTTGATCATGTTGGTATTTGGCATTGGATTATTTGTCGCCTCTCTTGGCGTGTTTCGTAAGCTATTGCGTTAGCGAAGCGTAAAAACCCTCTCAGCTCTACCACTCCAACTCGGCGAGTTACTACACTTGCTCCAGAACCCGAAATAAGAGGAAACAATAAGAAAAGGTGACGGAGAGATTAAATCCCTTGGGGTTTTATTCCCCGCAGCTTGCTGCGAACATGGGTGAATGAGCGAATATCTTCACAAGAGCCACAATGTAACGGTATTAAGG
>JAESTV010000215.1 GCA_016763475.1 Roseicyclus sp.
CCCTTGTCCGCACCGGTCAGGATTTCACAGACCACACCAGCCACGTCCGCGAGCGGCTTGAGGGTCAGGTAATGCTGCCCCGCAAGGATCGAGGTCGGGGCCATCATCACCGCCTGCCCCCCCGCTTCAACCGCCACAAGAAGCGCCATAAGCGCGACCAGCGTCTTGCCAGAGCCAACATCCCCTTGCAGCAGACGGTTCATCCGGTGCGGGGCGGCCATATCATCGGCAATCTCGGCAAACGTCCTGATCTGCGCCCCGGTGGGTTTGTACGGCAGCGCCTTCAGGACCTTGTTGCGCAGCCGCCCGTCCCCTTTGCTGATCAATCCCGGCTTGCGCCTGCGATGGGCGCGGGCAAGTGCGAGGGTCAGTTGGTGGGCAAACAACTCATCATACGCCAGCCGTTCCCGTGGCGGCGACCCGCGGCTGAGGTCATTTGCGTTTTGCGGCGCGTGGGCGGCTTCAATGGCAACGGACCACGCGGGCCAGTTGCGGTCTTTCAGAAGGTCCAGGTCAATCCATTCGCCGAGGTATTCGATCCGCGTCAACGCAGACGCCACCGCCTTGTGGACACCGCGCTGGGTCAGGCCCTGGGACAGCGGATAAACCGGCTCATATTCCGGGATGCTGGCGGCCTCTTCGGGGGGCAACATATGATCGGGGTGCGCCATCTGTGCGATGCCGTCATAAAGCTCCACCTTGCCCGAAACCACGCGGCGTGCGCCGGGCGGGTGGGTGCGCTCAAGGTAATCGCCACGGGCATGGAAAAACACCAGTTGGAACGAGGTCTGCGCATCCTCCACCTCAATCCGGTAAGGCCCGCGCCCTTTCGGTTTGATATGGGCGCCGATTGTGACTTCAACGGTAGCGGGACCGGGCAATGGCACGTCACGGATCGAGGCCCGGCGGGTCCGGTCGAGGCTCGCTGCGGGTAACGTGAAGATCAGGTCACGGGGGGTTGTGACGTTTATCCCCGCATAACTTTTGGCGGTTTTGGGGCCGACACCGTCAAGGGTTTCCAGTTCCGCAAACAGCGGAAACAGGATCTCGGGCCGGCCCTTGGGGATGTGATCAACCATCGCCAATCCGCTCCAGCCATTGATCCTCGTTCAGCAACTCGATGCCCAAGTCCCTGGCCTTCTTCTGTTTTGATCCCGCACCCGGACCGGCGACGACAATATCGGTCTTGGCGGAAACCGAGCCCGAAACTTTTGCCCCAAGGGATTCGGCCCGGGCTTTGGCCTCAGCGCGGGTCATTTTTTCGAGGCTGCCGGTGAAGACCACAATCAACCCGGCAACAGGGCTTTCGGCGGCACGCGCCTTGGGTGTTTCAATCTCCAGATGCGCGATGAGCCGGTTGATAGACTCGCGCTCGCGGGCCTGCTGAAAGGTGGTGATCAGCGACACGGCAACCGTCGCGCCAATGCCGTCGATGCCGGTGAGCTCGTCCCAGGCGGCTTTGGCGGGTGCGGGCGTGTCCGCCCACGCGGCGTCACGGGCCGGTTGCAGGGATGCGCGGCGGGTTTGGTCAGCGGCGTCTTTGCGCTCTGTCACGATAGCATCTTCGGCGCGGCGGTGAGCCTGAGCCGCCGGTGCGGCGGCGTCCACGGTGTCAGCCAGCGCCTCCCATGTGGAGAAATGGCGCGCCAGATCAGCCGCCGCAACTTCCCCCACATGGCGGATGCCAAGGGCGAATATCAGGCGGTGGAGGGGGATTTTTCGCTTTTCGGAGATCGCCGCAAACAGGTTTTCGGCGGATTTGTCCCCCCAGCCTTCGCGGTTCTTGAGATGTTGCAGGCCCGCGCCATAGCGCTCCTGCAAGGTGAAGATATCGGCAGGTTCCTTAACCCAGCCATCGAGGTAAAACGCCTCCACCTGTCTGGCCCCAAGCCCTTCGATGTCAAACGCCGCGCGTGAGACGAAATGTTTCAGCTTCTCAACCGCTTGCGCCGGGCAGATCAAACCACCGGTGCAGCGGCGGATGGCATCCCCTTCCTCGCGGATCGCCTGGCTTTGGCATTCGGGGCAGAGGGTTGGGAAATTGAAGGGTTGCGCTGTTTGGGGCCGTTTGCTCAGGTCCACATCGGCGATTTTCGGGATCACGTCACCGGCGCGGTAGACTTGCACGTGATCGCCGATGCGGATGTCTTTGCCGCGCCCGTTTTCGCCAGGCCGAATCGGCGCGCCATTGGCATCACGCCCGGCGATGTAATCCTCATTGTGCAGGGTTGCGTTGGCGACAACGACGCCGCCAACCGTCACCGGTTTCAGCCGCGCCACAGGGCTGAGCGCGCCGGTGCGGCCAACCTGGATGTCGATGGCCTCAAGGGTTGTCCAGGCCAATTCGGCTGGAAACTTGTGGGCAATTGCCCATCGTGGCGTGGTGGAGCGCATCCCGAGGCGGCGTTGATAGGCGAGGTCGTCAACCTTGTAGACCACACCGTCGATATCATAGCCAAGGGCGGCGCGATCCGCTTCGATCCGGGTGTAATGGGCCAACATATCTGCCACCGTTGGGCAGGTTCGGGTGCGGTTGTTGATCTGAAAGCCAAGGGACTTGAGGCGGGCAAGCGCGCCGGTTTGCGTGTCGGCCAGCGGTTCGCTTACCTCACCCCATGCATAGGCGAAAAACCTGAGCGGCCGGGCGCGGGTGATCTCGGCATCCAACTGGCGCAGGGACCCTGCGGCGGCGTTGCGCGGATTGGCGAAGGGTTTTGCGCCTGCCGCCTGTTGGCGTGTGTTGAGAGCGGCGAAATCTGCATGGCTCATATAAACCTCCCCCCGGACTTCAAGCACGGCGGGCGCCTGGTGCAACGTCTGGGGGATATCTTTGATCGTGCGCGCATTGGTGGTGACGTTTTCCCCCACCTGCCCGTCGCCACGGGTTGCCGCTGAGATCAGCTGACCATCCTCATACCGCAGCGACAGGGACAATCCGTCAATCTTCGGCTCTGCCGTGAAAGCAAGTGCCCCGTCGGGGGGGAGGTTAAGGTAGCGCCGGATACCCGCAACAAAATCAGTGACGTCACCGACGTCGAAGGCATTGGCCAGTGACAACATCCGTTGGCTGTGGGCGAGTTTTGAGAACCCTTCCGCAGGGGTGGTCCCAATATGATCAGAGGGGCTGTCACCCCGTTTGAGATCAGGGAACGCCGCCTCAAGGGCTGCATTTTCACGTTTGAGGCTGTCGAATTCGGCATCCGTAAGGTCAGGATCGTCGTCCCTGTGATAGGCGGCGTTGGCCTGTGCCAGCGTTTTTGCAAGCTCTGCCAGTCGCGTTTTTGCGGCGTCCCTGTCGAGGGCAGCGGCCAAGTCTGCGGTATTTTGTTTTGGTCGTGACATGTGAGCGCGTCCCCCAAGGCTGCATTCACCCGTGTCGGTGATAAGAGGCGGCACGCGATTGGTCCAGAGAGGAGCGCCATCACCGGGAGATTCAGCGCAAATTCCCTGCGATCCGCGCGGTATGTCGGAGCGCGGTATGTCGGATCTGGCCCATCACAAGAAACTGGCCCTTCACAGGTAAACGGCCCGGGGGAGGCCGGGCCGTTCAAAGCGTCATCGCAAACCATGCCCTGCAAAAAGCCCCCGCTTCGCCGGTTGGTTGGGACGCCATCACTTGGCACCAGTGCCCGTCAGGCGTTGGCAGCCATATCCAATTGCGCCACGGGGATCGGATCACGCAGCACATAGCCACGGCCCCAAACGGTTTCGATATAAGTGTCGCCGCCAGTGGCCTCTGACAGTTTCTTGCGCAGCTTGCAGATAAAGACGTCGATGATCTTCAACTCGGGTTCATCCATGCCGCCATACAGGTGGTTCAGGAACATCTCTTTGGTCAGGGTTGTCCCCTTGCGCAGGGAAAGCAGCTCCAGCATCTGGTATTCCTTACCGGTCAAATGTACCGGCAGCCCCGCCACATCAACGGTCTTTGCATCAAGGTTCACAGATATCCGTCCGGTATCAATCACCGATTGCGCATGGCCTTTGGAGCGGCGGATGATGGCATGAATACGGGCCACAAGCTCTTCGCGGTGGAACGGTTTGGTGAGGTAATCATCGGCCCCGAAGCCAAACCCCTTCAACTTGTTTTCAGGGTCATCCAGCCCCGACAGGATCAGGATTGGGGTTTCCACCCGAGCGGTGCGCAGATGGCGCAGAACGTCATGGCCAGAGATATCGGGCAGGTTCAGATCGAGGAGGATGATGTCGTAATCATACAGTTTGGCGAGATCCATCCCCTCTTCCCCGAGATCGGTAGAATACACGTTGAGATTGGCGTGTTTCAACATCATCTCAATGCTACGGGACGTGGTGGGATCGTCTTCGACTAGCAAAACGCGCATAGGTTCTTCTCCAAGTATGTCTCGTCCGTTTCGCCTACATTTCGCCCAAATGGTTAATACGACGTTACCCTTACTTGGAGAATTCGCAAAAACATCAAATTCATGTTTAGTTTCAATCGCGGAATTGTTGAATAGCCGTTGCCTTCAAGGCCCGTTCGCCATGACGCGCAACGGCCTTACGCCAACTTTCCAGCTCTTCCTCCGACAAGGAGTATGTGCGAATCGCCTCTTCCGCGCTTAACAGCCCGTACATGACAGCCCGGACAACCGCCGCTTTGCGGCTGGCAACCCAGCGGGTTGTGGTGGGTGACGGCAGATCGGATCGCGTCATGTTCGTGCCATCCGGTAATGTCACTGTGTGTGGCCCCTGAATCTTCCTGATATACATCGCAGCCTCAGTTTTTGTCTTTGTGTCCGGGTGACGATGGGCCATGAGGTTTAAGATCGGGTAAGCGCGCCTTGTGATGTCTCACCTTTTTCCTATATTTCTCCCAAACCACCCAAATGCCCCCTTTTCACAGGATGCCCGCCATGGCGCTCGACCAGCCGCACGGCCTCAATTCTCTTGGTTTCGCAAAAGCCCCCGCAGACACGCGGGTGGTTGTGGCGATGTCGGGGGGGGTGGATTCGTCCGTGGTTGCTGCGCAATTGGCGGAAGAGGGGTATGACGTCGTGGGTGTCACCTTGCAGCTTTACGATCTCGGAGCGGCGCTGGCCAAGAAAGGCGCGTGTTGCGCCGGGCGCGATATTCAGGACGCGGCGCGGGTGGCTGAGGTGATGGGCTTCCCCCATTACGTGCTGGATTACGAGAATGTCTTCAAGGACGCGGTGATTGATGAGTTTGCCGATGCCTATCTGGCGGGGGCCACGCCGGTGCCCTGCATCCGCTGCAATGAGCGGGTGAAGTTCAAGGACCTGCTGGAGACGGCAAAAGATCTGGGCGCCGATTGCATGGCGACCGGCCACTATATCCAGCGCAAGGTGGGGGCCACCAAGGCTGAGTTACACGCCGCCGCTGATGCCGCTCGGGACCAGTCGTATTTCCTGTTCTCCACCAAACAGGAGCAGCTGGATTACCTGCGCTTCCCGTTGGGGCATTTGACGTCCAAGGCCGAGACCCGCGCTTTGGCGGCAAAATACGGATTATCCGTCGCCGACAAACCCGACAGTCAGGACATCTGTTTTGTGCCCAACGGCAACTATGCCGCAGTGATCGAGAAGCTGCGCCCCGGCGCGGCTGATCCCGGTGAGATCGTGGATCTGGATGGCAACGTGTTGGCGCAGCATCGCGGCGTGATCCACTACACCATCGGCCAGAGGCGCGGGCTTGGCATCGGCGGCCTTGCCGATCCGCTTTATGTGGTGAAGCTGAATCCCGACACCCGGCAAGTGATTGTTGGCCCAAAAGAGATGCTGTCCACCCGGACTGTCCCGGTGCGGGAGATCAACTGGCTCGGTGATGTGCCGTTCGACAGCCGCGAGGTGTGGGATATGGAGGTCAAGATCCGCTCCACCCGCCCGCCGCGCGCAGCGACGATCCGGCCTGTGTCAGCCACCGAGGCTGAGGTGGAGCTGATTGTGGCGGAAGAGGGCGTCAGCCCGGGGCAGGCCTGTGTGTTCTACGCCCCGGAAGGTGGGCGGATCTTTGGCGGTGGCTGGATTCACCGGGGGTGAAGCACTCAAGC
>JAESTV010000216.1 GCA_016763475.1 Roseicyclus sp.
AGATCGAGGCCAAGCCGCCGAAAGCCCGCGACCCCGCCAAGATCGCCGCGCTGATGAGCCGGGTGGAAAAGGACGCCGCCGAAAAGCCGGTTGAGGAACGCCGCAACGACAACATCGCGGGCTGGGCTGGCTCCGATGGCGACCCATATGTGCAGGGTAAGATTGATATTTCCGGCGAAAGTGGCCTGGAGTGGGTGCCAAACCACGATATTGACCTACCCGCCGACCCGCGCGTGTTTTCTCCCGAAAGCCTCGATGTGATCATTTCGGGCCGGTTTGAGCGCCGCCATGCCCGCAATATTTCAGGGTATCTGGCCGATTGCCCGAGGGTATTGGAGATCGGCGCAGGTATCGGTTTCATCGCCATGCGCACAATCAAGATGAGTGAGGGGCTGACTTATATGGCGCAAGACATGCGCGCGCCTTTGGTTGCCTATGGCCGTGATCTGGCGATACGCGCCGGGATAAAGGGCTCCAGTCGATTGAAGTTCACCGACGGGCCGCTGGTTCTGGCCAGTGATGCAGATGGTCACGCTGGTGGCCTTGCGGCCTATCTGAAAGATTTCAAACCCGATGCCCTGCGCATCGGGCGCGCCGCGGACCTGCCTGCGGGTTTGTTGGCGGGCCAGGATCTGAGTGGCGTGAAACGGGTGATTATCCCAATTGTGTCGGACGAACAGGCAGAGACATATCGCGCTGAATACGCGCCGGTTCTGGCAGATAAGGGTTTTGTCGAGGATCAGGAACGCGCCGCATCGGGATCTTTGCAATTCAACCGCACCCCCTGATCCGTCAGGGCTTGGCGAGAGCGGCTGCGCTGGCATAACGTGTAGCGACCAAAAGGGGCATCGGTGGTGGCGGACAATCCGGAAGATGAAGACAACCTGATCGCAGGCAACGGAATCGTGCTGCGCGCCAGAAATGGGGATGTGATCCGCTATGACCCCTCGGGCCTTGTGATGCGGCTGTCGGACCGTGTGGTTGAGGATATTGCCCTGCGCCTGCCCGATCGCGCAGGTTCACCGATGCCCCTGGCGAACGCTGCCAAACCAGAATTACCCGATTTACCCGATTTACCCGATTTACCCGATGGCATCGACGGATGGGACGCCGCGCAGGACGGCGACTGGCTCACCTTCACCGCCCGCCTGCCCGGCGCGCAAGGCGTGCGCGGCTTTTGTCGCCATGGCGACGGTGGGGATATTCTGGCGGATAGCAACGGGCCTCTGCTTGGCCTTCTGGGGCTTGGCGGCGCGCGGGCGGCCCTTGCCACGCGCAAGGGCGCCGAATTCCCCCAGCACATTGTGGCCCCCGCTGATGATATCGGCGCGGTTGGGCATGGGGGCATCGACGTGGCGGCTGAGTGTGACCGTCTGGAGCATCTGCGCGAGATGACCCACGAAGCTTTGGTGGCCCAGGCGATCCTGCAATGGCGGATGGCTGATTTTGGCCCCCTCCCCCTATTTGTGACCCGGGTTGAGACCGACAGCTCCACCACCGCTGCCGAGTTGGCCCAAGGCCGGGCGGTGCAAAACCTGTTGATCGCGGCCCGCAACCTGCGTGCGGCGGCAGAGCTGTTGGGCAAACCGGCCAAGGTGCTGGCGGTCTCGCTGGATTTCGCGCTGGAGGACCACTCTGACTCCGCCGCCGCGTACCGCGATGGAATGCTTGCAGTGATGGAGGCGGTCAGCAGCGGCCTTTGGGCGCTTGGCTTTGCTCATCCGCTATTTGTCAGCCGGTTCGAATCCGGCCTGCCAGAGGTGGCACCGCAAGCGGCCCTTGATGGCCAATGGGAGTTAAGTTGGTCCCACGGCGATCACCGTCTGATCCATTCAGCCCCCGCCTATATGTTTGCGCTTGATGACTACGACCGCCCCACCGACACCGCTCGCTTTCAGCAAGCCGAGATGACGGCGTCAGCGATTGCCGAGGCCGCAACGTGGAAGTGCCCAACCCTTCATTTGGCGGAACTTGAGGGCACCACGCTGCGTGTGGCGGTGCGCTCCAATGGGCCGTTGACGTTGGATGCAGGTGACCCATTCGGCGCCGGTGATCATGCAGGTTTTCACCTGACTGGCTGTGGGAATGGGGCGCGGATAACGGGCGTTCACATTGCCGATGATGACCCGAAGACCGTCCTTGTCAGCCTCGACAAAACCCCCGAAGGACCCGCCCTGCGCCTTGCCTATGGGTGCGCGGGTGCGCCCAACACGGGTGCGCCCAACACCGGGATCCCCAACACTGGGGCGCTGCGGGATGATTGGAGCCTCGACAGCGCCACAGGTGCAACATTGCACCGATGGGCCTTGCCCGCACACATACCAGTGACAGGTGGCCGCTATGCTTGAGCTGGACACCAGCCTTCCCCCCGGCGCGCTTTGCGCCGCTGATCCGGGTGCCGTGGGTGCCGCACTGAAAGGCGCGCTTTGGTGGCACGGGTCCGAGCAACATATGCCGTTGGACCCAAAAACCGGCGCGGTGTCGCTTTGGCGCGCCTATGACGGCGGCCCTCCCGCCGAGCCGACCGAGCCGAACCAAGGCAACGGGCAGCTGGGTGAGGCGGGCAATATGACCGGCTTGCAATGCCGCGCCGGCGTCCATTGTGGGTTGGTGGCAGAGGATGTCACGCCAAACGCCGCCACCGCCACCCTGGCGGTGCGTTTCTACACCCCACCCGGCGAGGACGCGCGCACGCTTCTGACCCTGAACGCTGCGCGGTCGGGCAATTATCTGTTCCTGTCTGAAAACGCCGGTGTGCTGACCGCCAAGGATGACAATGGCCGGGCCGAGGTGTCCCTGCCCTGTCCATCCGGCGATGCCCCGCGCCTTGCGATCATGTCGCTGCATGGCGACCAACTGGCCCTGTCCCTTGGTCCCAACCGCACCGATGTCCAAGCCCGCGAGCACATACTTGGTGGCGCGGCGAGCCTGTTCATCAGCTGTCGCAATCAACGCCCCCGGCTTCTGAAAACCCTCGGCGCGGCCCTGATCCTTGATGTCTGGCTGTTTCCGGGGCGCGCGCTTTTGCACTCGGACACACCCGGCGATCAACGGAGCCTTTCCGCGCTCAGACGTCATCACCTGTGGGCGGACGCGTGATGGCATTCACCCGCGACGACCTCAAAGACGGCAACATCTGCGTCATCTGGGTTGATGACATGATCGACGTTTTCACCTGGCGCAACACCTTCGGGCTGGAGATCCAGACCCCCAACCTCGACCGTTTCATGGCTGAGGGCGTGCGCTTTTCCAACGCCTACGCCACCGTTCCCCTGTGCGCGCCCTGCCGGGCGGAACTGGCCACTGGCATCTCACCGTTCCGGTCCGGCCTTGTGGACCTCAACCGGTTCTGGCGCGATATCTACCCGCCGGAGAAGGCCTGGGCTTACGACCTGCGCCGTGCCGGGTTCTACAACTTCACCACCGGCAAAGTAGACAGCAATTACAAGCCGATGCCCGAAGAATACCGCCGCATCCTGTTTCATGAGGATGTCGCGGCTGAGGACAGCGGCAAGCGCCGAAATGTACATGCCTATCTGGATCGCGGTCCGGGCATCAAAGGGGTCGGCTACCCGGACGACGACGGCAGTCAGGATGCGAAGTTCTTCGACTTCAACGTTGCTCAAAACGCCATCAATTTCCTTGGTCGCGCTGACCCGTCGCGGCGCAACCTGATCCAGCTTGGCTTCAAACATCCGCACTACAACCTGATCGCGCCGGACCGGTTCTATTCCCGATACGACCCCGCCGAAATTGTCTGGCCCTCGATCGCCTCCCCCGAGGATTACTTCGGCCCACAACCCGGTTTCGCGGTTTATGAGGCCGCCTATATCGCCAACGGCCAATGGACCCCGGAAAAAGCCGGCGATGACGCATGGCGGCAGGTTGTGCGCGCCTATTTCGCGTGTATCAGCCATGTGGATCATGAGATCGGGCGCTTCATGGACGCGCTCCGTGCCTCGCCGCTTGCCGACAACACTACCGTTATTTTCCTCAGCGACAACGGCTTTAACCTCGGCAATCACGACAGTTTTCACAAGATGAGCCAGTGGGACAGCGCCGCTCATATCCCCCTCGGGATCTGGCACGCGGCGCTTGAACCGGGTGAGGTAGAGCTGCCCGTCAGCCTGCACAACATCCCCAAGACCATCATGGAACTGGCTGGCCTGCCGCCGCGCCCGGACTGGGTCTCCGGCCAATCGCTTTTGCCACTGTTGGACGACAGTTTTGGCGACTTTGACGCAACAAAATCCCCGGTGACCTGCGTTTTTGGCACCCTCTCCGTGCGCCCGTCTGTGGAGGGCCTCAGCCAATACCGCTACTTCCGCTATCCCAACGGGGAAGAGCACGTTTACGATCTTGTAGAAGATCCCGGAGAAACCACAAACCTCGTCGACACCGCCCCGCTTGATGCCCTGCGTGATGAGCTGACCCGCGGCGCGCTTGATCTGGGCCTCGATTTGCGAGGCTTTGAAAACCCCGCTGATGGCGTCAACGCGATGATGGCCGTTGATGGGTCGGTGGTGCTGGCCGGTGGCCGCGCGGACAATGATTACTGGGCCTACGGCAAAGACGCCGAGAAGATCAAAGAGGATAAAGACGGCGGCATTGATACGCTTTGGTATATGGCGGGGCCAGACGATTTCATCCTCCACTGCCCTGCAAACATAGAGAAAATCCGCATTGCCACCGTGGTGTCCCGGCACGAGGAAGGGGCTGGCAGCGGGCCTCAGACCGAAGGCAAGCGGATCAAGATTGTGGCCCACCCCGACAGCCCCATCGAGTTCGAGACCTCTGAGCGGGTGGAGGTCGACGTGACCGGTTCCACCGGCGATGACGTGATGATCGGCCCCAAACACGGCAGCGCAACCTTCTATGGCGGCGCGGGCAACGACACGATGATCGCCAAAGCCAAACAAGGCAACCGACGCCATGGGTTCTACGGCGAGGCGGGCAACGATTCCCTTTATGGCGGACCGGGCCGCGACACCTTGGATGGTGGCACCGGTGACGACCTGATCCACGACAAAACCGGGCGCAACCACATCTACGGCGGCCACGGCAACGATGTGATCCATGATGGTGAGGGCGCCTCGACAATTGATGCAGGACCAGGTCAAAACCAGCTTTTCCTCGGCCCTGGCGACCATGAGGTCACAACCGGCGCAGGCATTACACACATCACACCCGAAGAGGGGGCCAAGATTTTCAAACCCGCCTTTGGTGGCGTTACGGTGATCCACAACTGGTACCCGGATCAAACCTATGACGTCAGCGCCTGGCCACATCCGCCCACAATCACTCAAAGCGCCGCCCGCACGCGGCTGCGCACCGGCCTGTCGATCCTCGACATCCACAACGTCCCTGCGGGCACCGATATCACGGCGCAAATCCGCACCTGACCCGCCCTTCTGTGCCAGATGCGGGGCGCGCGGCACCCGGCTAGCCACACCCAGTCCCGACCGCCACACGTGGCACCCTGGCCAAGTGCCGACAGGAGACCGCAATCAAGGCGGCCCACCCTCGCCATGGCTGACAAGCGCACATGCCCACATGCCCAGATCCGGGGAAATCCCCCAAATCCGCCCGCAATTGTGCAACATCCCCTAACCCTATCGGGCGAAACCCTTTGCCAACGCCCCCCAAATGCGGGAAAACCATTGCCAAGCAAGCGCGGATCAATCCGCCCAGACCCGAGCAGCAACAAAGGCCAGCCAAATGGACCTCAATCGTCGTCCCGTCGCCTCTCTCTGGATCGGAGAGAGCCTGCAATACCTGAACCAGCTTTGCCTGAAGTCGCACCTGCGCCATGGCCATCCGGTGACGCTTTACTGCACAGACAATGTCACCAACGCGCCTGAGGGCGTCATTGTGAAACCCGCGACAGATATCATGGATATCCCGATGGATATCGTTGAGGCGACCTCGGCCAGCTTTTTGTCGAACGTCTTTCGCTACAAGATGATCCAGAAAACCGGCGCGGTCTGGATTGATTGTGATGCCTACTGCCACAAGCCCTTCCCCGATGAATGGGACTACATTTACGCAGGCCACGGCATGCGAGGGGCGCTTAATTGCGGCGTCGTCGGCATGCCGCAGCAATGTGAGCTGATCGACCAGCTTCTGGATTATTACGACAACCTGCCAGACGTGCCGCCATGGTGGAACAAGAACCAGCGCCGCAAGATTGAGCGCTTGGACAGCAACCTTCCCCATGCCGTGAAGATCTACAAAACCGAGCGCACCGCCTTTGGCCCGCAGGCGTTTACCCACTTCGCGCGAACCACAGGTGACATCGACAAAGCCATGACATCAGATGTGCTTTACCCTGTTCCGTTCCAACTGAACGATATCTTCTACGATCCCCATGGCCGGGTTGAGGGCTGGTTCAGCGACGATACCGTCTCGGTCCACCTCTACACCAACGGCACCAAGCCCTGGTGGCGCAAGAACCCCCCGTTGGAGAATTCCTACGCCTGGCGCATGTGTCAGGAGGTTGGCATCACACCTGCGGACGCGCTGGAGTGAGTGAGATGAACGCCAGCGTCGCCACCATCGACCCGGCCTTGGATTTTGCGCCCGAGCGGGCGATCAACTGGACCCCGCATTGGCATAGGGACGTCACCCTTGTGCCATGGAGCGCGGAGGGTGACAGCAAAGCCCGGCGCGCGGCCGGCTTGTTTGATGCCGACGGCAGCTTTTTGCACCAGGGCCATTGCTGGCGTTACGCCCATAGCCCGATCACGATGGAACCTGTCCCACCCGCTGACCTCGACCCACCCGAGCGTCTTGAGGGGCGTTGGCTGTTTGGCGGGCTGTTCTACGGTCATTTTGGCCACTTCCTGTGCGAAAGCACGGCCCGCCTGTGGGCGCTGGAGCACCTTGGCCCAATCGCGGGCATCGTGTTCTACCCCAAGCAGCGCCTGACCCATGAGCGCCGACATTACCGCCACCTCTTGCCGTTCTTCGCAACCATGGGCCTGACCGAGGAACAGATCCAGTTCCGGGTTCCTCAAAAGCCGGTCATCATCGACGAGCTGGCGATCCCCGAGCCGGGCTTCGGAATTGACCACATGATCGAGGGTCGGCCGGAATATCGCCACTACATGCACACCAACCTGGGCCGCGATATCGCGGCTGATGGCGCAGAGGACCTCTATATTTCACGCGCCCGCCTGCCCGCCAAACGTGGCTCGGTCCTGCTTGAGACGTCGATCGAGAACCGGATGGAAAAGGCGGGTTACACCATTTTCCACCCCCAAACCCACGACATCACCAAACAGATCGCCACCTACAAAGCAGCCAGGCGCATTGTGTCGCTTGATGCCTCCTCGCTTCATTTGGCAGCGATGCTGGTCGCCCCGGACGCCAAAGTAGCGATCATCAATCGCGGACCGTCCACGAATATAGAGGATTACATCGCCCAATTCACCCGCTGGCAAGGCCATGCGCCGACGCGGATTGAGGCGGTGTCGGGTTATTACTACCCCGACGGGAAACGGGTGAAAAAACGCGAAACCCACGCCACGTTGGATTTTCCGGCGGTTGGGGCGGCCTTGGCGGCTGACGGGTTCTTGCCTGCAGGCACCAAATGGCGCGCACCCGCGAAAACCACACTCGCCGCTGCTGTAGCGGCAATGGCCCTGCGTCTGGATCACCCCCTCGTCCACCATGAGATTGAGCGCTAAGCCATGTTCCGCACTCTCCAGGGTCAGGTCTGATCGCCATGGGCTTCACGGTCGCCACAATTGCGCGCGAACCCTGGCCGATCCTCAGCCGCTTTTTGTCGTGGCATCTGTCACAGGGCGCGGACGGGACTATCCTTTACCTCGACGATCCCGATGACCCGGCGATTGCGCGCCTGAAAGGTGAGCCGCGCATAGATGTCCGCCTCTGCACCGCCGCGTTTTGGGCCGGCTTTGGAATGTCCGCCGACACCCGCTTTACCCGTCGCCAGCGCCGGGTTTTGTCACAAGCCTATTCCGAGCTGACGGAGGGCTGGCTGCTGGTTCTTGATGCGGATGAGTTGATGTGGATGCGCGACCGCACGATTCCGCAGGCGCTGGAGGCCCTGCCCGATGACGCCCAATCCCTGCGCGTGCGCAGTGCCGAACAGGTCTACCTGCCCGGCGGGGGTGAGGGGTTTCGCAGCCCGATCAAACGTGGCGCTGTTAACGACATCTACGGCGAAAACGCTGACCTTCTGCGCATCCGCTTTGGCCTGACCTATCACCCGGAAGGCAAAAGCTTCCACCGTGCCGGTCAGGCGGATCTGGTGATGAAGTTACATTGGGCACAAAATGGGCAAGGTGAGCGCACACCCGGCCCCGTATGGGGAGCCGCGGACAACGCCTATTTGCTGCATTACGCCGCCCCGGACTACGACCTTTGGCGCGCCAAAGTTAAATGGCGCGCAGGCTCCCACGGGTTTTCGCAACCGACCAAAGATCAATTGGCAAGGATCGCCGACAGCGCCGACCCGGAGGCAGGATATCGCGTGTTGTTTGATACGTTGCATAGCCTGACGGCGGCGCAGGCTGACGCGCTGGAGGCCCAGGGCGGCCTGCTTCGCCACCGCCCACCAGCAACGGAGCTTTGAGGTTGATGCCCGGCTGCACAATCCTGACCATGATGAAGGATGAGGCGCCGTTTCTGCTGCACTGGATCGCCCACCACCGGTTGATCGGCTTTGACCGGATTGTTGTTTTCACCAATGATTGCAGTGATGGCACCGATGCGCTGCTGGACCGACTGGCGGTCATGGGTGAGGTACTCCATCATCGCAACAAGGTGCCGGACGCTGGCAAGCCGCAACCGCTGGCCTTGCGCCGCGCGGCCAATCTGCCAGAGGTGGTGGACAGCACATGGCTGATCGCGCTGGATGTTGACGAATACCTGAACATCAAGGCAGGTGCGGGCCATCTGGATGACCTGTTCGCCACCGCGCCCGATGCCGACGGTTTCGCGCTGACCTGGCGTATGATGGGCGGGTCCGGGCAGGTAACGTGGAGCGATATTCCGGTGACCGAGGCCTACTGCAACGGGGCGCCGGATCACTTCCGCAAGGGCTGGGGCGTGAAGACGTTGTTCAAACCCTTTGACGCCATGAAACTCGGCATCCACCGCCCAACTGTGAAGGGCAAAGACAAATCTTCGCTGCAAACACGCCGCTGGGTCAACGGCTCGGCCAAGCCAATGACACATGGGTTCATGGATGGCATGTGGCGCTCGTCCCTGGCCACGCTTGGCTATGCCAACGCCGAAATTTCCCACTACGCCACCCAGTCGCAGGAGGCGTTCTTGCGGCGTGCGGCGCGCGGCAACGTCAACGCCAAACCTGACAAATATAACGCCACATATTACGCAATTTTTGACCGTAACGAGACACCGCAATCCGGCCTGCTTGCCCATGCAGAGGCCACCCGTGCGCGGGTGTCAGATTACCTCGCCGACCCGCAACTGGCGGCGCTGCATACCCGCGCCATGGACTGGCACCAGGCCGCCCGAACCCAGATGCGCAACGCTGCCGGATATGCGGAAAAGCTCGATGCACTGGCCCGCGCAGCTGACATTCACTTCGACAAGCTCGATGATATCCTGTTCCCGCAACCCCTCGCCCCACAAGGCAAGGCCATGGTGGCCCAGATGCAGGCACGTGGCATCCCGGATCTGGAGATCGCCCGCGCTGTCGCCCATTCGGTCAGCCAGTTTGAGGCCCGTCGCGACGCAGCTGATGCAGCCGAGTTACTGGCCCGTGGCATCACACCCGACCATGGGGATTGGGGCTGAGCGCGCCCTATGTCCTGCCAACAGTGTGGGCGTCCTGCCAACGATGCGAACGTCGGCGCTGACCAGTGCCGCATTTGTCTGGGGTCAATGCGAACCGCGTCCCCCCTGCCCGTGCAACCCTGCCCGCGCAACCTGCCCGCGCGCCGCAGGCGCGCCACGCCCACAGTGACGACCGATGCCGGCAGGCATTGTGTCTAACACGGGAGGGCACCGAGACCGCTTGGCTGGTTGGCCGCTTGGCTGGTTGGCCGCTTGGCTAGTTGGCTTTTTCACCCGGCGGTGGGCCGGGAAGCGGCAGGATCGGCACTCCATCCTCAATCAAAGCCCGTGCCTCTTCCGGGCCGGCCTGCCCGTGGATCGGTTTTTCCGGCACGTCACCCAGATGCATCGCGCGCGCTTCCCGTGCAAAATTGCCCCCCACATAGGTCGAGTTCTTCTCCACATGGGCGCGCATGGCGCGCAGCATCTCCTCAGCCGGGTGCGCCGGTTTGCTCAAGGCCCGCTCCTGGCCCTCTTCCGCGTTGGACACTCCGGGCGCCATCATCGCCTTGGTCACGTCCCCGCCACCACAGATCGCACACGAGATCAGGCCCTTGTGCGATAGGCTTTCAAAAGCCTCCGCCGATTGGAACCAACTCTCAAACCCATGCCCTTCGGCACATTTCAACGAATATCTGATCATGCCCCTAAAGACTTATGTGAATTCCGGCCCGCTTCAAGCGCAACCTTACACCACGCGGCGCAAACATGCTCCTAACGCAATCGATCCAACGAAAATGTTTCGATCAACTGGCGCAGATCATGCTCTTCCACTTTGCTGGCCGCCTTCTTCAGGCTCATCCACTTGCGTTTGCGTTCCGCCGCTTCGGGATAGTCGTCCAGCAACTCCTCAACCTTCACCGGAAACACTGCCACAATCACCGGCAGGCTCAGGTCTTCGCCCAGCCATTTCCTGTAGGAATAGAGGCCAATGCAGATGTCATACCCCTGCCCGCGCGCCCCGGCTTCTTCCCAAACCTCTTGCACGGCGGCTTCAGCAGGCGTCATCCCGTCCACGGGCCAGCCTTTCGGGATGATCCAACGGCGCGAATCCCGCGACGTAACAAGCAAGACCTCAACCTGTTCACGGTTCTTGGTCTTCACAATTCGAAACGGCAAACCGCCAAATTGAGTCCTCGGGTCCCGTTTGGACTCGGCGCGAATGCGTAGGGGGCGCTGGACGCCGGGTATTGGGTTATCAACCATAACCGCCTGATTACATGCGCGCACCGGCGACGCAATATTTGCAGACCCAAAGGGCCGGTTTACCTGTGACTTCCGTGCGATACCTGTTTTGGGCGTTAGGATGCCGCCCCTGAATTATTGGCTATTTCTGACCGCTGCCGCCCTGCGCCAACTGGCACAATGATCGGTCGCGGCCTCCAGGCACCACACCCGCGTCAGTTTGCAACACCAACAGGTGCCGCCCACCCATCAGGAAAAGCGCTTTAGGTGAAAGCCGCTTACGAACCGTGGGTTGTGGGAGGGGTGGGGGGAAACGAAAAAGCCCCGCCGGATATGGCGGGGCTTTTTATTTGGCTGGCCGACAGATCAGTCGATCTTGGGCAACAGCATATCGAGGGATGCTTTGGCGTCGCCGTAAAACATGCGGGTGTTCTCTTTGTAGAACAGCGGGTTTTCGATACCGGAGTAACCAGTGCCCTGGCCGCGTTTGGAGACGAACACCTGTTTGGCTTTCCAACATTCCAGCACCGGCATTCCGGCGATGGGGCTGTTGGGGTCGTCTTGGGCGGCAGGGTTCACGATATCGTTGGAGCCGATCACAATGGCGACGTCAGTTTTGGCGAAATCCTCGTTAATCTCGTCCATCTCCATCACGATATCGTAGGGCACACGCGCCTCGGCCAGAAGCACGTTCATATGGCCGGGCAAACGCCCCGCAACCGGGTGGATCGCAAAGCGTACAGTTTTGCCCGCCGCGCGCAGCTTACGGGTCAGCTCCGACACCGATTGCTGCGCTTGCGCCACCGCCATGCCGTAACCGGGGATGATGATGACTGAATCAGCTTCGTTCAGGGCTGTCGCCACACCGTCCGCATCAATGGCGATCTGTTCACCATCAATCTCGGCTGCCGGACCCGAAGGGCCGCCAAAACCGCCCAGGATGACGCTGATAAACGACCGGTTCATCGCCTTACACATGATGTAGCTCAGGATCGCACCAGACGAGCCGACCAATGCGCCGACCACAATCAGCAGGTCGTTGCCAAGGGAGAAGCCAATCGCCGCGGCCGCCCAACCCGAGTAACTGTTGAGCATCGACACCACCACAGGCATGTCCGCGCCGCCAATGCCCATGATCAGATGATACCCGATGAAGAACGCCAGCAACGACATCAGGACCAACGCCCAGCCGCCGCCGGTGTTCACGTAGATCAGCAGCAGGATGAAGGACAAAGCCGCCGCACCTGCGTTTAACATGTGCCCGCCGGGCAGTTTCTCAGCCGTGGTTTTCACCTTACCTGCCAGTTTGGCAAACGCGACAACCGACCCGGTGAAGGTTATGGCCCCGATGAAAACACCGAGGAAAACCTCAACCATCAAGATCGAAATCTCGATAGGGGTTTTGTACGCAATTGTGCCGGCAAAACCATCCATTGCCGCCAGCACCTGAGTCTCACCCGCAGCTTGCAGGTTGGCGATAGTGTTCATCTCGATCTCGGCATTGAAGCCGATGAACACGGCGGCAAGGCCCACAAAGGAATGGAGCGCCGCAACCAGTTGCGGCATCTCGGTCATCTGGACCTTGTTGGCGATGTAATAGCCCGCAACCGAGCCAACCGCGACGCAGATCAAGATCAGGAACCAGTTGGCGATTCCGGGTCCAAATACCGTGGCGAACACAGCCATCGCCATGCCCGCAATCCCGTACCACACGGCGCGTTTTGCGCTTTCCTGCCCCGATAACCCGCCAAGCGCGAGGATGAACAATATGGCCGCAGAGATGTAGGCAGCCGAAACTAATCCGATGGACATAATGACCTCCTCCCGTTCAGGATTTCTGGAACATCGCAAGCATGCGACGTGTCACGAGGAAGCCACCCACGATGTTGATCGTGGCGATCAAGACCGAGATTGCGGCAAGGAGGACAACCAGTATGGAACTGTTCGACCCGATTTGTAAAAGCGCACCCAGGATGACGATGCCCGAGATCGCGTTGGTGATCGCCATCAGCGGTGTGTGCAGAGAGTGTGAGACGCCCCAGATCACCTGGAACCCGACAAAACACGCAAGTGCGAAGACAATAAAGTGGCTCATGAAGCTGGCCGGGGCCACGGTGCCAAGCAGCAGGATAAACAGCGTGCCGACAGCCAGAAGGCCAACCTGATTGCGAGTCTGGGTCTGGAACGCGGCCACTTCATTGGCGCGTTTTTCCTGCACTGTCAGTTCACGTGCGGCGGGGGCTTTGGGTTTCGCTGCGATGGCCGCAATTTTGGGCGGCGGCGGCGGGAAGGTGATGTCCCCCCCATAAACCGCCGTGGCGCCACGGATCACGTCATCTTCCATATTGTGGACCACCTGGCCGTCCTTTTCAGGGGTCAGGTCGGTCATCATGTGGCGGATGTTGGTGGAATATAACGTTGAGGATTGCGCCGCCATGCGCGAGGGGAAATCGGTGTAGCCAATGATTGTGACACCGTTGTCAGTCACAATCTTCTCGTCTTTCACCGTCAGCTTACAATTGCCGCCACGTTCCGCCGCAAGGTCCACAATCACCGAGCCGGGCTTCATCGCGGCAACCATATCCTCGGTCCACAACTCAGGCGCATCCCGCCCCGGGATCAGCGCCGTGGTGATCACAATGTCGATCTCAGGGGCCAATTCGCGGAACTTCGCCAACTGAGCCGCGGCAAATTCCGGGGACGAGACCGAGGCATAACCGCCACTCGCGGCGCCGTCTTGCTGCTCTTCCTCAAAGTCGAGGAACACAAACTCGGCCCCCATCGATTCCACCTGTTCGGCCACTTCAGGGCGCACATCAAAGGCGTAGGTGATGGCCCCAAGCGAGGTTGACGTGCCGATCGCAGCCAAGCCTGCCACACCCGCACCAACCACCAGAACCTTGGCCGGGGGCACCTTACCCGCCGCCGTGATCTGGCCGGTAAAGAAACGGCCAAAGTTGTTGCCCGCCTCAATCACCGCGCGATAACCGGCGATATTGGCCATCGAGGACAGCGCATCCATCTTCTGCGCCCGTGAGATCCGCGGAACCATGTCCATCGCAATTACATTTGCGCCCTGCTTACGCGCCGCTTCCATCAGCTTGTCGTTCTGAGCGGGGTAGAAGAACGAGATCAGCAACTGACCTTCGCGCAGCTTCTTGGTCTCGGGCGTCGTGGGCGGGCGCACCTTGGCGACAATATCGGCGGCCTTCCAAAGCGCTGCGCCGGTTTTCACAACCTGAACACCCGCGGCCTTGTACGCCGCATCCGAGAACCCGGCAGCCGCTCCGGCCCCGGTCTCGATCACACAATCATAGCCAAGTTTCATGAGCTGCAACGCCGAGTCCGGCGTCATCGCCACCCGCGCTTCACCCGCTTCAATCTCTTTCGGAGCTCCGATTTTCACCGCAATTCCCCCGCTGATAGTTCCCGGACCTGAACGGCCCTTCATAATCCCATTACCAAGGCCACATGGAGGGGACAACGGCAACACGAACATTTCATCCGTTTTCGCCGTATGTAATGGCAGATCATTACGTCTAAATCCTTGCGTGGGTGATTTTCAGGCCACAGGAAGCGCGAGACGTGAGACAATAAGCAATTGGGGGAATCGGGAAGCAATTGGGGGAATCGGGCATGGAACATCGCGGACGACACGCCTTGGTGACAGGCGGCGGCACAGGGATCGGGCTGGCGATTGCCCTGGGGCTGGCGGAGGCTGGCGCAGACGTGACAATTACCGGGCGCAATCAGGCCCGGCTGGAAACCGCCGCCGCAACCCACCCACGGCTATACCCAAGGCAAATGGATGTGACGGATGAGGTCTCGGTCCGTGATGGTATCGCCGAGGCTGCCAGGACACACGGGCCAGTCTGCATTTGTGTCGCCAACGCGGGCATTGCTGAACCGGCACCGTTCCAAAAGGAAAGTCTGGATCATTGGCGCGGCACCATGGCGACAAACCTTGATGGCGTGTTCCTGACATTTCAGGGTGCGATGGCAACGCTGGGGCGGGATGATTGGGGGCGGATGCTCGCAATCTCGTCGATCGCCGGATTGCGTGGATTGAAAGGCGCAATCTCTTATACCGCCTCCAAACATGGGGTCATTGGCCTGATCCGGGGCCTGTCGGAGGAGTACCTGGGTTCGAACCTTACCTTCAACGCGATCTGCCCCGGTTATGTGGACACGCCCATAGTGGAACGAAACGCTGCCCTGATTGCGCAACATCAGGACATGCCTGTGGCTGACGCCCGCGCTTATCTGGCACGGGGAAACCGCCACAAGCGGCTGTTGGACACCGATGAGGTCTCTGCCACGGCCCTATGGCTGTGCTCCCGTGCCGCGCGCAGCGTCAATGGGCAGGCGATCCAGATCGCCGGTGGCCAGGTCACCTGAACCCGAATTTTCGGTTCAGAACACAAGGTTGCCGGGTTCAGTATACCATTGCATCCCGTCAACCCACTATAATCATTGAGTTTTCCTGTTTACAACGGGTGAAATGCTTCTATGGCTTGGTGTAACACCTAATTGCGGATCACAGTGTCATGCCCCTTGAAGACCACCCGCTGCGCTATCAACTGGCCAACGAGCTTCACGCTCGCCCCTTCCCCTCGCTTGCCGCGCCCGGGCAGGCGGTCTTTCTGGCGATCAAGCAACCGAAAGACGCCGCCAAACGTGACCGGGGTTTGGATCGCGCGCATTTGCTGGCACTGCTCGACCGGTTCGGCGCGCAACATCCCAGCCCGGAAGCCACCCACTACTTCGCCAAACTGGGCCGCTTTCACCTGAAATGGGAAAGCCACACCGAATTTGTGACCTACACCGCATTTCTGGAAAACACCGCATTTCCCGAAAACAATGGGGATCGGCCGTTTGACCCAGCCGCGTGGGAGGTCTTTCCCGATGATTGGCTAAGCGCCGCGCCGGGTTTGCGGATAACCTCGGCCCACATCCGCTACGGGGCGGCACCGGCCGATGATGCCCGGATCTCTGACCGGCTCAGCGAATGGTTTGTGCCAGAAAGCCTTGCGGTATCGCGGGTTCTGGATGGCTCCGCCATCATCGCAGGCGATTTTCGCATCGATTGCGCCGGGCACATGCGGTTTGCGGTGTTCCTCCCCGCCCCGACCGGGAACCGCCGCATTGGGCGTATCGTGCAGCGAATTTGTGAGATCGAAACCTACAAGGCGATGTCGATGTTGGGTTTGCCCCGCGCCCGTAATATCTCGCAGCGGATGGGTGAGGTGGACGTGAGCCTGTCAACCCTCATCAGCGATCTGACCGGTGATCTGGCGAGACCGGATGAGACTTTGGGTGAATTGCTTGGGGCCGCCGCCGAGTTGGAGCAATTGCAAACCGAAAGCGCCTTCCGGTTTGGCGCAACCAGGGCCTATGAAACTCTGGTGAACCAGCGGATCGAGGTTCTGCGCGAAGAACGCTTTAAAGGCCGCCAGACCTTTGGCGAATTCATGATGCGCCGCTTTGACCCGGCGATGCGCACGGTCAGAGCGACCGAGCGGCGGCTCCATGGCATGACCGACCGCGCCATCCGCGCCGGTGATCTGCTGCGCACGCGGGTAGATGTGGATCGCTCTGCCCAGAACCAATTGCTGCTGGAATCGATGGATCGCCGGGCCGATTTGCAACTTCGCCTGCAAAAGACGGTGGAGGGGTTGTCGGTGGTGGCGGTCAGTTATTACGGCGTTAGCTTGGCGGTTTACCTGCTGGGGCCGCTGGCAACACCTTTGGGAATAGACAAAACACTCCTGACTGCACTGATCGTGTTACCCACCATCGGTGTGGTCTGGCTGGTGATGCGCTCGATCCGACGCTCGATTGAAAAATAGAGGATAGCGCCGCACCGCCCCTGTCTTCGGCACCCCGGTCAGCATTTTTGGCACCCGACGCCGACCGTTACAAAGACCGCAACGCCCGGCGCAGAATTTTTCCGGTGGCGGTTGTGGGCAGGCTGTCGGCGCGGATGATCTTGCGCGGGACAACATGGGCGGACACCTTTTTGCGAACCCGCGCTTTCAGGGCTTCTTCCAGGCCGCTCCACTCCGCCCCATCGCGCAGGACCACATGAGCCACGATGATCTGGGTGCGGATCGGGTCCGGCTCTCCGACCACCGCTGCCACAACAACATCCGGGTGGCTGGTGAGGGCCTGTTCAATCTCGACCGGGCCGACCCGGTATCCGGCTGAGGTGATGACATCATCATCGCGGCCGTGAAACACCATCTGAGCATCCCCCCGGAGGGTCGCCAGATCACCGGTGCGCAGCCAGCCGTTCACCACCTTCTGCGCGGTCTCTTCAGGTTTGTTCCAATAGCCCAGCATCATCACCGGATCAGGGGCGCGGATGCAGACCTCCCCCACCTCACCTGCTCCAACGGGCGTGTCGCCGGGACCAAGGATCGCAACGTCATGGCCGGGCACTGGCAGGCCCATCGCACCGGGCACCCGGTCCATCACACCATCACAGGCCGCAACCACAAGGTTTGCTTCAGTCTGGCCGTAGAACTCATTGATGGCGCAGCCGAGGTGCCCCCGCCCCCACTCCAGCAGATCAGCGCCAAGGGCCTCTCCTCCAGACCCGACAGCGCGCAAGCGCAGGCCGTTTGGCACCGTCACCTGCCGCATCAAACGCAAAGCCGTCGGCGGCAGGAAGCTGTTGCTCACCCCATTCTCCACAATCAAGGCAAGCGCCGCATCCGGATCAAACTTCGCCAAGCGGCACGAGATCAGCGGCACCCCGTAAAACAGGCACGGCAGCGCCATATCCATCAAGCCGCCGATCCAGGCCCAATCTGCGGGTGTCCAGCCAATGTCACCTGGCGTTGGAAACCCGCCCTGGGACAGCTCCATGCAAGGCAGGTGGCCGTAAAGGAACCGATGCGCATGCAGAACCCCTTTTGGCTCACCCGTGGTGCCGGAGGTATAGATCATCACTGCCGGATCTTCGGCACCTGTGGCAGCGGCGCGAAACCCCCGTGGCGCCTGGGCCATCGCTTCGTCCAGCGTCATCTCACCTTTGCGCGCGCGGGTGGATGGGCGGGTGGATGGGCGAGTGGACGTGCAAGTGGATGGGCGAGTGGACAAGATCAGCGACAGATCTGGCAGGTCATTGGTGATGGCGCGCAGTTTTTCTTCAACCGCGCTGTCCACAATCACCGCCTTCGCGCCGCTATCGAGCAGCCGGTAACGCAGCGCATCATCGCCAAACAGGGTGAACAACGGCAGCGATACCGCGCCCAGCTTCATCGCCGCAAAATGCGCCACCAGAACCCGTGGGTTCTGCGCCATCAGGATCGCCACCCGGTCACCCTGCACCACGCCGCCCGCGGCCAGCACAGCCGCCAGGCTGTCGGACGCCGCCTTGAGCTGTGCGTAGGTCCAAACCTCACGGCGCCCATCCTCAAAGCGATGGATCACAGCTACCTTTTCAGGGGAAGTACGCGCCCAGCGGTCACAGCAGACATCCGCAATATTCAACCGCTCCGGGATGTCCCATGCGAAACCGGCGCGCATTTGCGCCCAGGGACCAAGCGTTGGGATTAACCGTTCAATCGGCAATCACCGTGACCGTAGGCAAGGATGTCAGGCTCAGGTCCAGGGCCTGAAATGCCGCAAGTGACAACCGCGAGCCTGATCCCCGCTCCCCCCCCGATGGGCGCGCCGTGACCACAACCGTTGTGCCGTCAGGGGCGACAATTGTCGCCAAACGCTCGCGATCCACCAGCGGTGTCTCGATCCAGAGCCCCGGTTGCGTCGCATCGCCAAGGCTTGCGACGGTAAACCCATGCACCAAATCCCCTGTTGCCGTGTCACCATCGGCCACCGCCGCTGCGCGGGTTGCACTGTCGGCGGGTGCGATGTCTGCTGTCGCAGCTTCCCCCACAACGGCGTCAGTCAGAACTGGAGCCGCTGTTGCGCCGTCCAGAGTGTTGGCCGGGGTGTTGGTCGGGGTGTCGCGGCCAAAGCCGCTACCCGGACCGTCACCAGAAAACAGCCCATCCAGCCCGCCGTTTGCACAGCCAGCCAGCGCCAGAACCGCCAATATCATTACAACTCGTGTCATATCGCACCTTTCAACACGTTTGGTGCCAAGACTAGGCCCGCGCCAAACCGTGATCAACCACCACCTTGCAGGCTTGGCGTCAAACCGCAAAGCAATGGGTTGCCCGCGCAGTCGCAAGATCGTGCGCTCCCCGCGCAGTCGCAAAATCGTGCGCTCCTCGCGCAGTCGCAAAATCGTGCGCTCCTCGCGCAGTCGCAAAATCGTGCGCTCCTCGCGCAACCGCCACCTTGTACGCCCCCGAATGCAAGCCTAGTGTCCACCCATGACACAGCCCGTGACTCAGCCCGCCCCCCTTATCGACCCGTTCCAGCGCGCCATCACCTATCTGCGCGTTTCGGTCACCGACCGCTGCGATTTCCGCTGCGTCTATTGCATGTCAGAGAACATGAAATTCCTGCCCAAGAAGGAACTTCTGACTCTGGAGGAACTGGACCGCATGTGTTCCACCTTCATCGGATTGGGGGTGCGCAAGCTGCGGATTACTGGCGGCGAGCCATTGGTGCGGCGCGATATCATGACCTTCTTCCAAGGCATGAAACGGCATCTGGATACCGGTGTGCTGGATGAACTGACCCTGACCACAAACGGCAGCCAATTGACCCGATTTGCAGAGCCGCTTTTTGCCGCCGGTGTGCGCCGCATCAACATCTCGCTCGACACAATTGACGAGGCGAAGTTTGCCGAGATCACCCGCTGGGGGCGCCTCAAGCAGGTGATGGAGGGGATTGATGCAGCCCTGACCGCTGGCTTGCGGGTGAAGATCAACGCGGTTGCCCTCAAAGGGTTCAATGAAGACGAGCTGTTTACGCTTCAGGAATGGTGCGTTGCCCGTGACATGGACCTGACGTTTATCGAAGTCATGCCAATGGGTGATCTGGGCAACGAGGACCGGCTTGATCAATATTGGTCCCTTGATGATCTGCGCGCCCGGCTGGCTGAGCGGTTTTCGCTGGTTGATCTGGCAGAACGCACCGGCGGCCCCGCGCGGTATGTGCAGTTGAAAGAGACCGGCCAGAAGATCGGCTTCATCACACCGCTGAGTCACAATTTCTGTGAAAGCTGTAATCGCGTCCGCCTGACCTGTACCGGTCAGCTTTTCATGTGCCTGGGTCAGGAAGACATGGTCGACCTGCGCGCGCCTTTGCGGGCAAGCGAAGACGATGCCGCGTTAGTGGACGCTATCCGCAACGCGATATTGCTCAAGCCGAAAGGCCACGATTTCGACTATTCGCGGCAGGTGGCCGACGGGCAGATGAGCCGCCACATGAGCCATACAGGCGGGTGACGCTAACAATCTGGCGGCGGGCTGTGCGGACGAAGTGACCACAATCCTGTCAGCGGCAAGTGGCCGCTTTGCAGAAATTCTGACGGACTGAACGACTACCGGCTGATGCCGGTAGGATCGGCGATGTGATTTTCCAGGTACTGAAGGGCACCTCTAAAAATTGCGGCTAGCCTTAGCGCGTTGTAGAGTGCGCCCAGAACCAGCGTCTTGAACATCAGCACCACATCAATCGGTTTGCTCCAGCATTGGATTTGCGCTCGCTTGCAGGCTTGCGCCAGACCCGCCCCAGAAGTGGGCGAAACTCTTCCCACGGCACGATCTCGTCGATCTCCATCAGCGGATCGTTCTTTGCATCAAGGCTCGCGTAACGATCTGAA
>JAESTV010000217.1 GCA_016763475.1 Roseicyclus sp.
AAGCGGCAGAAGCCGCGGCTGTCTCGGGTGGGTACGCCCGGATTGGCCGGGCCATTGAAGCACATCTTCTGGAAGATCGCGGCAAGCCAGTGCCGATGAACATCGACGGTGCCACCGCGGTGATTTTCGCCGAACTCGGCTGCCCCGCCCCGCTGGCGCGTGGCTTCTTCTGTCTGTCACGGTCGGTCGGAATCCTCGCCCATGGCTGGGAGCAGATGGAGCAAGGGGGGCGCAACAAAGGCCCCACGCCGCCGGGGTATCGGTGGACGTTTGATGGGTAGGGCAGGCCCCTGATCCCGCCACCCGGCGTTACCCTCCCCAGGGCTGGCACCGGAAAACCGGCCGCCGTTTCGGCCACCACACTGATTTGTGTGGCCTAGACACCGCGCCCGGCCCTGTTACCTTCCCGCGAAACCAAAGATTGCGCAATTGGCGTGATCCCTAAACCGGAGGATCCCATGGCGAAACTGGCATTTCTGGGGCTCGGCGTAATGGGCTACCCCATGGCCGCTCATCTGCTTGGCGCGGGCCATAACGTGACTGTCTATAACCGCACCTCCGCCAAGGCAGAGAAATGGGCGGCTGAGATTGGTGGCGCCCACGCCGCCACCCCTCGTGAGGCCGCGGAGGGCGCGGATTTCGTGATGGCTTGTGTCGGCAACGACGATGATTTGCGCGCAGTTGTGCTGGGAGAGGACGGCGCGCTGGCGGGGATGAAAGACGGCGCGATCTTTGTGGATCACACCAGCGTCTCGGCCCGTGTCACCCGTGAACTGGCAGCCCTGGCGGCGGCTCAAGCCGTCGGTTGGGTGGATGCGCCGGTTTCTGGCGGCCAGACGGGGGCCGAAAACGGCCAGCTTGCGATCATGTGTGGCGGGGATGAGGACCATTTTGTCACCGTCAAGCCGATCATTGCGGCCTATTCCAAAGGCACCGTACATTTCGGCGATGTCGGGTCCGGGCAATTGACCAAAATGGTCAATCAGATCTGCATCGCCGGTGCAATTCAGGCTGTGTCCGAGGGGCTTTATATGGCGATGAAGGCAGGGTTGGACGCCAAGAAGGTTGCGGATCTGGTGTCTCAGGGGGCTGGTGGCTCGTGGCAACTCGCCAATCGCGCCGGCACCATGGTGGATAATGAATTCAACCACGGCTTCGCGGTTGACTGGATGCGCAAAGATCTTGGGATCGCGCTGGAGCAGGGTAAGGATATGGGGCTGTCCTTGCCGGTCACCGCACTGGTTGATCAGTTCTACAGCGACGTGCAGCAGATGGGCGGCGGGCGGTGGGACACCTCCAGCCTGATCCAGCGGTTCCGCAAGATGAACGATGACGGCTTCTGAGTGGCCTACACCCTGACGGACCTCGCCGCGTTGCAAGCGGAGGGGTTCGACACCATCATCGACGTCCGCACACCGGCGGAATACGCCGAGGATCATCTGCCCGGTGCCGTGAACATGCCTGTCCTGTCGAACCAGGAACGGGCCGAGGTCGGCACGATCTACACTCAGGACAGCCCGTTCAAGGCCCGCAAGATTGGTGCCACCCGTGTGGCGCGCAACGCGGCGAATGCAATTGAAGCCCATCTGTTGGACAAGCCCGGCGGCTGGCGGCCACTGGTCTATTGCTGGCGCGGCGGGCAACGCTCTGGCAGCTTCACCTCGATCCTGACGCAAATCGGCTGGCGGGCGCAGGTGCTGGAAGGTGGTTACCAAAGCTGGCGGCAACATGTTGTGGCAAAGCTATATGACGCCACCCTGCCGTTCCGGGTGGTCCGGCTTGACGGCTTCACCGGCACTGCCAAGACAGAGCTTTTGGGGCGTGCCGCTGCCCTCGGTGTGCAGGTGCTGGATCTTGAAGGCCTTGCCCGCCACCGAGGCTCGATCCTCGGCGATATTGATGGTGTGCAACCGGCCCAAAAGGGCTTCGAGAGCGCCATTCTGGAACTGCTCAGCAGCTTCGATGCCGCCAAACCGATCCTGATCGAGGCCGAATCTGCCCGCATCGGCACCCTGCGCCTGCCCCCCGCACTTTGGGTCGCCATGAAGGAAAGCCCCCGCATCGTTGTGAAAGCTGCGCCCGAACATCGCGCCCGCTTCCTTGCCGCCGCTTATACCGGTCTGGTGGCTGACGCAGATGCGCTTGCCACACGCCTCAACCACCTGCGCGCCCACGCGGGCCACGCCACCGTTGACCGCTGGCTGGCGCTTCTGGCCGACAACCAGCCTCAGGCTCTTGCGCAGGCGCTGATCGTTGACCACTACGACCCCGCTTATGCCCGCCTCACCCGCTCCAAATTGGCGCCCCCGATCGCAACAATCGACGCCGGTGACCTGATGGACCCGGCGCTTGACCGCGCGGCCGCTGCAATTGCCGCCACATTTGCCCCCACATCTGCCACCACGCTTACCACCACGCCGGGCTAACCCCTTCCGGCGCGCCAATACCTCCAGCCGCACTCAGTTGCTTCCATCTGGCACTTCACCTTCCCGCGCTCATCCGTTACCTCACGTCTCAGGCGAATTGAGGGGCCAGAGCCATGGACAAGAGTTTCAACGCAGCTGAGGCCGAGGCCCGCATTTACGCCGATTGGGACGCCAAAGGTGCGTTCAAAGCCGGTGCAAACGCCAAGCCGGGGGCAAAGCCGTTCTCGATCATGATCCCGCCGCCAAACGTGACGGGTGTTTTGCACGTGGGCCACGCTTTCAACAACACGTTGCAAGATGTGCTGACCCGCTGGAAGCGGATGCAGGGGTTTGACACCCTTTGGCAACCCGGCACCGACCACGCAGGTATCGCCACTCAGATGGTGGTCGAGCGTGAGCTCGCCAAGTCCGGGATTGCACGGAAAGATTTGACGCGGGAGGAGTTTCTGGCCCACGTCTGGGCGTGGAAAAAGCAATCCGGCGGCACCATCCGCGAACAACTCAAACGCCTCGGCGCGTCGTGCGATTGGTCCCGCGAAGCCTTCACCATGTCCGGCGCCCCCGGTGCGCCTGAAGGGGAAGATGGCAACTTCCATGACGCCGTGATCAAGGTCTTCGTGGAGATGTACAACAAGGGTTACATCTACCGGGGCAAACGGCTGGTGAACTGGGACCCGCATTTTGAAACCGCGATCTCCGATCTGGAGGTCGAAAATATCGACCAGCCGGGGTTCATGTGGCATTTCAAGTATCCGCTGGCGGCCAACCCTGAAACGGGTGAGCGCCAAACCTATGAATACGTTGAGAAAGATGAGGATGGCGTGGTCACGCTTCGTGAAACGCGCGACTACATCGCCATTGCCACCACACGGCCTGAAACCATGCTGGGTGACGGCGCGGTTGCGGTGCATCCCGATGATGAGCGGTACACATCCATTGTCGGCATGTTGTGCGAGATTCCGGTTGGTCCCAAGGAACATCGCCGCCTGATCCCGATCATCACCGATGAATACCCGGACCCGGCGTTTGGCTCGGGTGCGGTGAAGATCACTGGCGCCCACGACATGAACGACTACGGCGTCGCCAAGCGCAACAACATCCCGTGTTATCGCCTGATGGACACCAAGGCGCATCTGCGTGACGACGGCGCACCCTACGCCGAGGCGGCGGCGATTGCGCAGGCCGTTGCCAATGGTGAGGTTGAGTTGGGTGAGATGGAGGTCGACGCCCTGAACCTTGTCCCCGACCATCTGCGCGGGCTGGACCGGTTCGTCGCGCGGGAGTTGGTGATAGCTGAGATCACCGCCGAAGGTCTGGCGGTCATGACCCGCGCCGATGACCCGCGCCTTGGCAAACCCCGGGCTGAAGCCCGGTCTACGGAAGATGATGATGGTAGACCGGGCCTTGGCCCGGATGACCTTGTTCCGCTGGTCGAAGCCAAGCTGATCACCCAACCCTTCGGTGACCGCTCCAAGGTTGTGATCGAGCCGATGCTGACCGACCAATGATTTGTGGATACGGCCAAAATTGTCGAACCGGCGCTGGAAGCGGTGCGGTCTGGCAAGACCCGGATCATCCCCGAGCAGCACCGGAAAGTGTATTTCCACTGGCTGGAAAATATCGAGCCATGGACGATTTCACGGCAATTGTGGTGGGGGCATCAGATCCCGGTTTGGACTGCGCAGGTACCCGATAAACAGGGCTCGATCGGCATAAGGGTGGTCGGAGTTAGTGATAACTTTGGGTTATCCAAGGCTTTGGATTTCAAGCGTAAACACGCCCCAGATGAGACCGAAGAAGGTGGAAAAAGAACCGCAAGCGGGATCCTTACAATGGAATTCTGCGCGGCTTCTGTTGAAGAGGCAAAGGCTCAGATCTCAAAAGTCTGGCTTGAGCGCGCAGGTTTCGCACCGGAAAACCTTGTCGAAGTTAAAGATGAGAATGAAGCGCATGGTCTGGTTGATCCGTTAGTGATGCCATGGCCATCGAAAGCTATGGACGAAGACGGTTACGAACCCGTTCCTCCAATGTGGCGTGACCCCGACGTCCTCGACACCTGGTTTTCCTCCGGTCTCTGGCCCATCGGCACCCTTGGCTGGCCTGAGGAAACCGACGCGCTCAACCGCTATTTCCCAACCTCCACCCTGATCTCCGGCTTCGATATCATCTTCTTCTGGGTCGCCCGGATGATGATGATGCAACTTGCCGTCACCGGCGAGGTGCCGTTCCGGGAGGTCTACGTTCATGCGCTGGTGCGGGACGAGAAGGGGCGCAAGATGTCGAAAAGCATCGGCAACGTCCTCGACCCGCTGGAGCTGATCGACGAATACGGCGCGGACGCGGTGCGTTTCACGCTCACAAGTATGGCCGCCATGGGCCGTGACCTGAAGCTCTCCAAAGATCGCATCCAAGGCTACCGCAACTTCGGTACCAAACTGTGGAACGCCGCGCGGTTTGCGGAGATGAACGAGTGTAAGCCAAACGCGGGTTTCGACCCCGCAACCGTCACCCAGACCGTCAACAAATGGATCGTGACCGAGACCGCGCGGGCGCGGATTGCCCATGACGAGGCGCTGGATAACTACCGTTTCAACGACGCTGCAAACGGGCTTTACGCCTTTGTCTGGGGCAAGGTCTGTGACTGGTATCTGGAATTTGCCAAGCCGCTGTTTGCCTCGGGTGATGAGGCCGTTATTGCAGAAACTCGGACCACAATGGCGTGGGTGATCGACCAATGCCTGATCCTGTTACACCCCACGATGCCGTTCATCACCGAGGAGCTGTGGGGTGAGATCACCACCCGTGACACCATGCTTGTTCATGCCGATTGGCCCACCTATGGCGCTGAACTTATTGATGAAAGCTCCGAAAAAGAGATGTCCTGGGTGATTAATCTGATCGAGGGTATCCGCTCGGTCCGGGCGCAGATGCATGTGCCTGCTGGCCTCAAATGTCAGCTGCTGCAATCGGATCTGGATCAGGCAGGCCAAGGTGCATTTGCACGCAACGCCGCGATGATCGTCCGCCTGGCGCGGCTGTCAGGCGTTACGCCAGCTGACACCTTCCCCAAAGGCACCGTGACCATTGCGGTGGATGGCGGCACGTTTGGCTTGCCCATCGCAGACCTGATTGACGTGGCACAGGAAAAGGCGCGCCTTGAAAAGACCCTTGGCAAGCTGGCCAAGGAACTTGGCGGCTTACGTGGGCGCCTCAACAATCCGAAATTCGCGGAAAGTGCGCCGCCGGAAGTGGTGGAGGAAACCCAAGCCAACCTCGCAGCCCGTGAGGAAGAGGAATCGCGGATCAAAGCCGCACTTGCACGGTTGGCCGAAGTGGCCTGACGGCGCGCCAAGTTGCAGGAGTGAAAGGGAGCAATGGTGCCGGAACTCGGCGTGTAAATGGCCTATGGGGTAAAACCTCCATATGGGCCTGAGTGTGTGATCGGGCATAAGCCCGATATGATCCGCATAGATGCCCTCATGATCCGCACCCTCCTTGCCCCCCGGGCCCCGATCCCGAACCGGGGTATTGCCGGTGCCGTCTCCTCAGCATCGCCGCTGCGATTGCCGCCTGCGAAGTGCGCACCAGCGGCATGGGGTGCATCGCTCGGATGGGCGCACTGCGGGGATTGTGGACCCGGTGTTGCTGCAAATTGCGCAGGTGGTCGAGGCGATGCTGCTGGTTCTGTAACGCGATCTACGGGATTCCCGCATTGAGTGACGCGACAAAGCCCGGCAATCTTGCCCCGTCGTCACTTATTCTAAGGATCCCCTTCCGATGAAAACCCTTTTCTCCCGCCTCGTCCTGGCTGTAACCCTTCTGGTTTCCGTCACCGCTGCCGCCAATGCTGGCAGCCATCAGCAAGGCCACGGCCCCGACGCATGGCGTGTCCACGGCGTCGCGTCCCACGATCATTTGAACGCCCGCGTCGGCCCCGGCACCAGCTATTTCGTGATTGACGCATTGCCCTACAATGCCCGCGGCATTCAGGTCTCCTATTGCACACCCACCGTCACCCAGCAGCAATTTTTTGGGCTGACCTATCAGCAGCAGCAGCGGTTGAACCAGTACTCGGCGTGGTGCCTGGTGACATGGAACGGCTATCAGCGTGGCTGGGTGAACCGCCGGTTCCTGACGGAAGATGCATATTAAAGCGCTTTGCGTTTGACTTGAATCCCCCTGGCCAATGAGCGCGGTTGTTTCACAAACCGCTGCCTCGCCGGTCAGGGGGGTGCGCTGCCTCCGATAAACCGCAAAACGCTGTAGGACCCAAGTGGCGCGATCAATCCCGCCTTACGGGACCAACCGGTCTATCGCACGCATCATCCCCAACCCCTTGTCATAGACAAGCGTCAGCACGCGCCGCCCCCCGGCGTGTGCTGACGTCTTTGCGGCAAGTGTGGGGGCCAGACGTGCGGCACTGGCGGCGGCAGCGCCCAGGATCAGGAATTGGCGGCGGGTTGTTTGGGTCATCAGCCCAATATGGTGTCAAACGGTGCTTGCAGGGCGGGGAAAAATCCGCAAACGCTGACTGTATGACAAATCCTCGCTACACCCCGCTTGTTTTATCCCTGCCCGCAACAGTTCCGTTTGTCGGCCCCGAAACCCAGGAACGCACACGCGGGACTGGGTTCACCGCGCGATTGGGGGCGAATGAAAGCGTCTTCGGGCCGTCACCAGATGTGTTGGCGGCAATGGCTGAGGCCGCAACCGGCGCCTGGATGTACGGTGACCCCGAGGTTCATGATCTGCGTCACGGGTTGGCAAAACATCATCACGTGTGCC
>JAESTV010000218.1 GCA_016763475.1 Roseicyclus sp.
AGATGGTCTTCTCAGCATTGAGGAGATTGACGCTGCCGAAGCCGCTGGTCTTATTCCGACTGGCTAACCGGTAGCGATCCCGGACCCGCTTGCCCCACAGGCCGGGGCCGGGACCAAGGCGCGGGGGCGGGGCAGACAGCCTCCGCGTCTTGATTAAATTCCACCTGCGACGTCGTTGAGTATGTTGGCGCAGAGTATGTTGGCGCAGAGCATGTTGGCCCAGAGCATGTTGGCGCAGGGTCTGTTGGCGCAGGGTACGGCAGCCCTGAATCTGAGGCAGCACAGGCGGCGTTTCCCCACGGGTGAGGTGCCACGCTGTAGCTTGACCTCCGTGGCCCCTGAGGGGCAAAGGTCACGTGGTCCCTGAGGGGCAAAGCCCCTAAGGGGCAAACGGGTCCGCGATCCGTTCATACCCCGGCAATATTCCTCGGTTGATGCCCCAGATCCGGTCCAGATAAGCTCCGTCACCCAGGCTGATGGCATCAAGCAGGGCCTCACTTGCCGTCTCCACCGACGCATCATCAAGTGGCTGGATCGTCACAAATGATACAACCGCATCGCTGCCCTCGATCTCATAGCTGGTGAAATAGGCCACATCGGGGTCGATGACCGTAAAGCGGCCACGCTGGTTGAAGACTATTCCCTCCGATCCAAAACGCTCGATCAGATCGTTGCGGGTGGTCTCCCCGAAGCTCATGCCCTCAATCGGGGCGGGCTGCGTGCCTTGGCTGCCATCACGCCAGATCTCGATATAGAGGACGTCGCCGGATTCGGCGTCAGCGGTGGTCGACATCCACAAGATGCCGTCGCCAGCTCCCCAAACCGTGATGGCATACGGCGCCACGACCTGTGTGCCCAAAGGCTCGGGCAGGCCCTCCGGCACAGGTTCGCCAAGGGTCACACCCCCCATGGTCTGGGCTGGCGCAGGCGCGCTTAACGCCAGCACCGCACACATCGCCAGCCGCCACATCGCTCAGATACCCCGCGCGATGGCGGCGACGCCAGTGCGGGCCAGTTTCACCTCACCCAGGGGGCGCATCAGCTCGCAGAAGGCATCAACCTTCTCCGGTGTGCCGGTGATCTCGAACACAAAACTTCCCAACGTGGAATCCACTACATTGGCGCGGAAGATCTCGGCGATGCGCAGGGCCTCAACCCGGGATTCGCCTTTGGCGATCACCTTTATCAGTGATAATTCGCGGCTGACAAACGGCCCTTCCACGGTCAGGTCCGAGACCTCATGGACCGGCACCATTCGCTCCAGCTGCATCTTGATCTGGTTGATGATCTGCGGCGTGCCGGAGGTTACAATTGTGATCCGCGAGCGTTGGCCCAGATGATCAACTTCCGCCACTGTCAGGCTTTCGATGTTATAGCCCCGGCCAGCGAACAGGCCGATCACACGGGCCAGCACACCGGGTTCGTTCTCCACAAGGATCGCCAGGGTGTGGGTCTCGATCTCCTGGCTGAGATGAGAGCGCAGGTCATAAGCGGAATGGCTGGACGCGCCTTTTTCGAGTTTGAGGGGTGGCATCTGAGGTCTCCTTTTCAGGCGTTCGCGTCTTCAGGGTGTTTGCGTCGAAGGGAATGGCTTGGGCAGCAGGATTGCGAAGGGTGTGGCGCCGGTTGGGGGGCGTTGGCGTGGCGTTAAATTGGCAGGCACAAAGGGCGCAATGTGGATCATGAGATTGGCACCCCGCAGGCGGGTTCAGGCGGGAGTTGCGGGAAATCGGTGTCGAAGTTTTCCAGCGGCACAAACGGATGTTCCGGCAGGGTGTAGGGCGGCACGCCGTCGCGCAGGCCATAGCGGTCACCGGGGAAGATGCCGCCTGACACGACCGTTTCAAACAACTCCAGTTCGTCGAAGCAGTGGAACCCGCCGACGTCCTGCGGCCCGAATGCGCCGGGGCCGTATTCGTAATAAACCTGCGCGCCATCCAACGGCTGGTTGAGCAAGTCCGATCCGCCGATATCTTCCCGGCTGGTACCATTCCCTTCGCCGCGCTGGTCCAGCTCACCGTCAGAATAGACACCCCAAGTGCCGACGATCACGTCAGGCAGGTCGTGGAACCACAAGTAGGCCGTGCCATCACCAGCGGTGTATTCGATCTGATTGCCGGAGGGGTCGTAGAAATGCACGGTGCGCCCGCAAAGCAGATCGAACAGGGCATCAACGGCCTGGGCGTTTGCTGATGTCGACGAGATGGCAAGCGCGCAGAGCGCGGCGCGTAGCATCACACCAACACCCCTCCTGCGGCCCCGATCACGCCCTGTGTGTCAGCCTCACCCAGCAACATCTCGTTATGGGCTTTGCCGGACGGGATCATCGGGAAGCAATTCTCATGTTTCTCCACCACACAATCAAAGATCACCGGGCCATCATAGGCCAGCATCTCCAGGATTGCATCGTCCAGATCTGCGGGATCGGAGCACAGGATGCCTTTGGCTCCAAACGCTTCGGCCAGCTTCACGAAATCGGGCAGGGCCTGGGACCAGCTTTCGGAATAGCGCTCGCCGTGCAGCAGTTCCTGCCACTGGCGCACCATGCCGAGGCGTTCGTTGTTGAGGATGAACTGCTTCACCGGCAGGCGGTATTGCACCGCTGTGCCCATCTCCTGCATGTTCATCAGCCAGCTGGCCTCACCCGCCACATTGATCACCAGCGCGTCGGGGTGGGCGATCTGCACTCCAATAGACGCCGGGAAGCCGTAGCCCATGGTGCCAAGCCCGCCGGAGGTCATCCAGCGGTTGGGCTCCTCAAAGCCGAGGTATTGCGCCGCCCACATCTGGTGCTGGCCCACTTCGGTGCAGATATAGCGGTCATGATCTTTGGTCAGGGCCTCCAACCGCTCCAACGCGTATTGCGGCTTGATGGTTTTTTCGGAGGGTTTGTAGTCAAGGCAGCGCACGGTTTTCCAGGTCTCGATCTGGGTCCACCAGCCCTGCACCGCATCACGATTGGCCTTTCGGCCCCGTGCCTTCCAGACCTTCAGCAAATCCTCCAGCACGTGGGCGACGTCCCCGATGATCGGGAAATCGGCGTGGATGACCTTGTTGATTGACGATGGGTCGATATCAATGTGGCCCTTCACCGAGTTCGGGCTGAAATCAGCGATCCGCCCGGTGATCCGGTCATCAAAACGTGCGCCGACGTTGATCATCAGATCACAGCCGTGCATCGCCAGATTGGCCTCGTAGGTGCCATGCATACCCAACATGCCAAGCCATTTGTCGCCAGAGGCGGGGTAGGCGCCCAATCCCATCAGGGTTGAGGTGATCGGAAACCCGGTGGCCTCGACCAACTCACGCAGCAGCGCGCTGGCCTTGTTGCCGGAGTTGATCACGCCACCGCCGGTGTAAAACAGCGGGCGTTCGGCGCTTTCCATCGCTTCAACCAGCGCGGTGATGATAGCGATGTCCCCTTTCACCTTCGGCTGGTAATGGCTGATCGTGGCCTTGGGTTTGGGAGTATATTCCCCGGTGGCGAACTGCACATCCTTGGGGATGTCGACCAGAACCGGGCCGGGGCGGCCTGATCTGGCAACGTGAAACGCCTCGTGGATGATGCCGGACAGCTTTTCAGTGTCTTTCACCAGCCAGTTGTGTTTGGTGCAGGGGCGGGTGATGCCAACGGTATCGGCCTCCTGGAACGCGTCTGATCCGATCATGAACGTTGGCACCTGACCGGTCAGGCACACAATCGGGATCGAATCCATCAGCGCGTCGGTCAGGCCGGTCACCGCGTTTGTGGCGCCGGGGCCAGAGGTCACCAGAACAACGCCGGGTTTCCCGGTGGAGCGTGCATAGCCCTCAGCCGCATGGACCGCACCCTGCTCGTGGCGAGCAAGAATGTGGCGGATCGCGTTTTGCTGGAAAATCTCGTCATAAATCGGAAGCACGGCACCGCCGGGATAGCCAAACACAGTATCGACACCCTGTTCCTTCAGGGCCTCGATGATCATTCTTGCACCGGTCATCTGCTCGGACATTGCGCCTGTTCCTTATTCTGCGCTTCATCAGTCGTGTGTGACACTCCGCGTCTGCGGACATGTGGTGCGGGAGTCTGGCTGTTTTTGCGGGCAGGGGTGCCCGGCACAAAAAAGCCCCCGGTTTTATCCGAGGGCGCATGGTTTCCGATATGGATGCCGTTACCGACCCATGCGCCTAAATCCTACAAGTACGAGAATGCCGGACATGACCGGGCCTCCTGTTATCACGTGCGGCGGACGATATGGCTGAGGTTTTGGCCCGTCAACCGCCAAAAGCCGGATTGCCTAAATAAAATGTCGTTTGAGAGGGCTTTTGCGCAACTAAACGTTTGGAGGTGGCGCCGGGGGAGAGCGGCGGCAGAGCGGCGGCAGAGCGGCGGCAGAGCGGCGGCGGGGCGGTAGCGGGG
>JAESTV010000219.1 GCA_016763475.1 Roseicyclus sp.
GTTTGGGCCGCACGAATGGCCCCTGTAAACCCTTGGGGCTGCTATCCTGCAAGCGAGCGAACGGCGGTTATCGCAAGAGCAACAGCGCGAGCGCTTGAATGGGCCGATGTATCTTGCCGCCATGGCGGGGCGGTCCTACGATTGCTGATGCGCTCAGTTTTGCGCTCCTGAGATGACAGCTAAAAGGCCTTATGGCATGTGGCAGAGTATCCATCGGCGGCAATTTCTGCTGTCCCTTGCGTCAGCGGCCCTGAGCATCCCAGGTATCGTATCTGCACAAACTGCCCGGCGTGTGGTGATCGTAGGGGCCGGTGCTGCGGGTCTGACGGCGGCGTTTCATCTCAGACGTGCTGGCGTTGAGGTGACGGTGCTGGAGGCGGCACCCGGTTGGGGGGGGCGGGTCGCAAGGCTGACCGGGTTTGCGGATTTCCCAATCGACACTGGAGCAGAGTGGATCCACGACGATCCGACCATATTGGGCCAAATTCTCGGGCAGGAAAATACAGACCTGGGCATTGAGACAATCGACTACCGACCGCAGACCTATCAGGTCTATAGCAATGGCAATTTGCGCCCCCGTAACCTGCTTCGTATTGGCTATTCCGAGGTGAAGTTCGAAACAACCACATGGTACGGGTTCTTCGAGAGGTTTGTGGTGCCGGATCTGGGCGATAGCATCGTTCTGAACGCGCCAGTGACCGACATAGAACAGACCTCAAACGGCGTCTCGGTTCGGGTGCAAGATGGGCGCCGCTTTGACGCGGATCATGTTCTGGTGACGGTTCCGGTTTCGATCCTGAAAAGCGCATCGATCCGCTTTACCCCAACCTTGCCAGACCGCATTGTTGAAGGGCTGGAAGGCATCCAGTTTGGCGAGGGTTTTAAGGTATTCCTGAAGTTCCGGGAGCGGTTTTACCCCGACATTCTGATTGCCGGACCGATACAAAACTTCATATCCGACGCCTGGGATGAAAAAACCTATTACGATGCGGCCTTCGGCAAGCCATCCGAGGACAACATTCTTGGGCTTTTTACCGCCTCGCAGGATCAACTTTCACGTGCCCGGTTGGGTGACGATGAGCTGATCAGCGATGTGCTTGCCGAATTGGACGAAATTTACGACGGAACCGCGTCACGGGTCTTTGAAACCGCGCACGTGAAAAACTGGTCACGTGTGCCGTACATTCGTGGCAGCTACTCGATGGCGATTGAGACAGACCAGCCGGTTGACGAAATTCTGGCCCCGATCAACGGCCGAGTCCATTTCGCAGGTGAGGTTCTTGGTGGCAACGCGCAAGCGACGGTCCATGGCGCGGCGCTCTCAGCGATCCAGGCGGTGGACCGTATCCTCAATAGCTGACCCTGCAAGGCAGCGTCACCCCGCGGAGCCGCGGTTCATTTGGCATGCCCGCCTCAACGATCGGTGTCGGTTGGCTCCTCGGCACCTTCATCCGGCGCTGGGTCTGTCACATCAGGCTCCTCCGCGACCACTGGCGCGTCCGTTGCTGTGCCGTCAGCGGGCAAGCCGTTCTCCCACTCCCCCTCAAGCACTTCACCCGTGGCATAGGTCATGGTGCCCGCGCCTTGGCGGCGACCGTTCACGAAGGTGCCAGTGTAGACGTCCCCGTTGGAGTAGGTTGCGGTGCCGGCGCCGTTGATCTCTCCGTCATCCCATTCCCCGACGTAGGTGAAGCCGTCAGGCATGTTCAAGGTGCCGTCACCTTCGCGTTGACCGGCGGCGAAGCTGCCCTCGTAAATCGTGCCGTCTGCGTAAGTTGCCCGGCCCTGGCCGTGGCGCAATCCGTCTTCCCACTGGCCTTGGTATTGGTAGCCGTCCGGGTGGCTCATTGTGCCCTGGCCGTGTTGGCGTGCGTTGAGGAACTGGCCCTCGTAAACCAACCCGTTGGCATAGGTTGCCGTGCCAGTGCCCTGGATCACACCGTCAACCCATGCGCCGGTATAAGACGCGCCATCGGGGTAGGTGATGGTGCCGGTCCCGTGGGCGAGGTCATTGCGGAACGTGCCTTCATAGACAGAGCCGTCGGGGTAGGTCACGCGGCCGTCACCCTCGATCCGGCCCTCGATCCATGCGCCTACATAAATGTAGCCATCGGTGCCGGTGAAACTCCCGGCTCCGTGGCGGCGATCTTCGTCGAATGCGCCCTCGTAGACATCGCCATTGGCGTAGGTCACACGCCCCGCACCCTGGCGCTGACCGTTGACCAACGTGCCGACGTAGACATCCCCGTTGGGCTGCGTCAGCGTTCCTTCGCCGTTGATCTGCCCTTCGGCCCAGGCTCCGTCATAGATCACGCCATCGGCCATCTCGAGGCGGCCAGTGCCGGACCGGACACCGCCCACAAACTGGCCGGTATACGTTGCACCATCGGGGTAGGTGATGGTGCCGGTGCCCTCTTTGGCGCCGTCAACCCATGCCCCTTCATAGCGGTAGTCGTTTGGCCCGGTCATCACACCATTGCCGTGATGCAGAGCGTTGCGGAACTGGCCCGTGTAGGTCACGCCATTGGAATAGATCGCGGTGCCGTTGCCCTCAATCCGGCCCTCAACCCAATCCCCCTCAAACGTCGATCCATCCGCAAAGGTGATCGAGCCTATCCCGTGTGGGCGCCCGGCAACAAACGCGCCTTCATAAACCGACTGATCGGGGAAAACAGCTTGGCCCTGGCCGCGGATCTCTCCGTCCACCCAGGCGCCGGTGTAGGTATACCCATTGGGCAGCCGATAGGTGCCGATGCCGTGTTGGACACCGTTTCGGAACTCACCCTCGTAGATGCCGCCATTGTCGTATTGCTGGATGTCGGTGCTGGTCTCACCGCCCGTTTCCTGCCCGTAAGCCGCGCCCGCGATCACAATCGCTGCTACAGCCCCCAAAATCGCCGACTTCATCCTGCGTCCCCCTCAACCGGAGATGTTATTACATTTCAGGCGCAAAGCTAGGTGACCAACGGGTTTGGTGCAATGTCTTTAACCCTTGATTTCGGCGGCTTGGCGCTTGGACCCGCGCTCCAAACTGATATGACACTCCCGACATCCGCTCAGGAGGCACCATGGCCGACCACTTTCGACTGACTTTGGCACAGCTTAACCCCACCTTGGGTGACCTGCACGGCAACGCGCAATTGGCCCGAGAGGCCTGGGCAGAGGCGAAGACCGCAGGCAGTGATTTTGTGGCGTTTCCAGAGATGTTCATCACCGGCTACCAACTGCTGGATCTGGTGATGAAGCAGGCGTTTGCCGAAGATGTGCAGCGGGTGATTGCGGCTTTGGCGGTAGATCTCGCGGACGGCCCGGCGTTTGGCATTGGGGGACCGATGTGGGGCGGGGACAAACCCTATAACGCGTACTACATTTGTCAGCACGGTGAGGTGACAACAACAATCCTGAAACATCACCTGCCCAATTACGCGGTTTTTGATGAGGTGCGCTATTACCACTCCGGCGACCCACAGGGGCCGGTGTCGATCAATGGCGTCCGTGTCGGGTTCCCGATCTGCGAAGATGCCTGGTTTGAGGATGTCTGTGAAACCCTGGAAGAAAGCGGCGCTGAGATCCTGGTGATCCCCAATGGCTCTCCCTATCACCGCAACAAGATGGGGCTGCGCCAATCGGTTGTTGTCAGTCGCGTGGTCGAGACCGGGTTACCTGCGGCTTATCTGAACCTCTTGGGCGGGCAGGACGATCAGGTATTTGACGGCGGCTCGTTTGTGTTGAACCGAGGCGGCGCATTGGCGGTGCAGATGCCGCAGTTTGAGCCTGACCTGCGCCATGTGGAGTTTGAACGCGGGGAGTTTGAAGAGGGGGGCGACGGATGGGTCGCGGTGGACGGCCTGAAGGCCTCCCTGCCGGATGAATGGGAGGCCGACTACCGCGTTATGGTGCTGGCGTTGGGGGATTACCTGCGGAAAACCGGCTTCAAAACCGTTGTGTTGGGCCTGTCGGGCGGGATCGATTCCGCAATTGTGGCAACCATCGCGGCGGACGCAATTGGCCCGGAAAACGTGCATTGTGTGATGCTGCCGTCACGCTACACCTCCGAGACCTCGCTGGAGGACGCCCGTGACGTGGCGCAGCGGTTGGGCTGCCGTCTGGACACGATCCCGATCACACCGGCGCGCGACGCTGTTTCCGCAACGCTGGCGCCGCTGTTCGAGGGTCATGAGGCGGATGTGACCGAGGAGAATATTCAATCGAGGTTGCGGGGGGTCATTCTGATGGCGTTGAGCAACAAGTTCGGCTCCATGTTGCTGACAACCGGCAATAAATCCGAGGTCGCAGTGGGGTATGCCACAATCTACGGCGACATGGCGGGTGGGTATAACCCGATCAAGGATCTGTATAAAACGCGGGTGTTCGAGACCTGTCGCTGGCGCAACCGTGAGCATCGGGATTGGATGCTGGCCCCGGCCGGAGAGGTGATCCCGCCACGGGTGATCGACAAACCGCCGACCGCTGAGTTGCGTGAGGATCAGAAAGACGAAGATTCCCTGCCGCCTTACGGGGAGTTGGACGTGATGCTGGAAATGCTGATTGACCAGGAGTGCTCTGTCGCTGAGGTGGTGGCGGCTGGGTATGAGCGCAAATGGGTGAAGAAGATCGAGCAGTTGATATATCTGAGCGAATACAAACGGTTTCAGTCCGCCCCCGGCCCGCGACTGACGCAGCGGGCGTTCTGGCTCGACCGGCGCTATCCGGTGGCCAACAAGTGGCGTGATGAGGGGTAAGCGATAGATGGCACGGCGCATCGTTCTGCTCAGGTCTAGAACCGAGCCAATAGTCTGGGCTGTGATCGGGCTTGCCTGGGCTGCTCTCAGCCTGACCATTTGGATTGATGGCTTGCCTTTCGAGGGGCTGTCGGAAACCGAGATGCTCGGTCGACGCGGATCTATGGACGTCGGCACGTTCCTCTACTTGCTTCTGCCGATTGGATTGCTCGTGGCATCACTGGCCATTCGCAAGGCTTTCTCGCCTGTCGGCGTGGTTGTCCGTCCACAAGGCCTTCAGATCGGCTACCGCGGTATCGTTCCGTGGAGCGGAGTCAAAGGATTGGGCGTAGAGTACCTGCCGCACAGAACTTTGAACGACAGTGGCATCATTGTTGTTGAGCTAGACGAGGTTGCGTGTGCCGCAGCGGGCGTACGGCGAACAAGGCATCGGATTGACACTCGTGTTCATGAAACAACAACTACGTGGGTGCTCAGCGCGATGCAGGAGAATGCTCAAGAAGTTGGGGTGGATTTACCAACGGTGACCAGAATCTGACTGAGGCCTGCACGTCCCAGGACGGAGCCAGTTAGGTCCTGTCTAAACGCTGGCGTCGAGGTGCGCCGATATCATACCCCCTTGCTTTCCGGCCCCACACCGCGCCTCCTATAGCCCGCGCAAATCTCAGGGCTATCCATGACCGACGCCCTCCTTCTCGCCTTTGTCTTCCTGATCGCCGGTGTCATCGCGGTGCCAATTGCCAGCCGCTTGGGCCTTGGCTCGGTGCTTGGCTACCTGATCGCGGGGATTGTGATTTCTCCGCTGCTCGGCGTGCTTGGGGTCGGCATCATCCCGATCCAGCATGTCGCGGAATTTGGCGTTGTGATGATGTTGTTCCTCGTTGGCTTGGAACTGCAACCGAAGGCGCTGAGTGCGGATGAAGCACCCGGCACGCCACATAGCACACCTTGCGTTGTTCATGACCGGATATCGCCGCCATTGATGAGCCGTCAGTGTACGCTCATCGGGTGCATGTGGTTCTGGCGGGCAACCACAAAGGCCAACTCCCGGTTGCGCGCCAGCGCGATCCGCTCCCCATTTTCGTCGCCGATGGCATAAAGTGATTGCAGCCCCCCGGCGCGGTCCTGAACATCCTGAGGCAAATCTTCGACCGCAACTTTGCGGACGTAGACAATGGGCCGTTCTTTGGCGCTGTCTTCGGTATTGGTCATCAGCTTTGCCCTCCGGTCTGGATTTTCCCCGGGCTGGCAGGCCCGGTCTGGATCTTGATCGTCTGCACAATACTGTCAGGCACCGCGCGGGTCAGATCGACGTGCAGCAACCCGTGCTCCATCGCAGCACCCGCCACGTCCACACCATCAGCCAATACAAAGCTGCGCTGGAATTGCCGGGTGGCAATGCCCCGGTGCAGGAAAACCCGCGCATCATCTGCGTCGCGTTGCTTGCCGCGGATCACCAATTGGCGATCTTCAACCGTGATCGCCAGGTCATCTTCCGCAAAACCGGCCACGGCAAGTGTGATGCGGTAGGCATTCTCACCCTGCTGTTCGATGTTATAGGGCGGGTAACCCTCATTTCCGGATTTGGCGGTGCGCTCCACCAGCCGCTCCAACTGGTCAAACCCCAGAAGATAGGGGTGTGAGGCAAGGGTCAGTTTCGTCATCGTGGCACATCCTTTAGGTAAGCGATCTGCAATGGCACCAGACCCCCCGCATTCGGCAGGGCCCACATCCAGGAAATATGGGGGCATCGGGGCACTCCTACAAGCCCGAGAGGCTTGGAGTGCTGCGGTATTGGCGCTAAGTTAGCCTCTGGAACAGGGGAAATGCTGCCAATGGACACGCCATCCGAGATGAGCCACGAGGATGTCCTGCGGGTGACACTGCGGGTGTTGAAGCGCGAGCACCGCGATCTGGACGCAGCAATTGATGCGCTACAGGAGGCGGTGAACCCCGATCAACTGACGTTGAAGCGGCTAAAGATGCGGAAGTTGAAGCTAAAGGACCGGATCGCCCGGATTGATGACGAGCTGACGCCGGATATTATTGCCTAGATCTCTGGCGGTGCTTGAGGCCGCGCGTCGCCTCGGTATAGTGCGCGTTTCTTGAGGGAAGGGTGAAGGTTTAATGGTTCAGGTTGCAATCATCATGGGCTCGCAATCCGACTGGCCCACCATGCGCGAAGCCGCGGACATGCTGGACGCTCTGGGGGTACCTTTTGAGACCAGGATCGTCTCGGCCCACCGCACGCCGGACCGGCTGTGGGAGTTTGGCAAAGGCGCTGTCGATGCCGGGTTGAAGGTCATCATTGCAGGCGCAGGCGGAGCCGCACATTTGCCGGGAATGGTGGCGTCCAAAACCCGCGTCCCGGTGATTGGCGTGCCGGTGCAGACCAAGGCCCTAAGCGGCGTCGATAGCCTCTATTCCATCCTCCAGATGCCACGGGGATACCCGGTGGCAACCATGGCGATTGGTGCTGCGGGGGCGGCGAATGCCGGCCTGATGGCGGCAGCGATTCTGGCCAATGAGGACCCGGCCCTGGCGGCGCGCCTTGACCAATGGCGGGCAGACCTCAGCGCCTCGATCCCCGAGGTGCCCTCTGATGACTA
>JAESTV010000220.1 GCA_016763475.1 Roseicyclus sp.
CTTGCGGCGCGCGAATGGAACAGCGGATGATTCCCCGCAGCATCGGCACTCGATTCTACATCTTTGACCCAATGTATTCCCCCCCTCCGCCATGGGCGAAATCGCGGTTGCTGTTGGGGGCAGACATTCCAATCGGGCGTTTGGGGTTGGGCACAAAGGTGCGACATCATTGTGCCGAAGCCTGAGCACCTGAGCACCTGAGCGCCCAAGCATGCCTATCGCCAGAGACAAAAAAAGACCCGCGCGGATGGCGGGTCAATTCAGGGCATTGTGTTGGTCTTGACCCGACGCTCAACCAGTCGGGGCGTTGGCGAGGGTCATGAAATAGGGGGCAGACCCATCAAAGCCAAAATAATAGTTCAGCATTCCATCATCAGCGAGGTTGCGTTGGTAGGCGACGGACGCAATGGCGACCAATTCGACAATTTCCGCGGCAGTTATCGTGCCGTTTTCCATCGCTTCGATCCCGGACGCCAGTTGGCTCATGACCTCGTTGTTCATCATCTGATTAGCGGCGTTGTAGGCAACCTCGGCATCAGCCTCGGACATGAACCCGGTCTGCAAGATCGGCTCAAAATGGGTGGCGTAGAACTGGACCCACTCATCGCTGAGTTGACGTGTGCGCAACTCGCTATCCATGCGACCGGCCAGAACATCAATGGTGTCGGTCATGATGGCAGTGGTGGCAATGGCCAACCCAACGGCGCCTGCGGATAGCACGGTCCAATCGACGGTCATTGCGCCGCGATCGTCCGTAAGGAATTTAGTAAAATGGCTGCTAATGGTCACTGGATTACGCCCTATTAATGCGAAGTCCGTTTTGAGCCTCAAACAGGGCAGCAATGTGGCGCATTGAGCGGATATCGAGAACAATAGAAATCGGATCGGGCAACAATGGGGCAGATGCCAGAGGAGAATCTGGCGTCCGTTTCGGGCATCATTCCGGGAATCTACACTGCATTTGTAGCAACTGAGGGAAGGGCCGCTGGCGCGGTGAGTACACAGTGCGTGCAGGGGAACGTGCGGATGGTGTCGCGGAGGATCTGTGGGTTGATCCGGGTTTGGAGCGCAGGGGCGAGGGGGCCGCAAATGGGAGGGCGCTGCGACGGGCGTAGCGACGGGCTTAGCGCTCGGCCAGAGCCTCAGCCAGCAGGGTGCGGACCGTGTCCATAGGGACGTCTGCGGTCACAAATGCCTGGCCAATCCCGCGCGCGAGGATAAAATGCAGCTGGCCAGCAACGACCTTTTTGTCTTGCCCCATAAGCGCCAGTAGCCCGTCAGCGTCAGGCAGGTCGCCGGGGATATCGCGCAGGTCACGTTTCATGCCCATGGTGGCAAGATGGGCGCGGATACGGCTTGGGTCCTCCTGGGCGCAGAGGCCAAGGCGGGACGACAACTCAAACGCCAAAGCGCAACCGATAGCCACACCTTCGCCGTGAAGCAGCCGGTCGGAATACCCGGTAGCGGCCTCCAGCGCGTGGCAGAACGTATGCCCGAGGTTCAGCAGCGCGCGCTCCCCTTGCTCGGTCTCATCACGGGTGACGATATCGGCCTTCATCTGGACCGAGCGGCGCACGGCCTCCTGGCGCAGCACCGGGTCACCGGCGGCAAGGGCAGGGCCATTGTCCTCAAGCCACAGGAAGAATGCCTCGTCGCCAAGCGCCCCGTATTTGGCGACCTCCCCATACCCCGCGAGGAAATCACGCGGCTTCAGGGTTCCCAGGACGTCGATATCGGCCAACACAAGCGTGGGTTGATGGAACGCGCCGATCAGGTTCTTGCCGTGGGATGTGTTGATGCCGGTCTTGCCCCCGACAGAGCTGTCGACCTGCGCCAGAAGGGACGTGGGGACCTGCACAAACCGGATGCCACGGCGGTGGATCGCGGCGGCAAACCCCACCAGATCACCAATCACGCCGCCGCCGAAGGCCACCACAATGTCGGCGCGTTCGACCTTTTGTGACAGTAGCCAATCAGCCACCCGCTGTAGGTGGGACCAGGATTTGGTGGCTTCACCGGGGGGCAGGATCAGCGCCTCGGCGTCGATCCCTGCGGCGAAAAGGCCGGCGCGCAGGGTGTCGAGGTGCAGGGCGGCAACCGTCTCCTCGGTCACAATCCAGACTTTGGGGCGGCTCAGAAGCGGCGCAATGCGCGCCCCCGATTGTGCCAGCAGGCCCGGCCCGATCTCAACATCATAGGCGCGTGCGCCAAGCTCAACCCGGACGATATCTTTCATGGCGCGCCATCCTCCAACACAACGCCGTCCTCTGACACAACGCCGTCCTGGCGCAGAATGTCCATCACTCGCGCGGCGGTGGCGTCGATGGACCAGTCCGGCTGGACCGTGATCTTGCGCGGGGCGAGTTGATACACCTGGGTTCGCGCCTGTAACAACTCTGCAAGAGTGGTTTTGGGGTTATCGGTGCGCAGCAACGGGCGATGGGATTTGTGCTTCACCCGCGACCACAGAAGCGGCAGGTCAGCCTCCAGCCAAATAACACAGGCCTTTTCCAGCAACAATTTGCGGTTGCGTTCTGCCAGCCAGGCGCCGCCACCGGTTGACAAGATGCAGGGCGGGCCGTCCAGCAGGCGGGCAATCACCTGGCCCTCCTTGTCGCGGAAAAACGGTTCTCCGAAGCGATCAAATATCTCGGCGATGCTCAGTTGCGACGATTTTTCGATCTCTGCATCAGAATCGCGCATTTCGACGGCAAGCGTGGCTGACAGCGCCCGACCGATGGCGGTCTTGCCAGCCCCCATCATGCCAATCAGCACAACGCTTTTTGCAAGCCGCAATGGCGAATGTGGCACGCTTTCGCCCATGGTCGAAAAAATTCCCGCGGTCAGTGGCGAAATCTCGCCGTCCATGGCTTATATTGAAACACAAGCGGCGGCAAACGCCGATGATGCCTTGCGGGGGCGTAGGGGGTACCTTGCGGGGGCGCGGGGCGCAAAATTTTGCGAGGGCATGTGAGCGTATCCATGGGGCGTAGTATTATCATATTGATCTGCTTGGGTTTTCTGGGCTTCATTGGGCTGGTGGGGTACGCTTATTCCGGCTTCGTGCAACCCGATGTTCAAACCGTGACACAACCGGTTAATCTGAATGTGGATTAAGCGCGCTTCTGGCATCGTGGTGGCGAGCAGCGTTTTTTGGGCGGCGTTGGCGGGGGTGACCCTGGCAAAGCAGGGCACAATTGACGCAACGGACCTGCCGCCGTTCGGCACGCCGGATTGGCTGTCAGATACAATCACACGGCCACACGCAAATATCGCCACCGATGCCTCA
>JAESTV010000221.1 GCA_016763475.1 Roseicyclus sp.
TACAATTTCCTGCATGATTATGACAACATGCGCATCGGGGCCTGTTTGGAAATCGACGGGGCGGAACATGAGCTTGTCCGTATCAAAAAACAGCAAAACAATCTGCTTGATGCCAGCGGCAACCCGGTTAATTCGGCGATTTTGGGCCGCGCACTCGGCGGCATGAACCGAGAGCAGTATCGGGCGATGTTTTCGCTTGATGACGAGACGATCGAAAAAGGTGGCGATGATATTCTGGCCAGCCATGGCGACCTTGGCCAGCTTCTGTTTTCCGCAGCCGCTGGGCTTTCTGATCTGAGCGGCGTGCTGGACAAGGCGCGCGAGGCGGCAGAGAGTTTTCACAAGAAATCTGCGCGTAAAAGTTTTTTGGCCGAGGCGCGCCGCAAGCTGAAAACTCTGGACGGACAAATCCGTGATCTTGACCTGAATGCCAGCCGCTTTCGTACCTTGCGCGCGGCGCTGGCAACTGCCGAAACGAATGAAAAGGCGGCGCGGAAAGAACGCGATGGTCTGATAAGTGACAAAGCCCGGCTTGAGGCTGTTATCGAATGCTTGCCCCTGCTGGTCAAACGCAATGGGCTGCATTCCGATCTGGAGGCGGTGAAAGATTATACCGTGTTTCAAGAGGCTTGGCCCGAGCAGGCCCGTAAGCTGCGTGAACGCGAGGTTGCGGCTACATCCATGCAAACTACGGCGCTGGAAACGCTGGAAAAACTCCGTGAAAAACAGGAAGAGATCACGCTGGACCCCGATATCCTTGCCGTCAGGCAGGAGATTGAACAGCTGATGGATGCGCCGCGCTCCCGGGCGCTGACGGCACAGGGTGACTTGCCGAAACGGGAGCAAGAGCTGACCGAACTAAGCGTGGATATTGAGCAGGCCATGAAAGATCTGGGCCTGACCGAGGTTGAACCGGAAACCCTTGCCGAACCCGTACTTGGCAAATTCGAGCGCTTGGCAAACGAAGTGAAAACGGCACGGGATTTGCTCGACGCAGCGCGTGATGAAGAGCGTGACGCGAAGGCGGAATTGGACGAAATCTCCGAAGGTAAAGCCGGAAAAATCGAAGCCATTCCATCGGTTGATGATCTTCGCGCCCTCTTGGACCGCCTTGAACCCGAAGCCTTGGTCAGCCAGCTGCGCGAAGCCAATGTTGCCACAGACCGCGAAAAGAATGCTGTCAGGGACGCGTTGGCAGGTCTGCTGCCATGGCACGGCAACGCTGACCAATTTCCGGTGGCTCCGGTGACTGAAGATCAGGCGCGGCGGATCGCTGATGCCCACAAAGAGCTGAAGGATGCGCACAAGGCAACACGACAGGATTTTGATAAGGCGGCGCGCGAGCTGGCCGGTATTGAGGCCCGCCTCGACACCATGAAAACCGATGTCAGCCTATTTTCGGATGAGGACAAGCAAGAAGCGCGGCCACCGCGATTCCGTATGGAACGAACACGCTCAGGCTCTTACCCAGGAGACGGCGGACAGGTTTCATAAAGAAATGGTGCGGGTGGACACCATACAGGACGCGCAGCTTGAGGCAGCCGACCGACTGGCTCAATTGCGGGAACTGCAAATGAAAGCGGCTGGCCTGAAGGCACAAAAGGCTCATTGGAAGGCGCAGATCGAGACACTGGAACAAGCGCTGGAGGTGAAAAAATGCGCATTTGCCGACCTTCTCAAAGGGCTTTCCTTGCCCGAGGATTTTGATCCCAACGATCTGCAGCCTTGGCTGAAATCACTTGCAGGTGCCCACAGGGCCACCGCAGCCTTTGCGCAGGCGAAAGAGGCTCAGGCGCTTGCGATGACGAATATCGCCCAGGCTGAGACAGCTCTACGCGAGGCGTTGGACGCTGCCCCGGAAGCGGGGGACCTGTCCGATCTTACCCGTTTGGCGCGCAAAACCCTTGAGGATGCCGGACGAGCTCAGGAGCGCGCAATCGCGATTCAAAAAGCCAACGCCAAGCTGAAAAAGCGCAAACAAAAAGAAGGAGAGCTGGAAAGATGCCTTTCGGACGCTGACGCCGAATGGCGCAAACAGGCTGATGCCTCACCCCTGAAGATTGATGACCCATCCGGCTTTCATGATGCCCTACCGATCCTGCGCAAACTCGGGCCCTGGCTATCGGAACGCGAAAAACTGAGTGGCCGGATCAAGGCCATGGAGAAAGATGCCGATGATTTTGGCAAAGCCGTGCGCGATCTGAATACGCGACTGGGGGGCGATCAGGGTACTGAAGACTTTGTTCTGGACCGAAATTTGCAAAGCAGGTTGAAATCAGCCGAGCAGGCCAGCCGTGATTTGCAAACCCTGAAATCACAGATTCAGGAGCAAGAGGATACGCTGGTCAGCGTCGGTAAGGAAGTCAATAATATTGCGGCAGCCGTTGAGGAGATGGCACCGGCATTTCCCGACGCAGCCGCGATTAAAACCACCGAAGATTTGCGGAATGCCATCTCAAATGCCCAAAAAGCTGATGGGCTGCGTGAGGGGATCGCGGATTTGCAGCGCCGCATCGCGCTTCGCCTGGGGCAGGACGACTTCGACGCTGCACTGGATATCCTTGAAAACACGGACATTCCTGAAGCCACCGCGCGCTTGCAGGTGGTACAGGCCGACCTCGCGGAGGCGGAGAACACGCTGGAAGGTGCTATCGGGAATTTGCGCGCGGCCCGGGATGCGCTTGCGGCGGTTGGTGGCGATGATGCTGTCGCCAGATTGCAGGAAAAGCGGCAGGTTCTCTTGCTGGACATTGCCGAACAAGCAAAGAAGAGCCTGCGTTTGCGGCTGGGCGTTCTTTTGGCCGAGCAGGCCCTGATACGCTATCGTGACAGTCACCGCAGCGGTATGCTGGCCGCCACGGAAAAGGCTTTTACCAAGCTGACCGCCGGGCGTTATGCCAAGCTGGCGACACAACCCGACGGGCAAAACGAAGTCCTGCTCGCCGTGCGGGATGAGGATAACCGTTCAATTTCTGCCGCCAAAATGTCCAAGGGCACGCGCTTTCAGCTATATTTGGCATTGCGACTTGCGGGATATGGTCAGTTCGTCGCCGATGGCACGATCCTCCCGTTCATAGCCGATGATATCGTGGAGACATTCGACAACACGCGGACGTCGGCGGCACTGGATTTGCTCGGGCAAATCTCCCAGAGTGGGCAGGCTCTATATTTTACGCATCATGAACATGTTGTTGATCTGGCAAGAGAAAGATTGGGAGACGGCTGCCAAATTCATGATCTATCAGTGGAATAAAATAGGGGATTTCCGTAAATTCCATGCCCGACCAGTCGCCGCACTATCATACTGCCCCCCTCATGCGGTCAGGGAAATCAGAAATGGACGTGTTGGGCGAAAGCTTGCGTGTTCGAATGTTCGTCGGCGGCCAAGACATAGACTGTGTTCGCGACTACGAACGGTTGTTATTCTCGGGGGCCAAAACGACCCTCGTGTCATCTCGCGGCACCCGTTTTCTAGGTGGCAGCGTAAAATCCACAAGGCCCTCATCTTTCATTTTTCTCAACAGAGATTTTGTCTGGGTCAAACGGATTGGGAATTTATCCATTAAGCCGCTTGATAATTCTGCGAATTTGGAAGCCCCATATGATCGCAGCGTTTCCATTATCTCATCCTTGGCTTGATCCAGATATTTCGCACACCCCACGCCTTCCCGTTTCTGCTGGATTTCGGCGATGTAATCGTCCGAAAAAAGACCCATTTGGCTGCTGTGATTATCTCGGATGCTGTTTCGGATCGCGATTTCGTCGCGCTCAACCTTTTCCTGCACATTTCGAAATACTTCGAGACCCTTAGCTGAATGTGTCCCGAGGATCAGCCGCATTTTTAGGCGCTCTTTAGCTGGCATCAAGATTGGAAAATCAGGGAGGTACGTTGCAACTTTGGCTTCCTTCATCTTCTCCTTCAATAGATGAAGAATACGTTTTTCGTTGTTCCAGTCACCGGGCAATTGTGCGAATTCAGTTCCCCACTCTGGGTCGGCAAGAAAACGTCCGTAGGCCGCTGAGACTTTTTCATATTCAGCATGACGGTTAATGTGGTCGGACATGAAGTTGAGTAAGAACTCGCCTTTGTGTTTCAGCAGGAATTTAAAAACGTCCTCGTTTCTGATATCCCAGCCAGTGGGGTCTATAAACGTAAAGGTGAACCCGTCCGGAATAGATGCTGATATTGCATCTAGGTTATCCTCAAACGCACCCGGAAACACACGAATATTATAATTGTTATGTTTTTTAGCATACTCACGGAGCCTTTCCACAGCATCGGTGCGGCGCTCACAAAAGTAGAAGCGCAGTTTTAACGCCCCGTTTCCTCGCCCCTGAAGGTCCTTCCGGACTGCTTCCAAGGTATTGATTGCCTGATGAAATGAAGCGTCAGAATAGTCTTCTTCGTCCGAAACGTTCCATGGACCGGCAAACGCATCAACAAAATTGAATGCCGGATATCCATGCAAAGTTTTGTAAGCAGCAGCTTGCAGGTATTTTGTTAGAAATTTGTGCTTGATATAGGTTTGTTCGCGATTGCGATAAAGTTTCAGATCCGAAGCCATATAGTTTTTTCACGCCCGCAGTTCTTTGAGTATCGGCTCAGGTACAATTTGCCACGGGAAGCCGTTCCATTCTTCACCTTCTAAAAGCCTCCCATTCGATTTCGGGCGTGCGCCACCCCATTGCTTGAAGAAAAATGCCACGTCAAAATTCTCGCATGCGAGGCGAAGTTCCGTCGCCCAGTCAGGATGCATTGGGCGAGCTTTGGGGCCGCTCTCTCCACCGACAATCGCCCAAGCAATGCCGCTAAGATCAACATCACCGATAGGGCCGAGCAATGGCTCAAATGAAATAAACCGCGCCTCGGATTTGATTTGCCGAAGATGTTCAATACGGCTTTTATGGGCAGCGTCCTCGACAGATACACCCAGCCAGATATGCGACGGCACGGCTTTTCCATCATATCGGTTGCGAACATAGTTTCGCATCAACGAGCTGCGCTTGGTCAGAACCTGATAGACATGCCAGTCTGCCGTTTCCATGGCATCGAAAACTTGATCTATATACTCACGGTCAATGTCTTTGTGAAACAGGTCACTCATGGAATTCACGAAAATCATTCGTGGTTTTTTCCAACGTGATGGTTGCGCAAGACGAGACGGCCAGACCCGCAAATCGAAGCCCTGTTCGTAAGGGTGTTCGGGAATGCCGCGCCAACGTTCCGCGAACCTCTCAGCATAACAATTATCGCAACCTGGGCCAATTTTTGTGCACCCGGTTACCGGGTTCCACGTCGCGTCGGTCCACTCGATTTCTGATTTCTGTGCCATGCTACAATCCTGTTTTTGATCAAAATACTACGACGGTGCGACGAAAAAGGGAATCCCTATTCTCGAGGCAAGATTTCGGGGCATTGACGCATAGGCCGACAGACCTGATTGGCAGCAAATCAATTGCTTCCAAACACTGCGCATTCTTGCTCACCCCAAGGCTTCGCCGCCACATCAATCAGATCAGCGATCTTCACGGCAGGGATTTCCTGCTTCGCGACCAGCCGATCAACAACCATTGGTGCGAGATAGGCGATCCGGATCTGGCGGCTGACAAAGCGGTCGGACAGGTTTTCGGCGGCCGCGAGATCGCCGATTGTATTTGCCTCGCCTGTTTCCAGCTTTCGCCGCCATTCCCATGCGCGGGCCAGGGCGCGCAGGATGTGGGAGTCCTGCTGGCGATCTTCGGCATCGAGCCGGTTCTCGGGCGGCAGGATCTGGGTGCGGCCGTTGCGGCGGCGGTATTCCAGCGGTACGAATATGCGGATGGTGTCGGGGGTGGTCATGCGCTTGCCTCCTGTTGACTCATCAATTCGGCCGCCAGCCCCTTCAATCCATCGGCCCGCAGGTCGATCGCCAACCCCTCGCCGGTGACGGTCACGCGTTGCACCAGAAGCTGGACGATGCGGGCGCGCTCATTATGGAAAAGCTGTGCCCAGAGGCTGTCGAAATCCTGCAGGGCGGCGGCGACCTCATTGGTCTCGGTGCGCTTGCCCAGTTCTTTTGCCGTGCGGGCGGAAATTTCGGGGGAACGCAGCACACGGCGCAACTCGCGCACCACCGCTCCCTCGACCATATCAGCGGCAAGACGCTGTGGTGCGGCCGAAGGCTCGGTGTGGCGGACCTTCAGATAGTCCGTCGAGACGTAATAGCAGTATTCTTTGTGCTTTTTACCGGTGTGATGCGGGGTCATGGCCGCACCGTTTTCATGGAAGATCAACCCGCGCAGATAGGCGGGGTTTTTCGGCCGCCGCCCGCGCCGGTGCTTGCGACCGTTGGCTTTGAGCCGTTCCTGCACGCGGTCCCATGTGGCTTGATCGACGATGGCCTGATGCTCGCCTTGAAAACTCTTGTCCTTGTGGCGCGCCATGCCCGCATAGACCGGATTTTGCAGCATGCGGATGACGAATTGTGCGTTCGGCGGGTTACCCGCCTTGGTGGTCACACCCTTGGCTTGAAGCTCCCGCGCCAGCAAGGTGCTGGAGCCAAGATCAATGTAGCGCTCGAATGCTGCCTTCACGATCGGGGCCTCGGTATCATGGGGCACCAATTTCCGGTCTTGCAGCACATACCCGAACGGTACGCTGCCGCCCATCCACATGCCCTTCCGGCGCGAGGCGGCGATCTTGTCGCGGATGCGCTCACCGGTGACCTCACGCTCGAACTGGGCAAAGGAGAGCAGGATATTCAGCGTCAGCCGCCCCATTGAGGTGGTGGTGTTGAAGGATTGCGTGACCGAAACGAAGGTCGCCTGATTGCGCTCGAAAATCTCCACCAGCCTGGCAAAA
>JAESTV010000222.1 GCA_016763475.1 Roseicyclus sp.
CATGAAACAAATGACCCTTCCCCCACCCGAACTCACATTGGCCGCAACGGCTTTTGCCGCCCTTGGATCAGAACAACGGCTGGCCATCGTGCGCCGCCTGGTCCGCGCTGGACCTGCGGGCCTGTCGATGGGGGAATTGGGCGAAGACGTGGGCGTCGCCGGATCAGTCCTGACGCACCACCTGAAACAACTGGTCTCAGCCGGGCTTGTCTCACAACGCAAAGACGGACGGCGGATATTGTCGCAGGTCGACCACCCGGCGATTGAGGCACTGTCCGCGTTCCTGATCGCAGAATGTTGTGCTGATCAAGGTGACCGCCAAATAGCAACTGAACATGATGGAGGCCAACATGGCTGATCAAACTCTAGCGCCCCGTCTGTTGCCGCAAATTTGGGGCCGGGTCGACAAGGTTGCCGTGACCTTTGTGCTGATCGTCGCCGTGTTGGCGGTCTTTGATCGCCCCGCCGTGGTTCCCACGCTGCAAGAAACCATGGACCAATTCGGCTCCACGTTGCCGTTTATCCTGTTCGCGGTTGTGGCGATTGGCGTGATGAAAGCCTCGGGGTCCGAGCGCCTGCTGGACGGCGCGTTTGCGGGCCGTGAGATGCGGATGATTGTGGTCGGCGCGCTGGCGGGCGGGCTGTCGCCATTCTGCTCCTGCGAGGTGATCCCCTTTGTCGCAGCATTGCTGGCTGCCGGCGCCCCTTTAAGTGCGGTTATGGCGTTCTGGCTGGCGTCACCACTGATGGACCCGGCGATGTTCGCAATCACGGCAGGTGGCATTGGATTTGACTTCGCGGTTGCCAAAACTGTGGCTGCTGTGGCGTTGGGCATCTTCGGCGGTTCGATGGTGAAGCTGTTCGCCAAGTCCCCGGTTTTCGCCGATCCGTTGCGCGCGCAACCTGCGATCAGCGGCTGTTGTTCCTCCACCTCCAGAAAAACCACGTTGAACTGGCGCTTCTGGCAGGAGGCCGAGCGCCGCCGCACATTTGCACAAGTGGCGTGGGAAAACCTCGTGTTCCTCGGTAAGTGGCTGATATTCGCGTATCTTCTGCAATCGCTGCTGATAGCATATGTTCCCGCCGCGTTGATTGCACAGGTTGTGGGCGGGGAAGGTGTGGTTCCGATCATCATCGGCGCCTTGGTGGGTGCACCTGCCTACCTCAACGGATATGCGGCCGTTCCGCTGATCGCCGGACTGATGGAACAAGGGATGAGCCCCGGTGCGGCGATGTCGTTTGTGATTGCCGGAGGCGTCAGCAGCATTCCCGCCGCCGTTGCCGTTTGGGCCTTGGTCAAACCACGGGTCTTTGTGGCCTACCTTGGCCTGGCTCTTGTGGGCGCAATTGTAGCAGGAATAGTCTGGGGTCTGATCGCCTGACCTATGGACCTCCTGCGCCCCATTGGGTAATCACAATGGCACAACAAATTGAGGGCTGCCATGTATCGTGTCTGGAACTTCATAATGGGGTATTCCCTGTTTTTGATTGGGGGCGCGATCATTGCGCTTATCTGGGCGAATCTGGACCTGGACAGTTACCACCTCCTCACCGAATTTGTGATATGGGACCACGCCCCCATCGGCCACTTGCATGATGGCTACCGCACTTTGACTCTGCGTTATCTGGTGAACGACGTCTTTATGGCTCTGTTCTTCGCGATCGCCGCGAAAGAGGTGTGGGAGGCCTTGATCCTGAAGAACGGGAGCTTGCGCGGCAAGAAAGCCGCGACACCGTTGGTGGCAACAATCGGCGGCATGCTTGGCCCGATTGCGGTTTACCTTGGCATCGCCTATTTCCTTGGCTCTACCACTTACGACGCGGTGGCAAATGGGTGGGCGATCCCCACCGCCACTGACATCGCATTCTCTTATCTCGTGGGTCGCATGGTCTTTGGCGCCGGGCACCCGGCAGTGCGCTTTTTGCTGTTGGTGGCGATCGCCGACGACGCGATGGGCCTGCTTATCCTCGCGATCTTCTACCCCTCGGGTGAGCTGGCTCCGATCTGGCTTTTGCTGTCGCTTGGGGCGGCGATAGCCGTGTTTGTGTTGGCCAACTGGCTGCCACGGCGTCTGGATCGCGGTGACCAATTGCGCCGCTGGTCCAGCCGGGTGCGTCAGAAACTGTCGTTCTGGCCCTACGCGCTCGCCGGGTGCGCCAGCTGGTATGGCTTCATGCAATCGGGCCTGCACCCGGCCCTTGGCCTGCTGCCCATCGTCGTGACAATTCCCCATGCGGACCGCGCATTTGGCATATTCTCGGCGGCTGAAGTGCATTTGAAAGATCTGTTGAACACCATGGAGCATGCGCTGAAGTACCCGGTTGAGATCATCCTGGGACTCTTCGGTCTGTTGAATGCGGGTGTTGCGTTTTCTGCTATGGGTGAAGCGACCTGGCTGGTTCTGGCAGGCCTTTTGATCGGCAAACCACTGGGTATCTTCTTCTTCGGTTGGCTTGCGGCCAAGCCGCTTGGGTTGGGCCTTCCGCAAGGCGTGAGGCTAGTTGATCTGGTCGTCATCGGCTGCGTTGCCGCTATTGGCTTCACGGTGTCGCTGTTTGTGGCAACCGTGGCGTTCGAGGCAGGCCCGATACAGGATGCCGCAAAGATGGGGGCGCTGTTTTCATTCGCGGGGGCAGGTATCTCGTTGATTGTCGGGAAGCTCGCACGTGTCAAGAAGCAGCAGTTATAGCGGGGCAATTGCCCCGTTCGCGCCACATTTGACCTAAAATTCCCTGTGACATTGGCAGCAAACTGGACATAATACCGCCCTAATGGGGCGGTATGTTTCCAATACGATGACGCGCCGCATTCAAGAGAGCGCGCATCGGCAGGCGTATTTTGGGCGGCAAAGCGATGTTGGAGTTTTCGGGGGTATCGAAGTCCTTCTGGACCGGGGAACGCCGTAAGGTGATCCTTGATCGTGCCTCGTTCCGGGTCGATATCGGGTACTCGATGGGCATTCTGGCGCCCAACGGCACCGGAAAAACCACCTTGATCAAGATGATGTGCGGCCTGGAAAAGCCTGACGAGGGCATTATCACACGTGATGCACGGATCTCGTTTCCGTTGGGCTTCATGGGTGGTGTTATCTCAAAACTGTCGGCCATGGAAAACGCGCGCTATATCGCGCAGCTTTATGGCCTTGATCCCGATTACGTGGAGGCGTTCTGCCGCTGGGTCTGCGGGATCGAGGAATATTTCGACATGCCCGTCGGCACCTACTCCGCAGGAATGCGAAGCAGATTCAACTTCTCGCTCCTTTTGGCGCTGGAATTTGATATCTATCTAATCGACGAAGGGATGCCGAGTTCCACAGATGCCGAGTTTAATCGGCGCGCGGGTGGCATTCTGGCTGAGCGGCTGAAAGACGCGACTGTCATCATCGTGTCACATCAGGCCACAACGCTGGAGAAATTTGCGCGTCGCGCCGCCGTTCTGAGGGACGGTAAATTGTATCAGTTCGACACGCTGGAAGAGGCGAAGCAGCTTTATGACTATGAAACCCAAAGCTAGGAAATTCCGCATCCGCCGCAGCGATGCCGTGGCACCTGCTGGCGAGACCCGCCGTGCAGAAGCTTTGGATGCACGTGAAGCGGCGGCCCAAGCGCCGCAACAGCGCCGCCCTGCTCCTGCCCCTGAACCGCAAGTGGAAGACACCAGCTTGCCAAACATCACCGAGGACGGTTTTGGAGATATGGCCATACCCGGATCCGCCGCCCATGATCGCGTGCAGGCCGAAGCACGGAGCGGAGCGCCTGCCGGAACGCAAGCCAGAGCACCGGCCGGAGCGCCTGCCGGAGCGCCCGCAAGTGCCGGAACACCCGAAACCACAGGTAATTCGGTTGAGGCAGAATTGGCCGCGATCCGCTCTGAGGGGCTGACCGGCCGCCAGCTGCGCATGGCCCGGCGCGCGGCGCAAAAACACGGGCTACATCCGTCGTCTGATTTCGACGCCGTGCGCCAGTTGCGCAAGCGTGGGTTTGATCCGTTTGGGCAATCCAACATGCTGGAACTGGTGGTCAGCGGATCTCAAGGGGCAGCTGCCGGTGCCGCGCCTGGTGCCGCGTCTGGTGCGGCCACGGGCAACACCCTACCCGTGCGTGC
>JAESTV010000223.1 GCA_016763475.1 Roseicyclus sp.
AGACGATAAACGCCCACCTCCAATTTTTGATTAGGCAAATTTTGCCTGAATTTCTTCGCTGATGTTCTGTGGCACCGGATCGTAGTGGTCAAACTGCATAGAGAAGTTTGCACGGCCCGAAGACATTGAACGCAGAGTGTTGATGTAGCCGAACATATTGGCCAGCGGCACAAAGGAGTCGATGGCGATCGCGTTGCCGCGCTGTTCCTGACCTTGCACCTGACCACGACGGGACGTGAGATCACCGATGACACCGCCGGTGTATTCCTCAGGCGTCACCACTTCGACCTTCATGATCGGCTCCAGCAGCTTGGCGCCAGCTCTGCGCATACCTTCACGCATGCCCATACGACCGGCGATCTCAAACGCGAGAACGCTGGAGTCCACATCGTGGTACTTGCCGTCCAGAAGTTGAACTTTGAAGTCGATCACCGGGAAGCCAGCCAGCGGGCCGCTATCCATGACAGACTTGATGCCCTTTTCGACGCCGGGGATATATTCCTTCGGCACCGCACCACCAACAATCTTCGACTCGAACGAGAAACCCTCACCCGGCTCGGTTGGCGTGATCAGCAGCTTGACCTCGGCGTATTGACCGGATCCACCCGACTGCTTCTTGTGGGTGTAGGTATGCTCAACTTCGTGACCAATAGTTTCACGATACGCCACCTGAGGCGCACCGATGTTGGCTTCAACCTTGAACTCACGCTTCATGCGATCAACGAGGATGTCGAGGTGAAGCTCGCCCATGCCCCGCATGATTGTCTGACCGGATTCGATATCGGTCTCGACGCGGAAGGACGGATCTTCAGCTGACAACCGCTGCAACGCATGGGCCATCTTCTCTTGGTCAGCCTTGGTCTTAGGCTCAATCGCGATCTCGATCACCGGATCAGGGAACGTCATCGTTTCCAGAACCACCGGATCATTCTTGTCGCAAAGCGTGTCACCTGTGGTGGTGTTCTTCAGACCACCCAGCGCGATGATGTCACCTGCAAAGGCTTCACTGATCTCTTCGCGGTTGTTGGAATGCATCATCATCATGCGGCCAACACGTTCGTTGTTGCCCTTGGTGGAGTTGATCATGTTGTCACCCTTCTTCAGCTTGCCGGAATAGATCCGAACAAACGTCAGGGTGCCGACAAACGGGTCGTTCATGATTTTGAACGCAAGGCCGGAAAACGCCATGTCGTCATCAGCGCGTCGCGCGATGTCACGGGTTTCCGTGTCATCACCGGGCTTGAAGCCCATGTAATCAACAACATCCAGTGGGCTAGGCAGATAGTCGATCACAGCGTTCAACAGCGGCTGAACACCTTTGTTCTTGAAGGCAGATCCACCAAGAACAGGCACAAATGCCATCGACAGGCAGCCCTTACGCAGCAACGCGCGCAGCGTCGCAACGTCAGGCTCGGCGGCGTCCATCAGGTACGCTTCCATCGCGTCGTCGTCCATTTCGACGGCGGCTTCGATCATCTTGCCACGCCACTCAACAGCCATCTCCATCAGGCTTTCGCGGATCGGTGCTTTGACCCAGGTCGCCCCCAGATCTTCACCCTGCCACAACCATTCTTCCATGGTCACGAGGTCAATCAGACCCTCAAGCTCGGTCTCTGCGCCAATCGGAATGCCGACGGGAACAGCACGCGCACCGGTGCGGTCTTCGATCATGTGAACGCAGTTGAAGAAATCAGCGCCGATCTTGTCCATCTTGTTGACGAACACCATACGCGGAACCTTGTAACGGTCGGCCTGACGCCACACCGTTTCAGTCTGCGGCTCGACACCGGCGTTGGCGTCAAGAACACAGACGGCACCGTCAAGAACCGCCAGCGAACGCTCAACCTCAATGGTGAAGTCCACGTGGCCAGGGGTGGCGATAATGTACAGGCGGTGCTTTTCACCGTCGGGGTTGGTGCCGTCTTCGGTACGCTCCCAAAACGTTGTCGTCGCAGCCGACGTGATGGTGATCCCGCGTTCCTGCTCCTGCTCCATCCAATCCATGGTGGCCGCACCATCGTGCACCTCACCAATGTTGTGGGATTTGCCGGTATAATACAGGATCCGCTCGGTACAGGTGGTCTTGCCCGCATCAATGTGGGCCATGATCCCGAAGTTCCGGTAGCGGTCGAGAGGATAATCGCGTGCCATGGGGGGGTCCTCAGGCTTGAGTCTAAAAAGGATAGCGGCCCCCGGACGGGGCCGCCTGATCGCTTACCAGCGGTAGTGGCTGAACGCACGGTTGGCGTCGGCCATTTTGTGGGTGTCTTCGCGCTTTTTCACAGCGGAACCACGCATGTTCACAGCATCAACCAGCTCACCGGCCAGACGCTCTTCCATGGTGTTCTCATTGCGGGCGCAAGACGCGTTGATCAGCCAACGGATGGCCAACGCTTCACGGCGCTCCGGGCGCACATCGACGGGCACCTGATAGGTGGCACCACCCACACGGCGCGAGCGAACCTCAACCGCGGGTTTGATATTTTCGAGCGCTTCGTGGAACACTTCCACGGGCGCACGCTTCAACTTGCCTTCGACCCGGTCAAAGGCGTTGTAAACAATCCGCTCGGCAACGGCTTTTTTGCCGTCGACCATCAGGTTGTTCATAAACTTGGTCAGGACCATATCGCCAAACTTGGCGTCGGGCAGGACCTTGCGTTTTTCGGCGGCGTGACGACGCGACATCGCTCAATCCTTCTCTTACTTGGGGCGCTTGGCGCCGTATTTGGAACGACGCTGGCGACGGTCTTTGACGCCTTGCGTATCAAGCACACCGCGCAGGATGTGGTAGCGCACACCGGGAAGGTCTTTTACACGACCGCCGCGGATCAGGACCACAGAGTGTTCCTGAAGGTTGTGGCTTTCACCAGGGATGTAGCTGATCACCTCGAAGCCGTTCGTCAGACGTACCTTCGCAACCTTCCGCATCGCCGAGTTCGGCTTTTTCGGAGTGGTTGTGTAGACACGTGTGCAGACGCCGCGCTTCTGCGGGCAGCCTTCCATGTGCTGGGACTTGGAGCGTTTTACTTTAGGCTGCCGCGGCTTGCGGATCAGCTGTTGAATCGTTGGCATGGGGTCTCCCCGGTTTGCTCTCATCACGTCAGTGGTGCACCCATACGCGGCCAAACCGCACAGACAACACCAAAACCGCGTGGTCCCTTCCCTACCTGGAGGACGCCGCGGTCGAATTTCCAGAGGACCAAGGCTATCAAATTGCCCGGATCGTGGCCACTCAGAACTGTATTTCGGCCACATGGGGCACCGTCTGGTACCCTAGCCAAGTGGCGCGGATATAGGCGGAGTCGAATGGGCTGTCAACAGCACTGCCGCGCTGCGGCGTCAGCTATTTGCCAACCCGTGCCATTCCGCCTGAAATGCCGGGAAATCAATGGCGAAGCGGCGCGTGATCATTGGCGCAATTTCCGCATCTTGCACCGGCAGGCTCAGGCCGGCGCCGAAAGGTGTCCTGGCGTCGTTGTGGGCGTGATCGCCGCGGATGAACATCAGGCTGTCGGTCAGGTTCACAAACGGCACCCGTGCCCAGATTTTGTGGTGCGGGAAGTCCATCACAATCGCCTCGTCGTCGGGCTTCAGGTAAATCGCCAGCCCCGCAGACCAGCAATGGGTGTTCAGCAGGTGCGGTTTGATCGAGCCGTCACCCTGAGCCTCCAACACCATGCCCTTGCCATGGTCCAGCGCCACACGGCCCGCGAAATTCGCCAGCCGGGCGACCTTGTTCCAACTGCGACGCAGCTGCTGGATGTAATCAATGGCAACCGCATCATCATCGTCCAGGCGAAACTCAGCCACCACCAAACGTGTTGCATCGCGCCCGCCCCACATCACCTCCCGGCAGATCGCCCGGTGATCACCCGGCTCACGCCAATGGGCTTTCACCTGAGGGATATCTTTGATCGCAGCTTCCACCCTGCCCCGCCACGGATCGGGAAGGTCCTCCCCCAACAACAGGTGTATGGTGAAATCGCTGTCGGTTTGCGCCCGCAAGGGTGGCAGGAAAATATGCTCAAACCACAACGTCCGCTGATCCAGTCGATTGGGCGCGTAAAGCGCCGCACGCCGGTCCTCCAGGCTTTCGTGATACTTCTTGAACCCCCCCGTGCAGGGGAACGAAAACCGGCACAATCCCTGTATCTGAACACCTTCAGCCACTTGATACCCTCCTGGACATCTGCCGTTCCCGGATCAAAGTGAACACACCTGTGGCCACAACAATCCCCGCACCAAACAGCGCCAACGTATTGGGGAACTCGCGGAAGACAAGGACCCCCAATACCAGCGCGAAGACCAGAGACGTATAGCGGAACGGTGCCGTCACAGCGACCTCACCCACCCGCATGACCAGGACGGAGAATACATAGCCTCCGATGATGAACACAGACGCCAGCGCCAGCAAGGCGATCTCTCGCAGGCCCATGGGGGCCCACGGCTCTGTCAGGGACATCACACCGCCAAAAACGCACACCGCGGCAGCGGTAATCACCGCGACGGTCATCGACGGCAGATGATCCGAGAAGCTGCGCGTAACCAAATCCCGGCCAGCCACCAGGACCACTGCGACCAGCGCAAACAACGAGTAGGCGTTGAACCCGTCACTTCCCGGCTGAACAATCAGCAACACACCAAACGCGCCGACGCAAATTGCGCTGACCCGGCGCCACCCGACAGGTTCCTTGAACAACAGTGCCGCGCCAAGGGTCACAGCCAGCGGCAGCGCCGACAGGATCGCCGTGGCATTGGCGATGGCCATGTGGATAAGCGCGGTCAGGAACGCGACCATGGCGGCAATCTCCAGCAACGTACGCAGGGCCAGCTTGCCACGGTCGCCACGTGGGATGCGAAAACTGAGCTTGCCGAAAGCCGCAACAGTTGCTGTCAACATCAAGGTGGTCAAAAGCCCACGCAGGAACACAATCTGGAACAGCGGCACATCTTCCGCCAGCAGCTTTACAAGCGCATCGTTGAAGGTGAATGACGCCATGGAGCCGATCATGAAGAGCGCTCCTTTAAGGTTGGGGGTCATTCCGCCCCGCCGCCACCATCGCCGCCGCCGTCACCATCGTCACCATCGTAACCGACATCCTCGCGGGCCACATCCGCCCGCGCCTCAACCGCAAGCTGCCGGGCCATCCCCGATCCCTCTTCCTGCAACGCCTTCATCATCGGCAAAAGCCGCTTTGGGTTCAGGCCAAACCGTTCCCGGAACAACTTGCGCGCCTGCCAATCAGGCAGTTGCCGCGCCCCCGGCGGGATCGAGCGGTCGCTGTCGTTGTACCCATGTAGCGTGCGCACAAACATGTAGTCATGCGGATCAATCCAGCAGCGCGCGTTCGCTGCCAGCTTGCGGTGGTTCCAACGGTAGATGTTATGCTGACTGTCAGGATGGGTGATCATTGCGCTGGCCAGACCAAGGGGCTGAGGTTCGGAATAGTCCCAGAACTGATCCTCCTCCCGCTTCATGTCCCAATAAATGCCGCGATGAAAACACACCGCCGCCGGCACCTCAGCTGTGGCCCACCCCAGCTTGATAAGGTTGTCCGAAATCTCCCGCGTGCGTTCGATATAGTCGCAGCCAACGGCGTCATCATCATCCAGCCGGAAGCCGGTGATGAAATCCGTCTCCAATTCATCCAACCCACGCCGAAACGCGCGCCGGGTGGAGTTAAGCGGCCCCGCAGCCTCCAGGGTAGCAATCCGCAGGAACGGATACTTTTCGGCCAGCCGCTTCAGGCGCTTGCGGAAATGGAATGGCATTGTGTCCGCGATCAAAGCGACCAACACAAAATCCGGATCAGTTTGAACCGCAAGTGACGGCAGGCAAATGTTCTCGAAATACGCAAACCGGCGCTGCATTCTGCCCGGCGCGTAAAGCTCTTTCGCGGCCTGTTCCGGGCCACCCTTCAAGGTACGAAAACCCGCATCCCCAAGGTAGGAAAACCGGCACACACCAATGATCTTGTTCACAGCACCCATAACTGGCCTCTACTCACCCGATACGGCGCAAGTTAGGCGAAACCAACGCGCGGGGGAATCCCTCACGGCGCTACTGCAGGGTTTGGCGTAAATAGGCGGCGGCGTCCTTTGCCTCTATGTCGTGCACGGAATGCAACTTCAGATGGCGGCGGGCTTTGCCTTTGCCTTCCAGATGCCCGGACGGGTCATCTAACGTGGCGCCATCGGAAAACTCGAGCGAGACGTGGTCTTTGTACGCAAACACACCGCCCACAAACTTGTTTGGGTGAGCGGCGTCAGGAACAAAAACCTCCCCGCCATATTTCCGATGAAACTGTAGGTTTGGCGCGATTGACGTGGCGAGGCCCTTGAGCGCCGCGACGATGGATTGGGAAAGCGCTTCGTCCATATCTGTTACCTTCTGTTGGGGTTTTTTCACGCCGCACATCCATGGCCTGCCTTATGTTACGGATCGTTGGCCATGTCCGAACCTTTGTTTTGAGGGTGAGGTTGGGGTATTCTGCCAAGGTTAATCAGGCCCTGGCCAAATAGAAACACACGCGTGGGCGATAAAAATCTCTCATGACATATGGCGCCAAACAAAAAAAACGCCCCGCTGGCCACAGCGGGGCGTTCTGATCTTGGTGAAAGGGCAGGCCTACTCGGCTGCTGCACCCCCAGCAACGTCAGCTTCTTCCACCACGGGCGCGGCAAGCGCTGCGGCGGCTTCAGCGACGGCTTGGGCGGCATCGATGACAACCTGGTCACGTTCCTTGGCAATCCGCTCGAGGTCCTGGGTTGCACCACCAGTGCCCGCCGGGATCAGACGACCCACGATGACGTTCTCTTTCAGGCCAACCAGCTTGTCCCGCTTGCCCTGAACCGAAGCCTCGGTCAGCACCCGCGTTGTCTCCTGGAAGGAGGCCGCCGAGATGAAGCTGCGAGTTTGCAGCGACGCCTTGGTGATCCCCAGCAAGATCGGCTCACCCTGAGCAGGACGACGTTTGTCGTTGATCGCCTTCTCGTTGGCGGCGTCAAACTCGGCCTTATCCACGTGCTCACCTTTGAGCAAAGTGGTCTCACCCGAATCCTGGATCTCCCACTTCTGGAGCATCTGGCGAACGATAACCTCGATGTGCTTGTCGTTAATCTTCACACCCTGAAGGCGATAAACGTCCTGCACTTCGTCGATCATGTAGTCAGCCAGCGCTTCAACACCCAAAACCGCAAGAATATCGTGCGGCGCAGGGTTGCCGTCCATGATGTATTCACCCTTCTGGATGAAATCACCTTCGGCGACGGGGATGTGCTTACCCTTGGGCACCATGTATTCCACGGGTTCTTGGCTTTCGTCCGCAGGTACAATGCCAATCCGGCGCTTGTTCTTGAAGTCGCGGCCAAATTTCACATACCCATCTTTTTCGGCGATGATTGCGTGATCTTTCGGGCGACGGGCTTCGAACAATTCGGCCACACGCGGCAAACCACCGGTGATGTCCTTGGTCTTGGCACCCTCCCGCGGGATCCGCGCGATCACGTCACCGGCCTGAACCTGCTGACCTTCTTCAATCGACAGGATCGCATCCACCGACATGGTGTAGATGACCGGGTTGCCCTGGGCGTTACGCATCGGTTCGCCATCGTCACCTGCGATGATGATCTCAGGCTTCAGCTCATTGCCTTTGGGGGCCGTGCGCCAATCCGAAACGATTTTCTGGGTCATGCCGGTTGCATCGTCGGTCTCATCCCGGATCGAGATACCCGAGATCAGATCGACAAAATTTGCCTGCCCCCCCGCTTCCGCAATGATCGGCAAGGTGTAGGGATCCCATTCGAACAGACGATCGCCACGGGCGACCGTCGAGCCATCAGCGACAAGCACATTGGTGCCGTAACCAAGCTTGAAGCTTGCCCGTTCCGCGCCCTGCTCGTCCATGATCGCAAGGACCATGTTCCGGCCCATCACCACGTTTTCGTCAGCTGTGTTCTTCAGCATGTTGGCGTTGCGGAATTCTACAATGCCCTCAACATTGACCTCCTGGAAGGACTGCTGACCACCCTGGGCAACGCCGCCGATGTGGAACGTCCGCATCGTCAGCTGTGTACCGGGTTCACCAATCGACTGTGCCGCGATGATGCCCACGGCTTCGCCGATGTTCACCTTCGTGCCACGGGCCAAGTCACGACCATAACATGTGGCGCAGACGCCTTCTTCGGCCTCACACGTCAGCGGTGAGCGCATTTGCATCGTTGTGACGCCAGCAACTTCCACCGCGTCAGCTGAGCGCTCGTCGATCAGCTCACCACGGGCGACAATAATCTCGTCGGTGCCGGGGATAAAGACATCCTCCCCCGCAGTCCGGCCCAGAATACGCTCGGACAACGAAGCAACAACTTCACCATCGTTCACCGCAGCTTCAGCTTTGATGGTTTTCTCTGTGCCGCAATCGTTCTGACGGATAATACAATCCTGCGCCACGTCCACCAGACGACGGGTCAGATACCCCGAGTTTGCCGTCTTCAACGCCGTATCCGACAGGCCTTTACGGGCACCGTGGGTGGAGTTGAAGTATTCAAGAACGGTCAGACCTTCCTTAAAGTTCGAGATGATCGGCGTCTCGATGATCTCACCGTTCGGCTTGGCCATCAGGCCGCGCATGCCGCCCAATTGCTTCATCTGCGTGACCGAACCACGGGCACCGGAATGGGCCATCATGTAGACCGAGTTCGGCTCCATCTCAGCGCCATTCTCATCACGCTTGGAGGCCGAAATTGCGCCCATCATCGCGTCGGTGACCTTGTCGTTGGCTTTTGACCAGGCATCGATGACTTTGTTGTACTTCTCACCCTGAGTGATCAGGCCATCCATGTATTGCTTTTCGAATTCCTTAACCTGAGTGCGTGTTTCTTCAACAAGCGCCCACTTGGTATCGGGAATAACCATGTCGTCTTTGCCGAATGAAATGCCGGCCTTAAACGCCTCACGAAAGCCCATACCCATGATCTGGTCACAGAAGATGACCGACTCTTTCTGACCGCAATAGCGGTAGACCGTGTCAATGATCTGCTGAACTTCCTTCTTCCGCAGAAGACGGTTCACAAGGCTGAACGGCGCCTTTGCGTTCAACGGCAGCAATTCGCCCAAAAGCACACGGCCCGGAGTGGTTTCAAACCGCACCATGACCTCGTTGCCTTCCTCATCAATCTGAGGAACCCGCGCTTGGATCTTCGAATGCAGGTGAATCTCGTCTGCGTCCAAAGCGTGGCGCACTTCGTCCGCGTCCATAAAGACCATGCCTTCGCCCTTCATGCCCTCACGGGCAAGCGTGACGTAGTACAGGCCCAGGATCATGTCTTGGCTCGGAACAATGACCGGCGCGCCGTTGGCTGGCGACAGGACGTTGTTTGTGGACATCATCAACACGCGCGCTTCGAGCTGAGCTTCCAGCGAAAGTGGCACGTGAACAGCCATCTGGTCGCCGTCAAAGTCAGCGTTGAAGGCGGAACAGACCAGCGGGTGAAGCTGGATCGCCTTCCCCTCAATCAGGACCGGCTCAAACGCCTGAATGCCCAGACGGTGCAGCGTGGGGGCGCGGTTCAGCAGAACCGGATGCTCACGGATCACCTCATCAAGGATATCCCAAACTTCGGGACGCTCTTTTTCGACCAGCTTCTTGGCCTGCTTCACGGTGGAAGACAGACCTTTGGCCTCAAGACGTGAGTAGATGAACGGCTTGAACAGCTCTAACGCCATCTTCTTCGGCAGGCCACATTGATGCAGCTTCAACTCGGGGCCGGTCACAATCACCGAACGGCCTGAGAAGTCGACGCGTTTACCCAAAAGGTTCTGACGGAAGCGACCCTGCTTACCTTTCAGCATGTCCGACAGCGATTTCAGCGGGCGCTTGTTGGCACCCGTGATCACCCGGCCACGACGGCCGTTGTCAAACAGCGCGTCGACAGATTCCTGCAACATCCGCTTTTCGTTACGGATGATGATGTCTGGCGCCCGCAGCTCGATCAGGCGCTTCAGGCGGTTGTTGCGGTTGATCACCCGGCGATACAGGTCGTTGAGGTCAGAGGTTGCAAAACGGCCCCCATCCAGCGGCACCAGCGGGCGCAGTTCTGGCGGGATAACCGGCACAACCGTCATCACCATCCACTCAGGCCGGTTACCGGACTCGAGGAACGATTCAACAATCTTCAGGCGTTTGATGATCTTCTTCGGCTTCAACTCACCTGTGGCCTCCTTGAGGTCCTCACGCAGCTGATGGGCTTCGGATTCCAGATCAATCTGGCTCAACATCTCACGGATCGCCTCGGCGCCAATGTTGGCTTGGAACGCGTCCGCACCATAAGCATCCTGGGCGTCCATGAACTCTTCTTCGCCCATCAACTGACCATATTGCAGGTCGGTCAGGCCGGGTTCGATCACCACGTAGTTCTCGAAGTACAGAATCCGCTCAAGATCACGCAGGGTCATGTCCAGCATCAGGCCGATGCGCGACGGCAGCGACTTGAGGAACCAGATATGCGCGGTAGGGCTAGCCAGCTCGATGTGACCCATGCGCTCACGGCGAACCTTGGAGAGGGTGACTTCCACGCCACACTTCTCACAGATCACACCACGGTGCTTGAGACGCTTGTACTTGCCGCACAGACACTCATAGTCCTTGATCGGACCAAAGATGCGCGCACAGAACAGGCCATCCCGTTCCGGCTTGAAGGTGCGGTAGTTGATGGTTTCGGGCTTCTTATCTCGCCGAACGACCAGGAGCGGATGCGCTCGGGGCTGGCGATGGAGATCCGCAGCTGATCGAAGCGCTGGGTGCCGCTGACCCGCCCGAAAATTTTCATCAACT
>JAESTV010000224.1 GCA_016763475.1 Roseicyclus sp.
CAGTGACGGCGACGTTTCTGGCCGTTCTAGCGAAGCCCTCGGTAGATGGACCCCTACCGGGGGTGGATGCGTCCCCACATACTCCCCCCTCACATAGCAATCTCCCACATGACGACGTGCCTTGGACCTGCCTCGGACGTGCCTTGGGCCTGCTTGCCCATGACCGGCGGCCAGGCCCAAATCTCTTCAAAGAGATTTTCAACATCCTTCAAAGGATGTTGGCGCGTGTGGCCAGCTTTTGGGAAAGACCACTGGGCAAGCTTTGGCCCGCCCAGTGTTGCCCAGTGTTGCGGGTGTCACAGCAGAGACTTCACCTTTGCGGCGATATCCTCGGGTGTGATGCCGAAGTGTTTGTACAACTCATCCGCCGGGGCGGAGGCGCCGAACCCGTCCATACCGACAAAGCCACCTTTGTCACGTTTGCCCCGTTCGCCATAAATCCAGCGGTCCCAGCCAAAGCGGATTGCGGCTTCCACGGCGACACGCACTGGCCCGCCGGGCAGGACGCGCTTGCGGTACCCCTCATCCTGAGCCTCAAACAGCTCCCAACACGGCATCGAGACAACGCGGGTGCCGATACCTTCCGCTTGCAGCAGGTCACGTGCGGCCAAGGCAATGGCAACCTCGGACCCCGTGGCCATCAGGATTGCCTGACGTTTGCCCTCTGCATCGGCCAGCACATACGCGCCTTGGGCCACAAGGTTCTTGGTCTTGTGCTCGGTCCGTACCGTCGGCAGGCCTTGGCGGCTCAGCGCCAGGACGGTCGGCGTGCGGGGCTGTGACAGCGCCACTTCCCACGCCTCGGCGGTTTCCACCGCGTCCGCAGGGCGGATCACCAACGTGTTGGGGGTGGCGCGCAGCATCGCCAGATGCTCAACGGGTTGGTGGGTCGGGCCGTCTTCACCAAGACCAATGCTGTCATGGGTGTAGACGTATTGCACCGAGACACCCATCAGCGCCGACAAGCGCATCGCACCGCGGGCGTAGTCGGTGAAGCACATGAAGGTGCCGCCATAGGGGCGCACGCCGCCGTGCAGCGCCATGCCGTTCATCGCCGCCGCCATGCCGTGTTCCCGGATGCCATAATGGACGTAACGCCCGGCACGGTTTTCGGGGGTGAAGACCCCCATGTCGGCCGTCTTGGTGTTGTTTGACCCGGTCAGGTCAGCAGAGCCGCCCATGGTCTCGGTCAGGATCGGGTTGATGATCTTCAGGGTGTTCTCGGATGCCGCACGGGTTGCGAGCTTGGGCTGATCCTCGGACAGCTGCTTTTTCAGGGCTTTGATCGCCGCCGACAGCTTTTTGGGGATTTCACCTGCAAACGTGCGGGTGAATTCGGCCTGTTTGCCGCTGGAAAGCGCGGCGAAACGCGCCTCCCATTCAGCACGGGCGCCTGCGCCTTTGGAGCCGACGCCCTCCCACCAAGCCTTCAAATCCGCAGGAATCTCAAACGCGGCGTGGGTCCAGCCGTAGGCGGCTTTGGTGTCGGCCACCACTTGCGCATCGGTCAGCGCGCCGTGGCCTTTGGCGGTGTCCTGGGCGGATGAGCCGATGGCGATATGGGTCTTGCAGGCGATCATTGCGGGGCCGGGTGAGGCCTTCGCTGCGGTGATTGCGCGGTCGATGTCTGCCGCGTCGTGGCCGTCACATTCAAACACATCCCAGCCCGACGCCGCAAAACGCGCCTTCTGGTCGGTGCGATCCGCGATCTCGACCTTGCCGTCGATGGTGATGTCGTTGTCGTCGAACAGCACAATCAGGCGGCTCAACTCCTGGCGACCGGCCAGGGCAAGCGCTTCCTGGCTGATACCTTCCATCAGGCACCCGTCCCCGGCGATGCAATACGTGTAATGGTCGATGATCTTGCTGCCCCAACGGGCGCGCAAATGTTCCTCCGCCATGGCGAAACCGACGGAATTGGCAATGCCCTGGCCAAGGGGTCCGGTTGTGGTCTCGATCCCTGTGGCATGGCCAAATTCAGGGTGGCCTGCGGTGATCGCGCCCAACTGGCGGAAGTTCTTCACCTGCTCCAGCGTCATATCGGCATAACCCGTCAGGTGCAGGAGCGAATAGATCAACATCGAGCCGTGGCCCGCGCTGAGGATGAACCGGTCGCGGTTCGGCCAGTCCGGTGTGCTGGCATCAAAGCTCATATGCTTGTCGAACAGCACGGTTGCCACGTCTGCCATACCCATTGGCATCCCCGAATGGCCGGAGTTGGCGGCAGCTACAGCATCCAGCGTCAGAGTGCGGATGCAGGCGGCGCGTGCCCAATGGTCGGGGTTTCGGGCGGCGAGGGCGGTGATGTCCATGGGGTTTGGGTCCTTTGTGACAGCAGGGCGGCGGCGCATGTGCGCAATGTCCGTTGGACCGGGTGATATCAAAGGGAAAGTGAAGTGCAAGCAGCTCGGGCACGGATTGGGGGTCATTTTCGGCCTAAATTGGCGTATTCCGTGCGGAAAACCTTGCAAACCGGCGCGGATTGGCCCCCTTATTGCATAAGCACCAGAGGCAGGGTGCTGTGATGCTGTGGAAGGATCGGGGCAAATCCCGACAGCGACAGCGGCAAGGAAACCGAGGCTCGGGGTTGATACCCGAGAAGACGAGGGGGCAACGGCAGTCATGAACGACAGTGCCGATTTCGAAAAACTGACGGAAATGGAAGCGCGTCTTGCACGGGCGCTGGATCGGATTGCATCCGGTTTGGCGGCGAGGCAGGCGCCGAATGTGGCATTGCTCCCGGACACGGGGGCAGGCGCCTCGGATCAACCGGCAGATCACCCTGAGGTGGAGGCCGCCCGGCAGGAGGCTGAGGCGCGTGCGGCGGAAATGGCTGAGCGTGTCACTGCGTTGGAGTCTCGGCTGGCCGAGACACAGGATGCGTTGAGTGAGGCGCAAGGTGAGGTTACTGCATTGCGCGCCGAGGTGGCGGACACCGTGGATGCCGTGCCCGGATCGGATGCGGCGGCTTTGGCGGCGCTGGAGCAGCGCCTGGCTGCGGCAGAAGCCTCTCGTGGCGCGGCGCAGGCGGAACTGGCCGCACATGCTGAGCAATTGGCCGAGAAAGATGCCGCTCTGGCGGAATTGCAAGCGGCGCTGGATGCCGCACAGGTGGTGGATAAACCAGGCGCCGAACCAGGCGCCGAACCTGACGCGGAACCTGAAGATATGGAGAAAGCTCTGGCCGTCATGGGCCGCCGGGTCGAGCGGGCACGTGCCGAGCGTGATCAGGCCCGCACGGCCTGCGATACCGCCACGGATGTGGCGGATGAATTACGTGAGGCAACCGGTACAACTGTGGATGAACGGGTGCTAAGCCTGCGCCGTCAATTGCGCCTGATGCGCAGCCGGGCCGAAGATCTGGCGGCCCAGGTGGCGCTGCTGCAAAGCGGCGCG
>JAESTV010000019.1 GCA_016763475.1 Roseicyclus sp.
AGCCTCTTTCGCGGCAGGCGCGGGTTTGGAGGGCGCAGAGGCGCCGCCGCCAGAGCGGTTGGAGAGGCCAAGGCGATGCACCTTGCCGATCACGGCATTGCGCGTGACCCCGCCCAATTCCTTAGCGATCTGGCTGGCCGATTGGCCTTCGCCCCACATCTTCTTTAACAAATCGACCCGTTCGTCGGTCCAGGACATAGGTGTGCCTTCCGGTCTTGCGTTCCGCCGCGTGCGGCTTTCCTGTATCAGCTTGCCCATATGGGGCGGGCTGCCAGAAATTGTAAGCCCCATTGTGATGTGCTGCGCGCGTGGGGGCAAGGTGGCGCGCGTGGATTTGCGGTAACAGATTGGAGTAAGTATGGGAAAGTTGCTGAACGGAAAATGGGTGATGCCGCTTCTTGCGGCGCTGGGTGTGGCGCCGGGTGGCGTGATGCCAGCCAATGGGCAGGCCGCGCCAGCAGACGTTGCGGATGCTCTGGCAGCACACTCATTGATTCCGGCGGCGGTGGCAGGGCGTGTGACGGCGGATATCCTGGACTTTTCCGTTGCGGGTGAACGGGTGATCGAGGGTGGCGATCCGGCGCTGCTCGCAGACGTGTGGCATGTTGGCTCACTCACGAAATCCATGACCGCCACGCTGGCGGCGCGAATGGTGGCGGCGGGGCAGATCAGGTGGAACGCTACCGTCGGTGAGGTGTTGGGCGGAACAATTCCCGAGATCGACCCGGCGTGGAATGAAACGTCGCTGCGCGCGTTCCTCACCCACCGCTCTGGCCTCACGGCGAATTTGTCTCGTGCGTCGACCAGTGACCTGGGGGGCGGGCCGCGCCGGGAATATGTGGCCGAAATCCTGTCAGAGCCACCGGATCAGGCGCCCGGAGATTTCCTTTACTCCAATGCCGGATATGTCGTGGCCGGTGCGATGCTGGAGGCCGTGGGCGGTGCACCGTGGGAACAGTTGATCGTGGCGGAGGTTTTTGCACCGCTTGGTATGGATGGCGCCGGGTTTGGTCCGCCACAGGGAGCAGTGATTGAGGGCCATGCTACGCGCCTGTTTGGCGGTTTGCGCAGCGCGGGCCAAGGTGTGGATGCTGATAACATCCCGGCTGTCGGCCCGGCGGGTCGGGTGCATCTGAGCGCGCAGGATATGCTGCGCTACCTGCAAGCGCATTTGTTGCAGGACGAGGATTACCTGAGCGCCGAGTTGTGGGCCATCTTACACGCGCCCGTTGGGGAAGAGGGCTATGCAATGGGGTGGGGCGTGGGCGAGGACGGCAGCCTTGTGCATTCCGGATCCAATACCCTGTGGTATGCGGTGGGCTACGTGGACCCCGCCGCAGGGGAGGCTGTGTTTGTGGCGGTTAACACAGGTGATGTTGCGGTGGTGGTGGAACCGGTGAACGATGCGCTTACGGCGCTTCTGTCGGCGGCACCCGATTGACCCGTTCGCGCCACGCCAGAAGGGCCGCGCTTGCGATGATGGTGGCCGCGCCCAGCGCAAACAACGCGCCGTCCCGAAACACGCGGCCCCGAAACACGCGGCCCCGAAACACGCGGCCCCGAAACACGCGGCCCCGAAACGCGCCACCCCGAAACACACCGGCCCCTAAACGCGCGGCCTCTAAACCCCCAAACACCAGCGCAGGATGCCCTTTTGGGCATGGAGGCGGTTTTCGGCCTCATCAAAAATCACCGAATTCGGGCCATCCATGACCTCATCGGTGGCTTCTTCGTTCCGGTGCGCAGGCAGGCAATGCATGAACAGCGCGTCAGGTTTGGCGTTCGCCATCAACGCGCCGTTGACCTGATAGGGGCGCAACTGGTTGTGACGGCGTTCCCGTGCGGTTTGGCTGTCGTGCATCGAGACCCAGGTATCGGTGACGACCAGATCCGCGCCCGCAACCGCTTTCGCGGGATCACGCTCAACGTTGATCGTCACACCTTTGGCGCGCGCCTCGTCCATGAACACGGCTTCCGGGTCCAGGGTTTTGGGGCCTGAAAACGTCAGATCAAAGCCAAATTGCCCGGCGGCATGGGCGAAGGAGGCAAAGACATTGTTGCCGTCGCCACACCAGACCACCTTCTTGCCTTTGATCGGCCCGCGATGTTCCTCAAACGTCTGGATGTCAGCCATGATCTGGCAGGGGTGGGACCGATTGGTGAGACCGTTGATGACCGGGACAGTTGCGTGATCTGCCAGCTCCAGCAGGACATCCTCCTCAAAGGTGCGGATCATGATCAGGTCCACGTAGCGGCTGAGCACTTGCGCGGTGTCGGCAATGGTTTCGCCATGGCCAAGTTGCATTTCACTGCCCGACAACACAATCGTTTGCCCACCCATCTGGCGCACACCCAGATCGAAGGACACGCGGGTGCGGGTGGAGGGCTTTTCGAATATCAGCGCCACCATGTGGTTCTTCAGCGGCGCACCTGCGTCAAGTGTGCCTTTGGGCAGGCCAACCCGCGCGGATTTCATCGCCGCTGCGCTGTCGAGGATGGCCCGCAGATCGGAGGGGTCAGTTTTGTTGATGTCGAGGAAGTGGTTCATCTGTCGTTACCTGTGCCTGTGCCTGTGCCTGACGGAGGGAGCGAGGGGGCAATCCCTCATGCCCCTCCGAAGTATTTAGGCCGCAAGGAGCGGCGGATTATTCAGCGCTCGCTCGATTTTCGAGCGCTGATGCGGCAGCGTCGAGGCGGCTGATGCCTTCGGATATCTCATCCTCGGTGATGGTCAGTGCGGGTAGAATGCGCAGGATGTTGTCAGCGGCAGGCACAGTCAATACTGCCTGCGCGTATCCGGCGGCGACCACCTCACCTGGTGGGATCTTGCATTTGATCCCAAGCATCAGACCATGGCCGCGAACACCCTCAAAGATGTCAGGGTGGGACGCGACAAGCCCCTCCAGCTTCTGGCGCAAGAAACCCGCTTTGGCATTCACCGCGTCCAGAAAGCCATCGGCGGTGATCACATCGATCACCGCGCCGCCCACTGCGCAGCCAAGGGGGTTGCCGCCATAGGTGGACCCATGAGTACCCGCAGTCATGCCGCGCGCGACCTCTTCGGTGGCCAGAAGCGCGCCGAGGGGGAAACCGCCGCCGATGCCTTTGGCGACCAGCATGATATCGGGTGTGATCCCAGCCCATTCGTGGGCGAACAACTTGCCAGTCCGGCCCATGCCGCATTGGATTTCATCGAGGATCAGCAGCAGGCCATGTTCGTCACACAGATCCCGCAGGCCTTTGAGGCATTGGTCGGGCAGGGGGCGAATGCCGCCCTCACCCTGGATCGGCTCCACCATGATCGCGCCCACATCCGGCGCGCTTGCGGCGTCACGCAGGGCATCGTGGTCCCCAAATGGCAGCAAGCGGAAGCCGGGCAGAAGCGGGCCGAACCCGGCGCTCAGTTTCTCGGACGCGGCGGCGGATATCGCCCCGGTGGAGCGCCCGTGAAAGCCGCCCTCAAACGTCAGGATCGTCATGCGATCCGGGGCGCCGGTTACCGTGCGGTATTTCCGGGCCATCTTGATAGCCAACTCGGCGGCTTCAGTCCCCGAGTTGCAGAAAAAGATGGTGTCCGCGAAGGTATGTTCCACCAACCGATCCGCCAGCGCCTGTTGCTGGGGCACCTCGTAAAGGTTGGACGTATGCCAAAGCGCATTGGCCTGATCGATCAGCGCGCCGACAACCTTTGGATGGCCGTGGCCCAGTGACATCACCGCAATCCCACTGGCGAAATCCAGAAAACGTCGCCCGTCGGCCTCGATCAGCCAGGAGCCTTCGCCTTTGACGAAGGAGAGGTTTGCACGGGAATAGCTTGGCAGGACCGGCGAGATCATAGGCTCGTCTCCATGGGGGAAAAGAAGGCCCCGGAATGCACCGGGGTTGACCCGTAGTCAATTCAGGGATGCTGATGGGGTCAAGTGCCCGTCGTGATAATACCCGGCATGATAAGACAGGTGGTGGAGCCGGTTGCGTAGAGTTTGCCGGTTTGCGCGTCGCGGATTGTGCCTTCTGCCACCCCTGTGCTGCGCCCGGCGTGTGACACCGTGCCTTCGGCCACAATTTCACGCCCCATGGGGATCGCACGGGTGATGTTCACCTTGTATTCAAGCGTTGTATAAAAGGAGCCTTTGGGTACCTTTGTCATCACCGCGCAGGCCATGGCGCTGTCCAAGAGCGTACCATACCAACCGCCATGGACTGTCCCCACCGGGTTGAGCGCGCCGAAAGTTGGCGTGCCGCGAAATATCACGTGACCATCGGCAACCGTGTCGAGGTGGTAGCCGAGGGTTTGGCTGATAGGTGGATGGGCGATTTTCCCCTGCAACACGCCCTGCATGAACTCCAGCCCGGACATCGACAGCACGTCTTCCCGGCTGGGAAGGGCAGCGGCATTGGTGGGAAACATCGGGACGGGCATAGGTGGTGGGGCGGGCATAGGCGGTTCTCCTGCAAGCCCGCCAAATGCGTCACGCCTGACCCCGAAACACAAGCCCTGCCGGTTGGTGCTTCCAGAATACCGAGGCGGGGGGGAGTCCGAAGGGCGGGGCCAGAAGGAGCGGGGCCAGAAGGAGCGGGGCCAGTAGGAGTGGGCAGTAGGACGGGGGCAGTAGGAGCGGGGCTGTGCCCGCTTACGCCACCTGAGCCAGCGCCGCCTTGGAGGTTACACCCAGCGCCGCACATACATTACGGGTCAACTCAGGCCGGTTGAGAGTGTAGAAATGCAGATCATCCACTCCACCTTCGATCAGATCAGAACAAAGCTCCGTACAGATCGCAGTGGACAACAGGTCTTCGCGCCCATCACGGATCGCGGCGGAATAGGCATCGTCCAGCCAGGTCGGGATCACGGCGCCACAAGCGCGCGCGAAGCGGCGGGCCCGGGGCCAGTCTACGATCGGCAGGATGCCGGGAAGGATGGGGGCGTTGATGCCCGCAGTAGCGCAGGCGTCGCGGAAGCGGAAGAAGGTCTCGGCCTCAAAGAAGAACTGTGTGATCGCGGAGGATGCACCTGCGTCGATCTTGCGCTTGAGGTAGTCAACGTTGGCTTGTGGCGACGGCGCTTCGGGGTGCGGATCGGGATAAGCGCCGACGCGGATGTCAAATTTTCCGGTCTTGGCCAGCGCTTCGATCAATTCGACTGACGAGGCGAAGCCGTCGGGATGGGCGCTGAAGCCGTCCGCGCCTTTGGGCGGGTCGCCGCGCAGGGCAACAATCTGGTTGATCCCGGCCTTGGCATATTGCTCGGCGATCTCAAGGGTCTCGGTCCGAGTTGCGTCCACACAGGTCAGATGCGCCGCCACCGGCACCCCGAAATTTGCGTCAATTGTGCTCACTGCTTCGTGGGTCAGTTTCCGGGTTGTGCCGCCAGCGCCATAGGTGACGGATACAAATTGTGGGTCCAGCGGAGCCAGCACACCCAACGTTTCCCACAGCTTGAACGAACCCTCCAGAGACTTTGGGGGAAAGAACTCGAAAGAGACATTCGGCGTGCGCATGGCGATTCTGATCCTTGATATGTCGCTATTGGATATCGCATAGATGTGAGCAATCAACAAATTCATAAATCTCATCATGAATATGAGGCGCGTATGCATATAGAGTTCCGTCACCTGCGCACAATCAAGGCGATCTATGAGGAAGGTGGGCTGGCGCGGGCTGCTGACAGCCTGCACATCACCCAAAGTGCGCTGAGCCACCAGATCAAAGGCCTGGAGGATCAGGCGGGGGTGGAGCTGTTTGTCCGCCGGTCCAAGCCGATGCGGCTGTCATCCGCGGGAATGAGGCTGCTGCGGCTGGCGGAGGAAGTCCTGCCGCGGGTCGCCGCACTTGAGGAAGATTTCACCGGCCTGCGCTCGGGTAAGTCGGGCCGGTTGCATATCGCTATCGAATGCCACGCTTGTTTTGACTGGCTGCTGCCGCTGCTGGAGGCGTTTCGCCAGACCTGGTCGGATGTGGATGTCGATATCCGCCCCGGACTACAATTTGAGGCGCTGCCTGCGTTGCACCGCCAGGACGTGGATCTGGTGATCTCGTCCGATCCCGAAGACCTTCCGGGTGTCGATTTCACGCCGCTGTTCGATTATGAGCCGGTTTTTGTCTGCGCGGCTGACCACCCTTTGGCGGCGAAGCCCTTTATTGAGGCGGCGGATTTCGCCGATCAGACCCTGATCACCTATCCGGTGGAGCGCCCGCGCCTTGATGTGTTCAGCCAACTGCTTTCCCCGGCAGGGGTGGAACCCAAGGCGATCCGTCAAGTGGAGCTGTCCGCTGTCATCCTTCTGCTGGTGGCCTCTGGTCGCGGGGTGTCTGTCCTGCCCGATTGGGTGGTGCGTGATGTCGGGACACGCCAATCCATCGTCACAAAATCGCTGACGGAAACAGGTGTGACACGGCGGCTATATGGGGCCAGCCGGGTTGAGGACACCGCGAAACCGTTCATGTCTCATGTGCTCAAGCTGTGCCGAACCGAGCCATTGAAGCTACAACGCCGGGACTAGACGCAGAAAATTCCTTGCAAGGAATTTGGAAATCTCTTGCAAGAGATTTATGCGCCCCTTGGCAGGCCCCATCACCCCGTCTATAGGATCGCGCCTGATCCAAAAGGAAACCCGATGCAAGGCTCCGCCAATCTCAATGTGATGATCAAGGCCGCGCGCACAGCTGCGCGCAGCCTGCAAAAGGACTTCCGTGAGGTGGAACAGCTTCAGGTCTCCTCCAAGGGACCGGGCGATTTTGTCACCCGTGCAGACCGCGCCGCTCAGGAGATCATCAAGGCGGATCTGATGGGCGCCCGCCCGAATTACGGATTCCTCGGTGAGGAAGAAGCCGAGATCATTGGCAAGGATCCCACCCGTCGCTGGATCGTTGATCCGCTGGATGGCACCACAAACTTCCTGCACGCGATGCCCCATTGGGCGATCTCGATTGCATTGGAGCATAAGGGTGAGATTGTTGCGGGTGTGGTTTATGACCCTGCCAAAGACGAGATGTTTTATGCCGAAAAAGGTGCCGGTGCATGGTTGAACGACAGTCAGCGTCTGCGGGTGTCTGCCCGTAAGAAGATGGCGGAGGCGGTGTTCTCGGCCGGGTTCCCGCCGGATGGCGGCAAGTATTTGCCCGCCGTGTTGCGGGATCTGGCGCGGTTGATGCCGATGTGTTCCGGGATGCGCCGCAATGGTGCGGCGTCGCTGGATCTGGCTTGGGTCGCGGCGGGTCGGTTTGAGGGCTATTGGGAATACAATCTCAAACCGTGGGATATCGCCGCCGGTATCCTGATTGCGCGCGAAGCGGGGGCTTTTGTGGAGCCGATCCGTGCTGATCAATCGTTGCTTGAGGATGGCCATGTGATCTGTGCCACCGACCTGCTGTTTGAGCAGTTCGCCAAGGTCATTCGCACACGGGATTAGCGCATGCGGTTATTCGCACAGGGGACTAAATGGGGGACTAAGTTGGTTGCGCGTAAATCTAACGCGCGTACCCCCGGTCATAGATCACTTGCTGCGCTATGCCTGCGACTGCCAGGTACAGGGATGTGAGCGTTACAATTGCGGTCAGGGCCGGATTGGACGCAAAATCGGTCCACGCGGCATAGGCAATGGACGTGACCCAAAGCATCGCTATGGGCAGGGATATCCAGCGCCAGCGTACGGTGCGCACCGGATGGACAAATTTCAGGTTCAGGAATTGTGCGGCGGCCAGGATCAGGACCAGCGCTAAAATCACCCACCAGGGTGGCACAATCACCAGCATCGCCAGCGTAAGCATATTCCAGCATCCCGGAAACCCTCGGAAGGATTTGTCGGATGTCTTCATCCGTGTGTCCGAAAAATACAGCGATGAGGCGAAGGGGATCAGCAGGACCACAATCCAGCCCGACCAACCCGGCATCAGGCCCGAAGCATACAGCGCATAAGCTGGAATCATCACGTAAGTGAGGAAATCGATGATCAGGTCCAGCAGGACTCCGTCAATCACCGGGGCGTTGGTGGTCACGTCAAAGTGGCGGGCCAGCGGGCCGTCGATCCCATCGACGATAAAGGCAATCATCAACCAGATTGTCATCGTCGCCCAGTCCTGTTGCGCCGCCTCCAGAAGGGCCAGCATCGCAAGGGAAGCTCCGGCGGCGGTAAACAAATGAACGGAATAAGCTTTAAAACGCATTGCGGGGGGATGCCTGTAAATTGGGAAGAGCGCAACCGTGGTGTCGCGGTCAGGCTTTGGGATGGGCGGCGGCGTAGACCTCCATCAGGCGCGCGGTGTCGACTGCGGTGTAGGCTTGGGTTGTGCTGAGGGACGCGTGGCCGAGAAGCTCCTGGATCGCGCGCAAATCACCACCGGCGTCCAGAAGGTGGGTGGCGAAGGAATGGCGCATCGCGTGGGGGGTGGCGGTGGCGGGCAGGCCAAGTTGCATCCGCGTCTTTTCCATCACTTTCGCCACGGCGCGGGGTCCAAGTGCGCCACCACGTATGGCGCGGAAGATCGGCGTGCCGGGGGCAAGATCATGGGGGCACAGGCGCACGTATCTGGCGGTGGCGGCCTGGGCGGCGGGAAGCACAGGCACCTCCCGTTCCTTGCCGCCTTTGCCGGCGATGCGCAGGGTTTGCGGCAGCGGGAGGTGGTCAGCGGAGAGGTTAAGCGCCTCTGATATCCGCAACCCACAGCCGTAGAGCAGAGTTACAACCGCCATGTCGCGGGCCTGCACCCAATCACGCTCATCTTGATCCGCAAGGCCTGCGATCATCTCTTTCGCGCCGGTCTCGGTTAACGGACGCGGCAGGCGGCGGATGTGTTTGGGCGCGCGCATGGAGAGCATCGGGGTTGCATCGAACCCGTCCCGTTCGGCCCACCATTTGTAGAAGGCTTTGACGGCTGACAGACGACGCGCGAGGGATCGCGCCCCGACATCCCGCGCCCGTTGTGCTGCCATCCACGCCCGCATGTCGCGGGTTTGCAGGGCGCGCAGGGTGGCGGGGCCGGGGGCACCGCCTAAATGATCCGCCTGGAAGCCAAGAAACTCGCCCACATCCGCGCCGTAGGCCACAAGCGTGGCCTCAGCCCGCCCGCGCACGCCGCGCAGGTGGGTCAGCCAATCTTGCAACAGGTCTCGGACGGCGGGGGTGAGCGCCAGTGACATGGGCTTAGTCGAGCCAGCCGCGCATCAGCCGCTCAAACGCGCCGGCGAAGAAGGTCAGCAAGTCCGTGCCCTGGGAGGGCCGGAACTGGTGCGGGTCTTCTGCACCCATGACCAGAAGGCCGGGGAGGCGACCTTCGCCGAGGTCAAGTGTCAGGCAGGCTTCCGAGTGAATCCAACGTGACGCCTCGCCAAATATGCGTTCGGCATCGCCGCCAACCTGGCGCAGGTTGACCTGCCTGCGGGGCACATCGCGCCCGCCAGTGACGTAGTCCTTCACAAAGCCGGGGGCCACAACGGTCAGGACGTCTTCGAGCTTCTGGATCTTGGGGGCCTGGGTATCTGTCGCCGCCTCACTTTCCAGCACCAGACGCACACGATCCACCCGCAGGATGCCCGCAACATCCGTGCCAAGCATGGTCAGGAATTCGGTGAATTCCGTCGCATCCAACAGACGGATGATCGAGCGATGGATCTGGTTGGTGCCAGCCAGGTTCTCATAGGCCGCCGCAATGACCGAGCGATGGGTATCTTCCAACCGGTCGAGCCGGTTCTGCAACCGCTCCATGGCGATGCCACGCATATCGACGATATTGCCACCCATCTGGCGGTCATTGGCGGCGATCAGGGCGCGCATCAGGTCGCGATCTTCCAGAATCAGTTCCGGGTCAGCAAGGGCGCGGCCACGCCAATCTTCATGGGGAAAGAGCGGGGCTTCCGCCTCGGTGCTGCTCATCAATACTGCCTCAACATTTTTTATCGTTGGGGTTGTATACCACGACAGGGCGCGCCCGGGCCAGAGTTTTTGCTCCCGCCCGCGCGGTTGATGTTGGGGCTGTGGCTTAGATGATCGCCACGCTTACAGAATCGTCTGGCCGGTCTTGGCCCAGTCGGCCATGAAGGCATCAAGGCCCTTGTCGGTCAGCACGTGGCTGGCCATCGCCTTGATCACATTGGGCGGCGCGGTGGCGACGTCTGCGCCGAGCAGTGCGGCCTCTTTCATGTGGTTGGCCGAGCGGATCGAGGCCACGAGGATCTCGGTGGAGAAGTCGTAATTGTCATAGATCTGGCGGATCTCGGCAATCAAATCCATGCCGTCGATGTTGATATCGTCCAAGCGCCCCACAAACGGTGAGATGAAGGTTGCGCCTGCTTTTGCGGCCAGAAGGGCTTGGTTGGCGGAGAAACAGAGCGTCACGTTAACCATGCGACCTTCACCTGACAGGACCTTGCAGGCCTGCAATCCGGCCCATGTCAGCGGCACTTTGATGGCGATGTTCTCGGCAATTTTTGCCAGCTCGCGGCCCTCGGCGATCATGCCGTCAGCGTCCAGCGCAACCGTCTCGGCCGAGACCGGGCCGGGGACAAGGGCACAGATCTCAGCCGTGACTTCCTTGATGTCGCGGCCTGATTTCATGATCAGCGACGGGTTGGTGGTGACGCCGTCAACCATGCCCAACTCGTGTAGCTCGCGGATCGCGTCGATGTCGGCAGTATCCACAAAGAATTTCATCTGGCCGGTTCCTTTCGGGGACATATCGTGGTGGGTTGGCGCGGTTCTACAGCGTCACCCGAAAAGTGGGAACCGGTTTTCGGGATAGGTGACGTGACTATAAGAACAGCGTCACCCGAAAAGTGGGAACCGGTTTTCGGGATAGGTGGCGTGACTATAAGAAAACCGCAAGCGTAGGCGCGCTGAAAGCCATGGACGAGCATTTCGACGAAGGTGATCTGGTGGGGGTTCTGACGGCAGAGCCTCTGGATCGTGTGCTTGATTACAAGGCACCGGCGGGCGGCTGCTGGCTCGGCGCGTATGTGGAGGTGCCACTGGGTCCGCGCAAAGTGTTGGGGGTGATCTGGGG
>JAESTV010000225.1 GCA_016763475.1 Roseicyclus sp.
CCCGCAAAACCCTTAAAGTACCAAATGGGTCGAGTTGGGGCTCAAATGGAACCATTCCCGGCCCCGGCCCGAACCCCGGCCCGATCCCCGGCCCGATCCCCGGCGAGGCACCACCCAATGCGCGCACTTCTCATCTTCCTTTTCACCACTCTCTCCGGCCTCCCCGCCCTCGCGCAGGGCAGTCCGACCCTTGTCTTCCCCGTTGAGTGCACCCTGGGTGAAACCTGCATGATCCAACAGCTGATGGACCGCGACTCCGGCCCCGGCGCGCGGGATTACCTTTGTGGACCAATGAGTTACGACGATCACAGCGGCACCGATATTCGGGTGCCAGATATGGAGGCGCTGGCTCAGGGTGTCCAAATCCTCGCCGCCGCACCCGGAACTGTGCGCGGCATCCGAAATACCGTGCCGGACACTGGCCTGGGTGACTTCCCCGAAGGCCAGGATTGCGGAAATGGTGTGTTGATCGACCATGAGAACGGCTGGCAAACGCAATATTGCCACATGGCCCAAGGTTCAATTTCTGTGGCCGGCAGTGACATGGTGGAGGTGGGTCAACCCATTGGGCAAATGGGATTTTCCGGCAATACCGAATTTCCCCACCTGCATATTACTGTCCGCCAAAACGGTGAAGACGTCGATCCTTTCGACCCCTCCAGCGCCGGCACCTGCGGCGTCGGTGCCACGCCCCTTTGGGCGGACGAAATCCCGGTTGCGCCCGGTGGTATCCTGAGCATTGGCTTTGCCGAAAGCCTGCCGGAGTTTGCGGCGATCCGTGCGGGAACTGCGGATGCCGACACACTTGGCCCCAACGCGGAAGCCTTTGTAATATGGGGTTTTTTCCACGGCGGGCGTGAAGGAGACATCGTCACACTGAGCATCACCGCGCCGGACGGGACAACATTCCACACTCGGGACGTCACACTTGACCGGACCCAGGCCGAGCTGTTTCGCGCATCAGGTCGGCGCATTCGCACGCCGCTCAGCCCCGGAACCTACTCCGGAACCGTGACCCTCACCCGTGACGGCACCCAGATCGACGCAGAAACCACAACAATTCCAATCCGTTAGCGCTCGGTCAGTTTCAACTCAATCCGACGGTTGGCCGCGCGCCCCTCAGCGGTCTCGTTCGAGGCAATCGGGCGATGTTCCCCAAACCCGGTGGCCGCCAATCGCGATGGTGGGATGCCCAATTCCTCACTCATGAACAGCACCACAGCCAGCGCTCGCGCCTGGCTCAGCTCCCAATTGTTGGCGTATGTCGCGCCTTCCCGCAGTTGTTGGTCGTCGGTATGGCCGTCCACGCGGATGATCCAATCAATCGCTTCGGGGATGTCGGCGGAAATCTCCAACAACAACGCGGCCACGTTTTCAATCTGCGCCAATCCCTCGTCGGCAAGGTCAGCGGAGCCTACTTCGAACAGCACTTCGGACGAGAACACAAAGCGGTCACCTTCGATCCGAACACCTTCACGGCCTTCTAACACTTGCCGTAAACGTCCAAAGAATTCAGAGCGATACCGCTCCAGTTCCTGGGCTTCAGCGGCAAGGCGTTCTACCTCCGCCGCCTCCAAAATCGCCCGCGCGCGTTCCTCCGCGGCAAGCTGCGCCAATGCTGTATTCAACCGTGAGCCGAGCGCCTCAATCTGCACCTGCGCCCCTTCATCGCGGTCTTCAGACACGTTCAACAACGACTGAAGCGACCCCAATTGCGCCCGTAAAGCCGCGACCTGTTCGTTCAGCAGCGCCACCTGGCGCGCGTTATCCGCAGACGTGGCCTCTGCCGCCTCCAACTCTCGGTTGGCCTGGGCCAGCAACGCATCACGGGTCTCGGCAGCGGTCAGGGCCGTCGCCAAAGCCGCGTCGGTGGAGTGCCGCGCCGCAAGCGCTTCGGCCAATTGCGCCTCCAGGGTTGTCAGGTCTCCTGCACTTTCCGCAACCTCGATTTCGGCCTCGGCAGCCCGGCTTTCGGCGGCGGCAATGCGGGCTTCCAGCTCAGCCAAACGCGCGGCGGCGCTTGCCTCTGCGCTTTCCAGCCGCGACAGGACAAGCGCCAATTGCCGTTCCAGATCAGTCAGTTCGCCGGTCTGCGCTGACAGATTCGCCTCTGCCCGGTCCAGCTCCAGTTCAGCCGCCGCAAGCGCATCGGAAAGTGATGCAGCCTCCCCCTGACCGTCTTCCGCACGGGCCAGCGCACCTGCCAATCGCGTCGCCAGATCATCCCGCGCGCCCTCAGCTGCGGCCAAAAGCGTCAACGTATCCTCGGCCCGCTGGCGCTGTTCCTCCAACGCAAGCGTCATCGAGGTCAGCTCCGCATCGGCATCTTCCAGACGGCGGCGCAGGGCCTCTGCCGCCGCGGCCTCTGCCAATCGCCCGGCTTCCTCTTCGGACAAGGCCGCCGTTGTCACATCCAACTGCGCGCGCAGGGCGGCAGCGGCGGCGGCTTCCGCCAGACGGGCGGCTTGCTCTTCGGACAAGGCGGCCTGAGTGTCACCCAACCGCGCCCGCAGCGCTTCTGCGGCGGCGAGGTCCGCAAGCCGTGCGGCCTCTTCGGCAGACAATTGCTCTTCCAGCCCCTCAAAGCGTAGGCGCAGGGCTTCAGCGGCGGCGCGTTCGGCCAAGCGCGCGGCTTCGACCTCAGACAGATTTGCCTCAACCCCCTGAAGTTGCGCCAAAAGTTCCTCTGCGCGTTCGCCATCATTTGCCAAGGCGGCCAATGCGGCGGTCAAAGAGCGGTCACGGTCCACCAGGGAACCAGCCAGTTGTGCGTTGCGTGTTTCCGCCCCGGCAAGCGCTGTCAACGCTTCGGTCAACGCCGACTGGCGCGCCGCCAATTCGCTGGACGATGCCCCAAGTGCTGCCAGCGCAGCCGCCAAAGAGGCATCGCGTTCTGTCGATTGCACCTCCAGATCCGCAATCAACGCCTCCAGCGCTTCGCGGCGAGCGGCGGCCAACCGCGCGGCCTGCGACGCCTCATCAATCTCGGATCGGGCGGTGGCAAGCGCAAGGTCCAGCGCTTCGGCCTGGGTCATCACCTCAGCCAATTCGGCCTCCCGCGCCACCTGGCCTGCCAGCAAATCACTGTTGCGCGCCAAAAGTCCCGCAACCTGGTCCTCAAACGCCACAATCTGCGCCGATTGCGCCGCCGCCTCAGCTGTCAGTGACGTGATCAGGGCAGATTGCGCGGCGACCTGTTGTTCGGCGGTGGATAACGTGCCCGACAACGTTGCGACGCGGTTTTCCAAGGTGCCTGCGCGGGCCTCTTCCAACCCCAACGCCTGGGCCAATTGGTTGACCTGCGCGGTCAGGGAATCCAGCTCATCATCCTGGGTGCTGATTTCTTCGCTGAGGACGTATTGCATCACCATGAAGATGGTCAGCACAAAAATTATCACCATCAAAAGCGCGGTGATAGCGTCCACAAATCCGGGCCAGATAGCGCCCGATATGCCGGTTTTGTTGCCGCCACGGTGAAACGCCATGGCTTACCCGTCCGCGGGAGGGGAGGTAGGGCGACGGCGCGCGCGGGCCTCAGCCGGGGCGCGGGCCGCTTGGGTCAGGGCCTGTAACGCCTCGGTTAATTGCGCAATATCCCCGCGCAGGCCCATGACCTCCGCATCCCGGTTGCTGCCAATTTCCTCAGCCATCTTGAACAACTGCACGTCGATGGAGCGGAGGCGGTTGCGACTTTCGTCGTCGAGGCCCTGTTCAGCGGCCATGCCATCAAGGGCAGACGCCAATCGGTCCTGGGCAACTGCCAGTTTTTCGGTGGCCGAAACCTGCCCCGGCCCAAGCCGATCTGTCAGCCCTTCCACGGCTTGTGACAGCTGCAACATCCGCTGTTCAGTCGCGGCGCGGCGGGTTTCGGACTGCGCAAACAGGCTTTGTAACGTGTCCATCTGGTCAACCATGTGGTCAAGCACGGTGGCAATCGCCGCCTTGTCGATGGCCCCGTCGCCGTCACCGGAGAAGGAGACGCGAGTGATCGAGGCCAGCCATTCCTCCAACTCACGATAAAACCGGTTTTGGCCGTGGCCCGCGTACAACTCCAGCAGGCCCACAACCAGCGATCCGGCAAGCCCGAGGAGGGACGAGGCAAACGCCGTACCCATGCCGCCCAATTGATCGTCGAGACCATCCATCAGCCGCCCGAAAACAGCCAGGCCTTCTTCCCCTTCGACCGGTTGCAGGGATCGGATCGTTTCGACCACAGCCGGGACAGTGGTGGCGAGGCCAAAAAACGTGCCCAGAAGGCCAAGGAAAGTCAGTAGGTTGGCAATATACCGCGTAATGTCGCGGCTTTCTTCCATCCGCGCACCGACGCTATCCAGCACCGATTTGGCCGACGCCGGCGTCACCTGCATCCGGGTGCCGCGCATCCGCGTAACACCAGAAATTGCGGCCATCAGCCTTGGCGGTTTTTCTTCATCCTCCGCCTGACCGCCGCCCGCAACATGCTCGATCCATGCCACCGACGAGAACAGCTGGACCACCTGGAAGAAGGTGGCGAACACGCCGACCACAAACACAATCCCGATGGTGCCGTTCAAATAGGGTGAGGTCAGGAACACATCCTCGACCCGTGGCCACACCAAAACACCCCCGACGCTCACCAGCGCAAGGATGACCAGCATCAAAACAATCTGCTGGGTCGGGCGTGAAAACTTAGGCGCGCCTGCGCCCTCTCTGCTGCTCGCCATGGCGAATTCTGACCGCTCTTTGGACTTGTCTGCGCCGACTCTACACCGATGCGGGCCGTCGCGCCAACAAAAGCCTTACGAAACCGCGTTTAACGCCCGCACGTGTGCGACCAGCGTTTCAAGATCGTCATCACCAATGCCCAATTCGGCCAGATGTGAGGCCGTATTGTAGAGGTACTCGTCATTCGGCCCCCGTCCACCAACGGCCCCGGCAATGATATGCGCCTGCTTTTCCAGCGAATGATCGCCGCAATATTGCCAATGATCGCGGTTGATGACGAAGGTCAGCACGTCATTCTGCCGCGTCCCGTCCCGAAACGATATCTCCTGCCGGGTTTCCAGATATGCGGACGAGATCAATTCGCGTTCGCGCAAATATCCCAGTGTTTCGTCCTCACTTCCCGGCTCGGCCAACAGGGCCAACCCGTCACAATAGGCAACCTTTGCCGCGTCCAGTGCAAGAACCAGCCCCGGGTCGTCTTCGGTGCCGCGATGGTGGATCGAGGTCATGCAAAACGACCGATGCCACCCACTTAACCGCGCAATGCGGGTCTCACTCACCGGAAACCCCGGGTTCCACAAAAGGGAGCCATAGCCGAAAATCCAAAGCGGGGCAGTCATGTGTTGGTCCTTGTCGTACCCCGCCGCTATAGGCGATAAAACGGCGGAAGGGGAGTGCCATGAAGCGGCTTGTGATCTTGTGTATTGTTGTTGCGGCGCTGGGGTCGGTTGCCTGGGGTGTCGGCGCGATCTTGACCCAAACCGCAGCGGCGCGGTGGTTAGACGCCCGTGCAGATCAAGGTTGGGTTGCGTTTACCCGTGAGATCACAGTCGGCGGCTATCCGTTGGATTTCACGACGCAATTCCACGGCGTCGAGTTGGCTGACCCGGAAACCGGATTGGCCTGGTCGACGGATCGCTTTGTTTTGGAACAGGACGTCTGGCGGCTCGACCGGGTTGCCGCCATTTGGCCCGCTGATCAAATCATCGCCTCACCCCAGGAGCGGTTGGACATAACCAACACCACCATGGCCGCCCGGTTGGATGTGCAACCCACCAACCGGTTTGCGCTTGATGGCTTACACGCGGACGTCACCGATGTGGCCGTTGTGTCAAATGCCGGATGGCAGATGGCGATGGCGGAAGCGACATTGGATGTGGTGCGCCAATCCGACAGTGACATGATCTACGATGTGACCGCATTTGTCTTCGACATGGTTCCACCTGCGGCTTGGCGCAACCGGCTGGACCCGGCCAATGTGCTGCCACAAGCGATTGAGGCCGTGACCTACACCGCCACAATGGAGTTCGATGCCCCGTGGGATATGTCTGCGGTGGAGGACCGCCGCCCCCAGATCACCCGAATCGAAATAGACGAGATCTCTGCGGTCTGGGGTAACATGCGGTTTCGCGCCTCGGGCACGTTGGAGGTGACACCCGGCGGTGTACCGGAGGGGGAGTTGGCCGTACGGGCCGAGAATTGGGAAGCGATGATGGATTTGGCTGCCAATGCCGGAGTTGCGCCTGAAAGCATCCGCCGCACCGCAGAGGCGATATTGCGGGTGTTGGCTGGCATGTCCGGGCGCCCCGAGAACATTGACGCGACGCTCAGCTTCTCCAACGGGCGCGCCTTCCTTGGGCCGTTACCCATCGGCCTCGCCCCCAGCTTGCGCCTGCGTTAGAGCGCCAGCCGATCCGTGTAGACCGGTTTTGGAACCCCTTGCGTGACACAATAAGACTGGCGTGACGCCATGAGAACCGTGCGGGGCGCGCGTGCGCTTCGCGAACATGCGCGGCGGCTCTCACCGGCGTGCTAACGGCAGTAGGCCCCCGACCGGTACGAGGCCACGTCGAAGTGGAAATGGTCCTGATGGTAGCTGTCTGAATTGGGGCCAAGGACGGTGCCAAAAGTGCCGCAAGCCGCCTCGTGCAAATCCTGCATGATCGACGAATTGCGGCCCCGCCAGTCACTTGATACGCTGAGTTCACGGCCGTTTTGCAGGCCGATCCCTGCGATATCAATGGCGTTTCCGACCGCATGTTCCGACAACCGCGCACCAGAGCGCGAGTTGCGGGTGCGACAGGCGTAAGACGCCACCACACGTAGGTTTGCCATGCCACCGCCAGTGTTTCCGATGATTTCATCCGCGTCCAATACCCATTCACTCAGCGCTTGCGCGGCACTGCAACTGAGTGTGGCAGGTGTGCTCAGGGGCGGCCCGTGAACCACACGTAAACGCACTGCGTCGGGGATGCCGCAGCCGCTGATCCGGCCCGTCACCGGGGCAATTTCTTCGCCCTGCAACCCGGCGACGCCACATAACATTCCGGTGTTGCGACCGGGCTGGGTCACACGACCCGGCAGGTTACGCATCGCCGTTGCGCGCACCCGCCCCTCCAACCCATCAGGCCGGATAGTGGGGCGAACCGAACTGGCCACAGCCAGGGCTGAACCGCCGCTTGTCACCACCCTGGCAGAGATCTCTCCACGGGGGCGGAACAGGCCCGCGAGGCCGCGGCGCGGACGATCAGGGGCGGGGGCTTCTGCCGCCGGTGCCGTGGTGGTGCCTGCTGCATCCGCCGGGGCCACTCCCAACGCACCGGGACCAACGCTGGATGGCACCGGTGTGCCGCCGGGGCGGGCGTGCGGGCGCAGGGACGCGCCGGGCGCAAGCTCCGTCGCCTCTATCACCCGAACTTCCACGGTTTGCGCAAATGCCGCAACCGGCCATACCAAAGCCAAAACGCAAAGGCAGGCCCGCACACTCAAGTGTCGCCTCCCTTTTTTGCAGCACCGTCCGCCTTTTTTGCAGCACCGTCCGCCTTTTTTGCACCGCCCCGGCCGAAATTCGGCGCGTCGGTGTCCTGTCCGGCCTCAATAATGCTGCGCCGGATGGCGCGGGTGCGGGTGAAATATTCATGCAAGTGCTCACCATCACCGGTGCGGATCGCCCGTTGCAGGGCGAACAGCTCTTCGGTGAAACGCCCCAGAATCTCCAGCGTGGCGTCTTTGTTGGACAGGAACACATCACGCCACATCGTCGGATCAGACGCCGCAATCCGGGTGAAATCCCGGAAGCCCGCGGCGGAGTATTTGATCACCTCGCTATCGGTCACCCGGCGCAGATCGTCGGCCACGCCGACCATCGTGTAGGCAATCAGGTGTGGCGTATGGGAGGTGACGGCAAGCACCAGATCGTGGTGATCCGCGTCCATCTCTTCGACAATTGCGCCACACCCTTCCCACAACGCCCGCAACCGCGCGGTGGCGGCGGGGTCGGTGCCATCTTCCGGCGTCAGCAACACGTAGCGGTTGTCGAACAGCTCTGCAAAACCGGATCGCGGCCCGGAATGTTCGGTCCCCGCCAGCGGGTGACCGGGCACAAAATGCACGTGGGCAGGCAAGTGAGGCCCAATCTGGTCAATGACATCACGTTTCACGGAGCCCACGTCCGTGATTGTGGCCCCCGGCGCCAGATGTGGCCCGACCTCTGCCGCAACAGCCGCCATTGCGCCCACAGGAACTGCCAGCACCACCAGATCCGCACCCTGCACCGCCTCTACCGCCGTTTCGGTGATTCGGTCACAGAGGTTGATCTCTGCTGCGGTGGCCCGTGTCTCGGCTGACCGCGAGGTGCCGACGATCTCAGCCACCAACCCCTTGCGGCGCATCGCATGGGCCATCGAGCCTGCAATCAGGCCCAGACCGACCAGCGCAACCCTCTGATACAGAACACTCATGTCGCCACCATAGCGCTCAGGGACGCAAGCACACGTGTGTTATCTTCCGGGCGCCCAACAGTGACCCGCAAACAGTGCGGCAGACCGTAAGATTTCGTGGCACGTACAATAATACCGTCAGATTTCAGATGCGCGTTTGCGGCGTCCGCTGTGGCCTCATCCGCAAAGCGGGCGAGCACAAAATTGGCGTGGCTATCATCACAGGCAATTCCCAACTGGCGAAAACCGCCCACCAGCCGCGCGCGTTCGTCTGCGTTTATCCGGGTGCATTCGGCCACCCAATCCACATCCCGCGCCGCCGCTTCAGCCCCTGCCAGGGCAATACCGGACAGGTTAAACGGCCCGCGAATACGGTTGAGCGTGTCGATAACGTGGCGTGGTCCGTAGCCGTACCCGACCCGCAGACCACCAAGGCCATAGACCTTGGAAAAGGTGCGCGTCATCACAACATTGTTCCGGGTTTCAACCAGCGCCTTGCCGCCGTCATGGCCCTGCGCAAACTCCACATAAGCCCCGTCGAGGATCAACAGGCATTGATCCGGCACCGCATCAGCCAACCGCTCAACCTCATCGGACGCCAACATCGTTGCGCAGGGGTTGGAGGGGTTGGCGATAAAGATCAGCCGTGTGTCCTCGGTGAGAGCCTCGATCAGCGTGTCCACATCCACCACCCGGTCACGTTCCGCCACCTGCACCGGCATCGCCCCTGCGGCGAGGGCCGCAATCGGGTACATGCCAAAGCCATGCTGCGTGTATAGCACTTCATCCCCCGGCCCTGCATAAGCCTGGTTGAGCCAGTGGATCACTTCGTCCGAGCCGGCGCCGCAAATGATCTGCTCCGCCTTCAGCCCATGGATATCCGCAATCGCGCCGCGCAACTCCCCGTGGTCCGTTGACGGGTATCGGTTGCTTTCCAAAACCGCCGCCGCCATCGCCTCCACTGCCCCGGGAGACGGCCCAAACGGGTTTTCGTTTGAACTCAGCTTCAACGGCGCCCCATGGCCTGGGATATTCGACGCCCCGCCCTGATAGAGTGCGATGTAGAGGATTCCGGGTTGCGGGCGAATAGGGGTGGTCGCAGAAATGGTCACGGGAATGGTCACGGGGGGGGGCATGTCGGCAGCGTCCAATTGGCGTTTCGCGGGTTCTGTTTCGCGGGTTCTAACGCGCACACGCGCGGTGGGGAACCGTTTTCAAAAGAAGTTCTGCGGGTCGATGTCCACGGACAAACGCAAGTGACCCGGCAGCTTCAGGCCGGAAATCCAACGGGTTAGGGCGGGTTGCAAAGCCACTCCTTTGGGGGCCTTCACCAGAAGCCTGACCCGGTGGCGGCCCCGGACACGGGCGATGGGGGCCGGGGCCGGGCCATAGACGATGCCGCCCGCAGCCCTGATCGCGCCATCATTACGCGCCAGATAGGTGCCGAGATCAAACGCCGCAGCAGCCTCGGTGCTGGAAATCACAATCCCCGCCAACCGCCCATACGGCGGCATCCCGGCGGCTTCGCGTTCAGCCGCTTCCGTGCGCCAAAACCCCTCCTCATCCCCCGACAGGATCGACCGGATCACCGGGTGATCGGGCTGGAAGGTCTGCAACAACGCCTGCCCCGG
>JAESTV010000226.1 GCA_016763475.1 Roseicyclus sp.
CCAAGGCTGATGTGATCCTGATTTCCGGCCATAACGGCGGCACCGGCGCGTCACCTGCGACCTCTATCAAATATGCCGGTTTGCCGTGGGAGATGGGCCTGACCGAGGCGCATCAGGTGCTGGCGATGAACAACCTGCGCGAACGGATCACGCTGCGCACCGATGGCGGTTTGCGGACCGGGCGGGATATTGTCATGGCTGCGATGATGGGGGCGGAGGAATATGGCATCGGCACCGCCGCGTTGATCTCGATGGGGTGCATCATGGTGCGTCAGTGCCAGTCCAACACCTGCCCGGTGGGCGTGTGTACCCAAGACGAGGCGCTGCGGGAAAAGTTCACGGGCAATGCCGATAAGGTGGTGAATCTGATCACGTTTTATGCCGAAGAGGTACGCGAGATTTTGGCCTCCATCGGGGCGCGGTCACTGGGGGAGGTTATTGGCCGGGCTGATCTGTTGTCCCAGGTTTCCCGCGGGGCGGCGCATCTGGATGACCTGGACCTGAACCCGATGCTGATCACTGTCGATGGCGCGGACCGGATTGTCTATGACCGTGAGAGGCCCCGGAACCCGGTGCCCGATACGCTGGACGCGCAGATCGTGGCGGACGGGCGGCGGTTTCTGGAAGACGGGGAAAAGATGCAGCTGTCTTACGCGGTGCAGAACACGTTGCGGACCATCGGAACCCGGACCAGCAGCCATATCGTGCAGCGGTTCGGGATGCGCAACAAATTGCAGCCGGATCATCTGACGGTGAAGCTGAAAGGCTCGGCGGGGCAATCGTTGGGGGCGTTTGCGGCCCCCGGTCTGAAGCTGGAAGTGTCAGGTGATGCCAACGATTATGTGGGTAAGGGCCTGAGTGGGGGCACAATTGTGGTGCGCCCGCCGATGGCCTCACCCCTGAAGGCATCGGAGAACGTGATTATCGGCAATACGGTGCTCTATGGCGCGACGGATGGGTATCTGTTTGCCGCTGGTCGCGCCGGAGAGCGGTTTGCGGTGCGAAATTCCGGTGCGAAGGCGGTGATTGAGGGCTGTGGGTCCAACGGGTGTGAGTACATGACCGGCGGTGTGGTGGTGATCCTTGGGTCGGTCAACGCCAACTTCGGGGCCGGGATGACCGGGGGAATGGCGTATTTGTACGACCCTGATGGCACGTCGATGGTGAACATGAACCTTGAGACATTGGTGACCTGCCCGGTGACAGTGGATCATTGGGAAGCGCAGTTGCGTGGGTTGGTGCAGCGCCATGCAGAGGAAACCGAGAGCGTGAAGGCGCGCGATATCCTGCAACATTGGGATTTTGAGCGTGGCAACTTCGTGCAGGTGTGTCCGAAAGAGATGCTGAACAAGCTGGCGGTGCCACTGGGGATTGAAGAGACGGCGGTTCCGGCGGAGTAGATCCGCCGGGCCAAGGTGGATCTCCCGTCCACGATAGATCCGCTTCGCAGATCAATCGAGGGTTGGGCGTGGCGCGCGGCAGGCCTTCGGCCTTGTTCGCGCGCAGAAGTGCTCTGACCGAGAGGATAGGGCCGGGTTTTCGGTTGGGAATCGGCTGAAAAGCCGCCTTTGGCCGCTTTTGGCTGTGGGCGGCGCTGATCGGTGACCCGATCAACGATTCACGGGGTGACGAAATCTGTCTTCGCGTAGCCCTGGATGAACAGCAGTGCCGTGAGGTCACCGTGGTTTACCCGGATCTTGGCTTGTTCCTGCACCATTGGTTTGGCGTGTAGAGCGACGCCAGTGCCGGCCAGTTGCAACATGCCAAGGTCGTTGGCTCCGTCACCGACGGCAAGGACATCGGATGGGGTGATGCCCTGGGCGGTTGTGATCCGATGCAGGGCGTCAACTTTGGCGTCCCGGCCAAGGATCGGACGGCTGACGTCGCCGGTGAGGGCTCCGTTTTCAGCCAGCAGGGTGTTGGCGTGGTGTTCATCGAAGCCAAGCCGTTCAGCGATCGCCGCGGTGAAGCTGGTGAAGCCGCCGGAGACGAGGGCGCAGTAGGCCCCCTGCGCTTTCATCGTTGCCAGAAGGGTTGCGCCGCCGGGCATCAGGGTGATCCGGGTGTCGAGGACAGTTGTGATTGCCGTCTCGGACAGGCCCTTCAGAAGGCGGACCCGTTGCAGCAGCGCCTCCTCAAAATCCAACTCTCCATTCATTGCGCGGGCGGTGATGTCCGTAACACGCTTACCGACCCCAGCCTCTGCCGCCAGTTGGTCGATACATTCCTGCTGGATCATCGTGCTGTCCATATCGGCCAGCAACATCTTGCGGCGTCTGTCACCTGCGGGTTGCACCACAAGGTCCACACCCTCGGTGCTTAGGTTTTCCCAGATCGAGTTGATGCTTTTTGGGATCTTCTCCACGTCAAATTCAGCCGCATGGCTGGGGTCAAGCCAGACGGTATCGCCACCACCCATGGCATTGCGCAGGTTTGTGACCAGTCCGGGGTCGAGATAAATGGCCGAATTGGTCATCAGGGTCACGGTGAACATGGGTAGGGCCGCTCCGCATCGTGTTTTTGCAACATAGGCGCAGGTGGCCAGTGGGGCCAGAGGGTTGGCGTTGCCATGTGGTTCTGACGGGTGTGCGGGTGGAGGGGGTGGAGGGGGCGCTGCCCCCCGCCTTCGGCGTCCCCCGAGGTATTTCTGGCCAGATGAAGGGGGGCCGGCGCGGTACGTTTGTTAGGGGGATATGGGGTGTGGGCGGCGTTGCAGGCGGTTGGGTGAGGTCTTCGATAACGGTCTCTAGCCACCCGGTTCGGCCGGTTCAGTTGTATCCGGTCATTTCCAGATAGCCGCGACCCTGGTGGGTGCCGGTGAAGGTGATTGGGCCTTCCCAATAGGGGAAGCTGGTGGCCATCCAGGATTGAGGATTCAACGGTATCGTTGTGATGTCGATGGCGCGGTCGGGGACTTGCAGGCGCCAGGTTGTGGGAACCTCGCGGCCCGCGACTTGTGTGGTGGAAAGTGGCGTCAGACTGATCGCGCCGTCCCCGTAGGATTGTGTGGTGCCATCCGGCGCGATCCAGGTGCCAGAGGTAAACGGCGTGCCGGTGCCGTCGTGCAGGGCAAACGCCATCATTCGGGCGCCGTCTTCAAACTGGAGGGAGAACCAATCCCATCCGCTTTGGGTGTCGCTGAGGGGCTGGGAGGAATATTCGCGGTCCAGCCATGCGGTGCCGGTGACCTGCACCGGGCCATCGGGCAGGTCCAGCTGGCCTGTAACCTGGTAAAACGGTTGTGAGTAATAGTAGCTCGCCTGGCCTTCGTTGCTTTTGACCGAGTAGCCGTTTTCGCCATGGAAAACCAGCGGGCCAGTGGCGGTTAGCGCAAGGTCATAGGCGAACTCTGCGCCCCGCGCTGTGATGGTGAGGGCATCGAGGGCGTCACCTTCGCTGACGGTTGACACCATTTGCCAATCGTCGATGAAGGCGCGGAAGGGGTGGATGGTGACGCCAGCCTGCCCGATGCCGCCGCGACCAAGACGTTCGGCGCTGAAATGGGCGTCAGGTGTGGTGAGGCCCGCGTGACCCATGAAAAGTTGCGGGGCGGCCCAGTTGTCACTTGTTTCAGGGGTCAGGGCACCGCGAAACAGGGTCCATTGCACGCCGTAACTGGTGCCGTCGGGACCAGTCAGGGTTGCGGTCAGATACCACCATTCGATCCGATAATCGGGGTGGGGGCCGTGATCGAGCGGGAAGGTGAAGGTGGGGTTCGGTGTTGGTGTCGCGAACCCATCGGCCTGGGTGCCAAGCCCGGCGAAACCCTGTGCGTAAAGGGACGTGGCGTGAAAAGGCGCGGTCAGTAAAAGCAGGGTGAGGAGGGTGCGGATCATCAACGCTCCTGTGCGAAAACTTGGGTCAGCCGTGCCGGTGGCATGCGCGCCAGGCGGAGGGTCGGGCCGAGGGCCGCGAGGCCAGCGGCAAGCAGGGCAAGGGCGAAGAGGCTGAGCCAATCGGTGGGGAAGACCCGCATCGGCAGACGCCAGCCGAAAGCCTCGACGTTTACCAGCGTGAGAAGGACCCACGCGAGGGCAAGGCCGACAGGTAATGCGAGGAGGAACGTGAGGGTCGCCAGCGCAAGGCTTCGGGCCATTTCCAAGCCGGCGAGGGTTGCGCGGGAGGTTCCGATTGCCCAGATCGGGGCCAGTTGGGGCAGGCGCAGATTGGCAAGGGTCAGGAGGCTGGTGAGAAGCGCAATACCCGCCACACCAAGGGTCAGGATGTTGAGCGCGCCAGTGACCCGGAAGGTCTGTTCGAAGACCGCGATGGAGAAGGCCTTGACCTGCGCCTGATTGGTAACGGCGTTAGGTGGAAGACCAAATTCGTCACGCAGACGGGTGGCGAGAGCGGGGGCCTCTTCGGGGGTGATGCGAATGGCAAAGCGGTGCGGGAGGATATTGGGAAACGTCTCTAGAAAGTGGGATAGGGACGTGATCGCCTGCCCGTTGGGGTTTCCGTAATCGGAATAAATGCCAACAATGGGCAGGCCATCGGCGATATCGATAATGTCCCCAACGCGGAGGTTTTCGCGGCGCGAAAGCTGCTCGTTGACAAGAACGGCGTCACCTGTGGCAAGCTGGTCCCAGGCATTTGGCGCTGCACTGAGCAGGGGCCAGGCTTGGCGATAGGTGGGGTGATCGAGCACGCCGAATATTTCGGCAGGGCGGTCGAACAGGCGCATTTCGGCGGATACGATCGGCAGGATAGCATCGACGTCAGGCGCGAGGATCTGCATCAGCGCCGCGGCCTCAGCGCTGCTGGGGGCTGTCACATACAGCTCTGACGTGAGGCGTTGGTCAAGCCAGCCAAGGAACGTGTGGCGGAACGATCCGACCATGGTGGACACGCCGATATTGGCGGCAAGTGCAAGGAGAAGCGCCATAAGCGCCAGGGACAAGCCGGGGATTTGTTGGCGGGTATCAGCAACAACCCATTCGGCGAAGGCGCCTTTGGGACGGATCAGGGACAGCGCCCCGGTCATCAGGGCAGGCAAGCCAAGGGCGGCGCCGATAAGCAGGGCGGCAAGGCAGGCGAAAGCGGCGATGAGGCCTTGGCCGACCAGCGCAAGGAGGGCAGCGAGGGCGAACAGTGCAAGGGCGGCATACGCTTGCAGGCGGATCATCCGGCCCGACGCCTGCGCCCACGCGCGGGGCATTGCGGGGGCAAGAAGCGGCATCCGCGCGGTGCGGATCATCACCTGGATCGCAGCGGCTGCGGTGCCGAGAAAGGTGATCAGAAGGCCCGAAATCGCCCAAGAGGGATTGAACCGGAGAATGCCCTCGATCTCTGCCCCATAGAGGCCACGCAAAGTGCCGGCGACGCCGGGCATAAGGGCGGCGGCGATAAGATACCCCAGGGCGACGCCAATTGTGCCAGCGATCAGCGCAATCACAGCAAGTTCGAGGGAAAGCGCCATCAGAATGGTGCGCAGCGGAGTGCCAAGGGCGCGCAGGGTACGTACCATGGCGCGGCGCTGTTCAAACGCGAGGCCAATCGCGGCATGAACGATGAACAGCCCGACGCCGAAGCTGAGGAAGCCGAACGCACTCAGGTTGAGGTGGAAACTATCGGTAAGCCGCGCGATGTCAGAGGTGCTCTGTGGAGCCCGCAGAGTAAGGGTGGTGGCCTGGGTGATTGGTGGCAGATTGTGCGGCTGGTTGGCAGCGACGAGGAGGTAGGAGGGGTTTTCCTGGCCAAGGAGCCGCGCCGCGGTTGAGATATCGGTGATCGCGGTGGCGGGCGGGATGTTATCGGTGATCTGAAGCGGCGGCAGGTCATTAGGCAAAGCACCGTTTGCGGTATCTTGCGACACCAGAAGCAGGCCAGGGTGTGTGAAGAACGCGGCGAGGTTAAAGGTGCCATCAAGGGTTGGACCCTGCGCCTCGGCCGGGGTGGTCAGCGGGTCAACGCCGAGGATGCGCAGGTGGCCATCTGGGCCTCGGATATCCCCCAGGATGACCGGCGACACCAGATACCCGGCGGCGCGAAGGGCGATATAGTCGGCAAGGTCGATCGGCTGACCATCCGCGCGCTCCAGCCGGGAGAGTTGATCCTGCCCAAGGGTGGCAGCGGCCCGGTCGTAAGCGGCGCGGGCCTCGGCATTGATCGCCTGCACCCCGGACCAGAGCGCTGTTGCCAAAGCAAGGCCGAGGGCCAGCATCACAAATTGGCCGGGGTGACGTTTCCAATGGCTGAGAAGGGTCAAAAGGGCGGTATAGAGCATGATCTAGACCTCCAGCTGGCCGCGGGACAAATGCGCGCGACGGCTTAGACGATCAGCCAATCGGGGTGAGTGGGTGACCAACAGAAGGCCCGCGCCGGTCTCGGATACCAAGTCCAACAACAAGGTCAGGACCGAATCCCCGGTCTCTTCATCCAGGTTGCCGGTGGGCTCATCTGCCAGGATCAGCGCCGGGCGCGGCGCAAGTGCGCGGGCGATGGCGACCCGTTGCTGTTGTCCGCCGGACAGTTGCTCCGGATACCGGGTTAACATGTCAGAAAGACCAAGCCGCGCGGCGAGGGTGGCGGTGAAATCCGCGTCGTGGCGCCCGGCCAGCCGCGCCTGAAGCGCGATATTCGCGCCGACGTTGAGGGACGGCACAAGGTTGAATTGCTGGAAGATCAACCCAACCCTCTGCCTGCGCACCAAAGCGCGGGCGCTGTCGTCCAACGTGGCGATGTCCTGCCCCTCAAGCACCACCTGCCCGCTATCGGGTTGATCAAGGCCGCCGGACAGATGCAGGAGCGTGGACTTGCCAGAGCCGCTTTCACCGGTCAGCGCCAGCGTTTCACCTGCGTTCAATTGCAGGGACACGCCATCCAGAACCCTCACGGCGCCAGTGTCAGACGGAAAGGTCTTGCGGATATCGCGCAGGTCAAGAAGTGGGTCACTCATGGGGAGCGATGTAGCAGGCCAGAGCCGCAGAGAAACCCCTATTGAAACGTCAGCGGGACAGAGAACGAGTAGCTGGCGTCTGTCAAAGCGGCGGGGGCGCGGGGGAACCGGCCTGCGCGCCGCACTGCGTCGAGGGCAGCCTGATCAACCGCTGGGTTACCGGAGGATTGCGCAAGGCCGAGGCCCTGGAGTTGCCCATTGCGCCCAACGCTAAGCTGCACAGTTGCGCGCCCGGACCCGGTTACATTGGGACGGCTGCGCGCAATGCGGGCCTGGATCTGACCACCCCATTGCGCCATTGCACCCTGAATCTGCGCCGTAGAAATGGCGGGCTGCGGCGTGGGTTGGGGCGTGGGTTGGGGCGCGGGCGCTGCGCCCTGAGTGATGCCGCCACCGGTGCCAGCGGCGGTGCGATCTGGCGCGGGGGCTTGGGGGGGGGG
>JAESTV010000227.1 GCA_016763475.1 Roseicyclus sp.
CGCCGGATCTTCCGCTGCCAGCGCTGCCCGTCTGGCTGACCGCGCATCCCACTTTACGCCACCAACCGCGCGTTTCCGCTGTCTGGACAGCGTTGGATCATGCGATCACCGCCCGGCTTTCTTGACGCCCCGATGGGGTCAGGATACCCGATACCCGATCAAATCCTGAAGGGAACAAACCTATGACTGACCGCTCCTTGCTAATCCTTCCCGGTGACGGGATCGGCCCTGAAGTGATGGCAGAGGTGCGGAAAATCATTGATTGGTTCGGCACTGCGCGCGGCATCAGCTTCACCGTGTCCGAAGGGCTGGTTGGTGGCGTGGCCTACGACGCCCACGGCACTCCGCTGACAGATGAGACGATGGAGCAGGCGCAAAACGTTGACGCGGTGCTTCTGGGGGCCGTTGGCGGCCCGGCTTATGACAACCTCGACTTCAGCGTGAAGCCCGAGCGCGGCTTGCTGCGTCTGCGCAAGGAAATGGACCTCTACGCCAACCTGCGCCCGGCGCAGTGCTTTGAAGCGTTGGCCGATTTCTCGTCACTCAAGCGCGAGATCGTCTCCGGCCTCGATATCATGATCCTGCGCGAATTGACCTCAGGGGTTTATTTCGGCGAACCGCGCGGTATCCACCGGGAGGGTAATGAGCGTGTGGGCATCAACACGCAGCGCTACACCGAGAGTGAAATTGCCCGCGCGGCGCGGTCTGCGTTTGAACTTGCCCGCCGTCGCAGCAACAAGGTCTGCTCGATGGAGAAGGCCAATGTGATGGAAAGCGGTATTCTGTGGCGCGACGTGGTAACTGAGGTCCACGCCGCTGAATACCCTGATGTGGAGCTGAGCCACATGTACGCAGACAACGGCGCGATGCAGCTGGTGCGCGCACCCAAACAGTTTGACGTGATCCTGACAGATAACCTGTTTGGCGATATCCTGTCGGATTGCGCCGCAATGCTGACCGGCTCACTTGGGATGCTGCCGTCTGCGTCACTTGGCGCACCGATGGCGAATGGCCGTCCGAAAGCAATGTACGAACCCGTTCATGGCTCTGCCCCGGACATTACTGGCCAAGGCAAGGCAAACCCGATTGCCTGTATCCTCAGTTTCGCCATGGCGCTGCGTTATTCTTTCGACTTGGGGGATGAGGCCAAGCGACTGGAGGCTGCCGTTGAAGGGGTGTTGGCAGATGGCGCACGCACCGCTGATCTGATGGGGCCTGAGGGCGGAACTCCGATCAGCACATCTGAAATGGGTGACGCGATTGTTGCCAAACTGGCGGCGTAAACAGCACCTCAGCTTAGGGACTGCGATACTATAGGATTGCGGCCCCTGACTGGGAGAGTGTCGCGATCCGCGCCTCCTTGTGCGCCATTTGCCTAACCTCCCGCATCCCCGCCCCTCATCCCTCATCCTCACCTCTCGCAAGCGGGTATCCGGGAGACGATGTGCCGTGGGTGTTGTTTCATATGGCCCAATGACCTTTGTGGCAGCATCTTGGGCAGGTTTGGCCTCAGGTGCTCCACCGTTGCTTTCGCGGTGGAAATCCCGATTGGCCAACAACCCGTTGCCCGTAAAGTCTTGCATTGCTGGTCATGCTTGGTATCGCTGGTGATCATACGTTCCCCCTTGTGACCGAGTGAAACCATGGATCGGACGAGCAATCTGCGCGGCGCACTTCTGGGGCTAATGGCCTTTGGTATCTTCGCGACACATGACGTGATCGTAAAACACCTGGGCAGCACCTACGCGCCATTTCAGATCGTCTTCTTCTCGGTTCTGTTCGGCTTCCCGATTGTAACTTTCCTGCTGCTGCGCGACGCGACCGAGGCGAACCTGCGCCCAAAACATCCGTGGTGGGTCGCCTTGCGGACCGGTTCCTCGGTCATCACCGGCTTTTGTGCCTTCTACGCCTTCACGGTTCTGCCTTTGGCGCAGACCTATGCGATCTTGTTCGCTGCACCTCTGCTTATCACTGTTCTCGCCATCCCAATGCTTGGCGAAAAGGTCGGGTGGAGGCGTGGCGTGGCGGTGCTGGTTGGCCTTGCCGGGGTAATTATTGTCCTGCAACCCGGCCAGACCGAACTGTCGCTCGGCCATGCCGCCGCTTTGACTGCGGCGATCAGCGGCGCGTTTGCCTCACTTGTCGTGCGCAAGATTGGACGTGAGGAACGTTCCGTCGTCTTGCTATTGTACCCGATGATCGCAAATTTTGTTTTGATGGGGGCCGCGATGCCCTTCTTCTATGTGCCTATGCCGGGCCAAGACATCGCCGCATTGGCCGTCATCGCGGCATTGGCGCTTGCGGGAAGTGCCGGCCTTATCTTCGCATACCGCACCGCACCGGCGATCATGGTTGCGCCGATGCAATACTCCCAAATCCTGTGGGCCACCCTGTACGGCGCGTTGCTGTTTGATGAGGGGTTGGAGAAGGCAACACTGATCGGATCAGGAGTGATCATTATATCGGGTATCTACATCGTATTGCGCGAAGAACGCGGCGGCGGATCGTCAACCACTCCGGTTTTGCGGACTCGTTCGCGGGCCGGTACACCCGGCGGCTTGCGCATCGCGCCGTTCCTGCCCAGCGACCGTCGAGGGCCGCGCCCGCCACCCAAGTCCGACTGACCCTCCCTCCCGCTCTCCTCCCCCTTGCCAAGTGACGCCCTCAGCGCTATCCCGCGCGGCACGGTCGGGCTGTGGCGCAGCCTGGTAGCGCACCTGCTTCGGGAGCAGGGGGTCGGAGGTTCGAATCCTCTCAGCCCGACCAAAGACACCCCCCACCGGAATTGGCATCCTGGCCCTGACCGGCGGGTTGTTCTTTGCGCGGCTGAACGTATAGAAATACCCCATCCCACAAACGAAGAGCGTGCGTCGATGCCAACACTCCCCGATTTCCGGCTGGAAACCCATTTCTCCAAATGGGAATTCAAAGCGCGTTACCACATGACGGCGTCGGATGCGGAAAGCCTGTCGATGCGTGACCTGCTGGCAATGGCGACAGAAACCGAGCGAGCGGATTTCGACAACCTGTGGCTCGGTTACACCGAAACCTTCGGCGCGCCTGATTTGCGCGAAGCGATTGCGGCCACGTTCCAACGGCAAAGCACCTCAGACGTCCTGTGTTTCGCCGGAGCCAGCGAAGGTATCTTCGCCGCCAATAACGTGATCCTTGACGCTGACAGCCACGCCATCGTGGTGACGCCGAACTACCAAAGCCATGAAACGCTGCCGATGGCGATTTGCTCAGCCACCGCGGTGCCGCTGGACCCCAATGACAACTGGTCGCTGGACATCGACCGCATCCGCGACGCCATCCGCCCCAATACGCGGCTTGTGACGATCAACTTCCCCCACAACCCAACCGGCGCGATCCTGCCATTGGATCGCTATCAGGCGTTGATCGAGCTGTGCCGAACCCACGGCATCTACATCCTGCATGATGAGATTTTTAACGGCCTCGGCCCATCTGGCGCGCAGCATTTGCCTTATATCGCCGACCTCTATGAGCGCGGATTATCCCTTGGCGTGATGTCGAAATCCTACGGCTTGCCGGGTCTGCGGATCGGGTGGATTGCCTGCCAGGACTCCAAACTTCTAGGCCAGATGGAGCGGATGAAGCACTACCTGTCGATCTGCAACTCTGCCCCAAGCGAGCGGTTGGCGAAGATCGCAATCAATAACCGTGACCGCATTTTGGCGCGAAATTGCGCAATTGTGGATGAGAACCTGCCGAAATGGGACGCCTTCTTTGCGCGCCACCCGGACTTGTTCGACTGGCGTCACCCCGATGGCTCCTGCATGGCATTCCCGCGCTACAATGGGCCGGAAGGGGTGGAGGTATTTGCGCAGAGCCTGGCGGAGAGTAGCGGCGTGTTGGTTTTGCCCGGCTCGATCTATGCCTCCAGCCTCGGACCAACCCCGTCCAACCACTTCCGGCTGGGCTTTGGGCGTGTCGGGTTGGACGAAGGCCTTGCCGCGATGGAGGCCCATATCATGGGCAACGCAGGCGGCTGAGCATTAACCCCTTCGCTATTGGGTCCGCCCGGTGTTGGGGCTAGGGTCCTTTGGCGTGTATGTCATCAGGACCGGAGCCTATGGAAGATCAGCCCATCTATCCCGTAATTCTTTGCGGCGGGTCCGGCACCCGCCTTTGGCCGTTGTCGCGCAAGAGTTATCCAAAACAGTTTTCGGCTCTATCAGGCGAACAGAGCCTGTTTCAGGGCACCGCAAAACGGCTGAAAGCGCCAGGGTTTGCGCCTCCGCTGGTGATAACGGGTGACCCATTTCGCTTTATCGTGACCGCTCAATTGGCGGAAGTGGACGTAGAACCCAGCACAATCCTGATTGAGCCAGAGGCACGGAATACGGCCCCCGCCATTTTGGCGGCAGCCTTGTGGTTACAAGCCCAGGATGCCGATACGTTGATGCTTATTGCCCCGTCCGACCATGCAATCCCGGATGCGCAGGCGTTCCGCACCGCAATTCAAACCGCCAGCCCTGTGGCACGGGATGGGCAGATCATCGCCTTTGGGGTCACTCCGACCCGGCCCGAAACCGGCTATGGCTATCTGGAACCTGCTGAACTCACCCGCGACACTCCGGTGCCGCTGGTTCGGTTTGTAGAAAAGCCCGCATTGCCCGATGCCGAACGAATGGTGCGTGATGGGTTCCTGTGGAACGCAGGGATGTTTCTGTGTTCCGCGCGCACAATTGTAGACGCATTCGCGGCCCATGCCCCGCATATGGTGGAGCCGGTCACGCAGGCCGTCAAAGACGCCAAACCAGACCTCAGTTTCCACCGGTTGGCTCCCGCCCCTTGGGCGCGCGCGCCGGCACAATCTGTCGATTACGCGATTATGGAGAAGGCACAGAACCTTTCGGTCATGCCGTTTCAAGGCGAATGGTCTGACCTTGGCGAATGGAACGCTGTGTGGCGGGCTGGACCAGCGGACGACGACGGCAACGTACTTAGCAAAAACGCCTATGGCATCAACTGCAAGAACACCCTTTTGAGGTCAGAGGCCGAGGGGACAACCCTTGTGGGCCTTGGTTTGACCGATATCATTGCCATCGCCATGCCTGATGCTGTTCTGGTGGCCCACCGCGACGCAACCCAGGACGTCTCACGCGCCGTGGCGATCCTGCGCGAGGCTGACGCACCGCAGGCCGAAACATTCACCACTGATCATCGTCCGTGGGGGTATTTTGAGACCCTGGCCCTCGGCTCCCGGTTCCAGGTCAAACGCATCGTTGTGTACCCCGGCGGCACCCTCAGCCTGCAATCACACCACCACCGGTCCGAGCATTGGATTGTTGTGCAGGGCACTGCCCGCGTGACGCTGGAGGGAGCCGAGAAACTGATCGCGGAAAACGAGTCGATCTACATTCCGTTGGGGGCGCAACATCGGATGCAGAACCCCGGTAAATTTGACATGGTTCTGATCGAGGTGCAGACCGGAAGTTATCTCGGAGAAGACGATATCGTGCGTTACGAAGATATCTACTCCCGCTCCTGACCCTCAACCATCGGGCCACTCATGCATCCCTTATTGACCTCCGATACCGTCACCGAATTCCAAACCAACGGTGTGACCATTGTTCGGGGCCTGTTCGCCAATCATGTTGAGGCGATCCGCGATGGCATTGCCCGCAACATGGCAGATCCCGGACCATATGCCGCCGAGAATTTGAAACCGGGTGAGGCCGGGCGGTTCTTTGACGATTACTGCAATTGGCAGCGCATTTCCGAGTTTGAGGCGGTCATTCGCACATCCCCGGCCGCAGAAGTTGCAGCGGACCTCATGGGTTCGAACAGCACTCAGCTGTTCCATGACCACGTGCTGGTGAAAGAGCCGGGCACATCCAAACCAACGCCGTGGCATCAGGATGGGCCCTATTATTTTGTTGGCGGCCAGCAAACCGTGAGCTTCTGGGCGCCGGTTGATCCTGTCACCGATGCGTCTCTAAGGTGCGTTGCAGGGTCTCATCTGTGGGAAAAGCCGGTGGTTCCGACCCGCTGGCTGAACGAGGATAACTTCTACCCTGAAAGCGATGCCTACATCCCGGTGCCGGACCCGGATGCAGATGGGATGAACATCATCGAATGGGCGATGGAACCCGGTGACGCGGTGGCCTTCAACTATTGGACCCTGCACGGGGCCCGCGGAAATGACTCCGATACCAGGCGTCGGGCGTTTTCCGTGCGATTTTTGGGCGATGATGCGCGATACGTCGAGCGGCCCGGCCCAACGTCTCCGCCCTTTCCGGGCCATGGAATGCAAGCAGGTCAGCGCCTTCGCGAGGATTGGTTTCCCGTGGTCTTCAGGCGGCCCTGAGCCACGCAGGCTTTGGCGTATAGGGCGCTGTGCCATGGTTGGTGATGGCCGATTTCCCGGCGGTCACGGAAAGTCGCAGGCCCATAAGCGTGGCCGAGCTTGCAATCCGTCGCAATCCCGACAAAAACACCTAGGATCATGGCCCAGTCTTTCCGCATCCCCTCACCACTCCGGCTTGGCACACTTGCCTGGTTCGTGGCGGGCGTTTGCCTGTTACCGATGGCGGCAGTGGCGGTGGCGGCGCTGACCGGCGGATGGGAGACCTTCGGCCGCCTTCTCGAAAGTGTGCTGCCGCGTTATGCGGGTACAACGGCGATTTTGCTCGTTCTTGTCGGGTTTGGCACCTGCGTGATCGGCACTGGATCCGCCTGGTTGGTGACGGCAACACGGTTTCCGGGCCGCAAGGTCCTGGAGGTTGCACTGGCGTTGCCGCTGGCCTTTCCGGCTTACGTTCTGGCTTACGCTTACACGGATTTCCTCGATCATCCCGGCTGGGTACAGACCAGCCTGCGCGACCTGACGGGGTGGGGTCCGCGCGACTATTGGTTCCCCGAGATTCGCTCCCTTGGTGGTGCGGCAATGATGTTGACGCTGGTACTGTATCCTTACGTCTATCTGCTGACCCGTGCTGCGTTCCTTCAGCAAAGCGCCACAGCCTACATCGCCGCGCGCACGCTTGGCCATGGACCGTGGAGCGCGTTTGCCCGCGTCAGCTTGCCGATTGCACGACCGGCAATTGCTGGCGGTGTGTTGCTGGCACTGATGGAGACGTTGGCTGATTTCGGCACCGTGTCGTATTTTGGCGTCCAGACCTTTGCGACAGGCATCTATCAGGCGTGGTATTCATTCTTCGACCGGGGGGCCGCCGCGCAATTGGCGTTGTGCCTGTTGATTGTGGCCCTTGTGATCGCCGCACTGGAGCGACAGCAAAGGCGCGATCAGCGCCAGCACGGGGCCGGTCGGCGGTTTGAGTCGATGCAGGCGGTCGAGTTGTCGGCTTGGCAATCCTTTGGCGCGCTGGCTTTCTGCGGGTTGCCGGTGCTTTTGGGGTTCATCCTGCCGGTTGGCCTGCTGCTTGGCCTGGGGTGGGACTCGTTCGACAATCTGCTGAGTGACCGCTACCTGCGGTTCCTGCGCAATTCCCTGATCCTGGCGTCGATTGCTGCTGCCCTCACCGTGGCCGCCGCCGTGATCCTCGGGTTTAACGCAAGGTTACATCCAACCCGCGCCGCGAAGGCTGCGGTGCGGATCGCGGGCCTTGGTTACGCGGTGCCGGGCGGCGTGATTGCTGTGGGTTTGATTGTGCCGTTTGCGGCGTTCGATAACGCGCTGGATGCGTTTATGGAAGCGCGGTTTGGTCTTGATACAGGGTTACTGATTACAGGGTCAATTTGGCTGCTGGTTGCCGCGTACGGCGTACGGTTCATGGCGGCTGCATTAAGTGCCTATGATGCAGGTTTGTCTACGATCAACCCCAACGTGGACGCTGTCGCGCGGACGTTGGGACGGACACCGCGATCCATGCTGAGCGGCGTGCATTTGCCGATCCTGCGGCCATCGTTGCTGACGGCGCTGCTGATCGTGTTTGTCGATGTGATGAAAGAGCTTCCGGCAACGCTCATCATGCGGCCATTCAACTTTGACACATTGGCGGTACAGGCGCATCGCCTGGCGGCAGATGAGAGGTTGGGGGAGGCCGCAGTGCCATCGCTGGTCATCGCCGCAGTGGGCCTGCTGCCAGTGGTGATCCTGTGCTACGGTTTGGGCAACAAACGAACCACGCGGCGGTTCGTGCCCAAGCCGACCAAAGGTTTGGGGTAGGTGCGCCCCGGAGGGGCACACCCTTCATTTACATCATCTCGCGGACGTCCGTCAGACGACCGGTCACAGCAGCAGCAGCAGCCATGGCGGGTGACATCAAATGCGTCCGTCCGCCCCGGCCCTGACGACCTTCAAAGTTGCGGTTTGACGTGGCGGCGCAACGCTCGCCGGGTGAAAGCTGGTCCGGGTTCATCGCCAGACACATGGAACACCCCGCCAGGCGCCATTCAAAACCGGCTTCCAGGAAAATGTCGGCCAGCCCCTCTTCCTCAGCCTGGGCGCGCACAAGGCCCGAACCGGGTACAACCATCGCCCGCAACCCATCTTTGATCTTCTTGCCTTTCAGGATCGCAGCCGCCGCGCGCAGATCTTCGATCCGGCCATTGGTACAGGAGCCGATGAAAACCGTATCAATCTCGATCTCTGTCAGCGGCGTGCCAGCGGTCAGGCCCATATAGTCAAGCGAGCGCTGCGCGGCGCCAACTTTACCGCCGGTGAAGCTATCAGCGGCAGGAACATTGGCGGTGATCGGCAGAACATCCTCAGGTGAGGTGCCCCAGGTCACAACTGGCGCGATATCCTCAGCCCGGATCGTGACAATTTCGTCCCACTCAGCGTCATCGTCGGAATATAGCGTCTTCCACCACGTAAGTGCGGCCTCCCACTGGGCGGCTTTGGGCGCATGGGGGCGACCGTTGACGTAGTCGTATGTCTTTTCATCGGGCGCGATGATGCCTGCACGTGCGCCGCCCTCAATCGCCATGTTACAGACGGTCATCCGACCTTCCATCGACAGCGCGCGGATCGCCTCACCACAATACTCGATAACGTAGCCGGTACCGCCAGCAGTGCCGGTTTTGGCGATCACTGACAAAGTGATATCCTTGGCGGTGACACCGGGCTGCAATTGCCCCGTGATCTCAACCTTCATGTTCTTCGATTTCTTCTGGATCAATGTCTGGGTGGCAAGCACATGCTCAACCTCAGATGTGCCGATACCGTGGGCAAGCGCACCAAATGCGCCGTGGGTGGCAGTGTGGCTGTCGCCGCAAACCACGGTCATACCCGGAAGAGTCCAACCCTGCTCCGGCCCGACAATATGCACGATGCCCTGACGAACATCGGACACCGGGTAATAGTGGATACCGAAATCCTTGGCGTTCTTGTCGAGGGCAGCCACCTGAATGCGGCTATCCTCGGGCATGTTGGCGGGGTCATCGCGGCCCGGCGTGGTTGGAACGTTGTGGTCCGGTACGGCAATTGTCTTGTCTGGCGCGCGAACGGTTCGGCCAGTCATGCGCAGGCCTTCAAAGGCCTGGGGGCTGGTAACTTCGTGAACCAGATGACGGTCGATGTAGAGAAGGCTGGTGCCGTCCTCGGCCTCGTGGGCCAAGTGGGCGTCCCAGATTTTATCGTAAAGTGTCTTGCCGGTCATGGGAATATCCTGTCGTCCGGAGGTGTCTGGCTGGTCGATAGCGGAATTGGCGGATGTCATGGCCCACCAGGTCGTGAGGTCTGCGCGCCGTGGAATCGCCACGGAAGGCGCGCCCGGTCGCCGATATCGAAGAAGCGGATCATAGGCGCAGGAATTACACGGCGGCACGTTGCTTGCCAAGGTGGCGTCTTGCGGCGTGTTTCCACGCGCGGCCAGGCTGTTGAACAGCGCGATGTGGGCAAGACGGGGCCTGACAACACTCCAACAGACGAGATTGCACCCGGTATCCCAAGCGATGCGGAAACCATGGGTCTCGTGGTGAGTAAGATTGCGAGCCTAAGTGGCCAAACAGAGACTTTTGACGCCTTTGCCGCGCTGATCATCCTATATCTAAGTGATGAAGCTGCTGCACTTCTGGATACCGTCGGATTCGATCCTGGAGGCGCGAGGTTATCGGGCAGCAACAATTCAGAGGCTGGCTTCAGGGCGAAATCCATCGGGGATGGTGTCGATACCATCGAGGATCAGCGTCGCCAGCATCTCAGCCATCACCGGGGCCATGGCGAGGCCAATCTTGAAGCCACCGTTTGCGATGTAAGCGTTGGGACGTGTCGGGTGGGACCCCACCATCGGCGCGCGGCTACGTGCGCGGGGACGCAGACCGGCCCATCGTTGGATCACTGGCGCATCTGCCAACATCGGCATGGCGCGGCGCGCGACGGCAATCAGTCGGTCAAGTTGCGCATCGGTGTTTATGGGGTCGATAAACTCCCGCTCAGTTGTGGAGCCGATAGCAAGTGTTCCGTTGCCATGGGGGATAATATGCAAGCCGTCCGAAAATACCTGCGAGGCGCCACCTAGATCACATTGCAACAACGCGGCTTGCCCTTTGATCGGCGCGCCGATGGGTTTGCCCAATTCCTGCGATATCGCAGCCAGATCATCGACGCCGGTGGCCCAGATCTCTGTTCCCCTTGTTGGTGCTTGTGCGACGATCGGCACACCGCGCGCCTTCAACGCGGCGGCCAGGGCCGCGCAAGCCTGACGTGGGTTGATACGCGCGGTGAGGGTATCGTGGATCACCAGGCCGGTGGGCGTTTCAACGGACACGCTGACATCAGAGGCGGCCACAACGCGCCACTGATAACGCCCCTGCCAAAGCTCATCCGCGGCTTCAGAACGGGTCTGCGCCAATGCAATAGCGGCATCATCAGCCAAGGGTTGGACCCGCCCGGTCCGGGCATATCCCGGATCTTGCCCACCGACAGACGCAATCTCGGCCCACAGGGACCCCGCCTGATCCAGCGCGGCGAATTGCATCGCTTTCTTCGGATTCCAGTTTTCCGGCACATGGGGGGCAAGCGCACCCATGATTCCGCCTGATGCGCCAGCACCAACCCCATAGGGATCGACCACCTGCACGCTTGCACCACGCCGCGCCAGCATCCAGGCGCACATCAGGCCAGTAATCCCAGCGCCACGCACAGTGATATCGGGCATTGCAACTCCCCATGGCTTGGCAGATCGTCCGCCGGTCAAGAGATAAGGCGCACAATGGATAAGGGCCAGCATAAGATCAAATGGCGGGACGGCGTCCCGGTCTCGACCCTGTTTGACGACCCGTTCTTTTCGCTGGAAGACGGTTTGGCTGAAACCCGCCATACCTTTCTGGATGGCAACAATTTACCAGCCCGGTTTCGCGACGGGTTTCATGTGGCAGAGCTTGGATTCGGTACCGGATTGAACTTTCTGGCGGCGCTGGTTGCGTTCCGAGAGGCCGGGTGCGGCGGCACGTTGCACTTCACCTCATTTGAGGCATTTCCGATGGCGATGGGTGATCTGCATAAGGCGCTGGCCGTCTACCCGGATTTGCCAAGTGAAACCTTGTTGCAGAGTGACAGAACGGCGCTGAACCCCCGGATCACCGGGCAAGATTTTGAATTGCGGATCATCATCGGCGATGTACGGGAGGTTTTACCGAAGTGGGATGGCGCGGCGGATGCGTGGTTTCTGGACGGCTTCGCACCGGCGAAAAACCCCGAGATGTGGGGCGTCGACGTGATGGAGCAAGTCGCACGCCACACCGCACCCGGCGGCACCTTCGCAACTTACACCGCTGTTGGTGATGTGCGCCGGGCCTTGGCC
>JAESTV010000228.1 GCA_016763475.1 Roseicyclus sp.
CCGCTCCATTGGGATAGTTGTTGATTTGGGCAAGGGGAAGGGCTTGGCCCATATTTCCTCGACGGGGTGCTTGCCGGTGTCACCCCAACGGGGTGCTTGCCGGTGTCACCCCAACGGGGTGCTTGCCGGTGCGACCCCAACGGGGTGCTTGCCAGTGCGACCCTAACGGGGTGTTACCCCCTTAGCCGCGCCTGATAATCATGGGAGCGCCAGTCGGACCGGGCGCGCCATTGCTGTTCAGGTTGGCGCGCAGCCAAAGTGGCATCAATCTCCACCTCATCGAAACCGGCACGCCTTGCCATGGCGTATTGGTCCGCCAGCACGTGGCCTTTGGCGCGAAGGCGGCCCCGGTAGCCCATTTGCCGCAGCCGCTTGGCCTGGGTGAAGCCGCGCCCGTCAGACGAGTTTGGGAACGTCACGCGGATCATCGTGAGGTGTTCAAAACGCCCCTCCAACGTAGTGACATCATCGTCAGGGGCCACATCAATGGCCTGCACGTTGGCGGGGATTTCCCCCGACAGGGGGGCCGCTTGGCCGGTCCAACCGTCAACCGCGAAGCCGGTGTCAGTTACAATCACATTTGCCATATCTGGCCCTTTCCAAACTGTCAGATCACGATGCGCGCCGAACCGGGCCGCGCACCATCACGCCATCCAAAAAATGAATGCCACATTCCTCTTTGGCGGTGTCACGCCAACGCCCGGCGCGCGGATCCTCACCTTCGGCCACCTTTGAGGTGCAAGGGGCGCACCCGATCGAGGGATAGCCGCGTGTGATCATCGGATGCCGGGGCAAGCGATTCTCAACCATATAAGTCTGCGTATCCTCAGCCCGCCAATGGGCCAGCGGGTTGATCTTGATCCGGTGCGTGCCCTCAGCCTCAAAGAACTCCAGCGTCGCGCGGCTGCCGGATTGGTACCGTTTCCGCCCGGTGATCCAGGCATCAAACGGGGCCAGCGCGTGGTGCAGGGGCCGGGTCTTGCGCAAGGCACAGCACGCGTCGGGGTCGGTCTGATTAAGCATGCCATCGGGATCATGAGCCGCCATCGCCGTACGGCTGGCGCGGATCACGCGGACATCTTGCAGGCCAAGGAGGTCAGCGACATCCCGTTGATATTGCAGCGTTTCCGGGAACAGCATCTCGGTGTCGATGAACAACACCGGGGTGCTCCGGTCCAGGACGCTGATCATATGCAGCAGCGCCACCGCCTCGGCCCCAAAAGAGCTGACCATCGCCACCGACCCGGTGTCACTGTCGCCAAGCGCCTGGCCAAGCACCGAGATCGCCGAATGGTGCCGGTAGCGCGCATTCAGCGCGTCAACACGGGTGGCCACCGACGGGAAGGCAATGATCTCAGGCTGCATGGGCCTTGTCCGCCTGTTGATTGGTGCGGGGCGACGCCGTCTCTGGGTAAAGTGCTGCCTTAAACGGCGCAGCGCCGGTGCGTTTGTAGGTGTCGAGGAAGGTCTCCTGCGCGTTTTCCCGGATATCCAGATAGGCGCGGACCAGCCGTTCGATGGCGTCCACCACCTCATCATAGGCAAACCCCGGACCGGCCCGTTCGCCGATCACCGCGTCTGGCCCACCATCCCCCCCAAGGGTGATCTGGTAGTTCTCGACCCCAGCCCGATCCAACCCAAGAATGCCAATATGACCCACATGGTGGTGCCCACAGGCGTTGATGCAGCCCGAGATCTTGATCTTCAGGGGGCCAACCTCATGCTCCAGTTTCAACTCCTCAAACCGCACCGCGATCTCTTGGGCCACGGGGATCGAGCGCGCGGTTGCCAGCGCGCAATAATCCATGCCGGGGCAAGCAATGATGTCAGACGCAAGGCCGATATTCGCGGTTCCAAGGCCTGCATCGCTGAGCGCGTCGAAAACCGTGCGCAGGTGGCGTTTGGGCAGGTGTGGCAGGATAACGTTCTGCTCATGGGAAATGCGCAACTCATCATGGGCGTAAGTTTCGGCCAATTCCGCCAGCAAGCGCATCTGGTCGGAGGATGCATCTCCGGGGGTGGCGCCGTGGGCCTTCAGACTGACCGTCAGGATTGCGTAGTCGGGGTGGCGGTGGGGGGCGACGTTGGTATCTATGAAGCTGCGGAAGATCGGGTCATCGGCGTAATGCGCCGCGAAATCTCCGGTGCCGGTGATGAAGTCCGGCGCTGCAAAATCCGCGGCGATCTTGGTGTAAAGCGCCATATCCGCGCCGTTAAACGCCGCGCGACGGGGCACAAATTCAGCATCCACAAGGCGGCGAATTTCGTCGATCCCGTTCTCATGAACGGTGATCTTAATGCGCGCCTTGTACTTGTTATCGCGCCGTCCCAGCAGATTGTAGACCGCCACCACAGCCTCCAGATACGGCAACAGATCGGGCAGGGCGACGAAATCCGTCAGGACCTTGCCAATCATCGGTGTCCGTCCAAGGCCACCACCGACCAGGACCGTCGCGCCGAGTTGGGAGTCGCGCAGCACCAGCCGCAAACCGATGTCATGAGCCGCCGTGACCGCGCGGTCCTGAGCGCTTCCTGTCACCGCAACCTTGAATTTGCGCGGTAGAAACTGGAATTCCGGGTGATCGGTGGACCATTGGCGGATCAGCTCCGCCACCGGGCGCGGGTCTGCCACTTCTTCCGCGGCGGCCCCGGCAAAATGATCCGCCGTCACGTTACGAATGGTGTTGCCGGAGGTCTGGATCGCGTGCATGCCAACCTCCCCCAGGGCATCCAGCATATCGGGGACATCGCGCAAAGCGGGCCAATTGTATTGGATGTTCTGGCGTGTGGTGAAGTGGCCGTAGCCCTTGTCCCAACGGTCTGCGATCATCGCCAATTGCCGCATTTGGCCGCCGCTCAAGGTGCCATAGGGGATCGCCACGCGCAGCATATAAGCGTGTAATTGCAGGTAAAGACCGTTCATCAGGCGCAGGGGTTTGAATTCATCTTCTGTAAGCGCGCCGTCAATGCGGCGCTCCACCTGGGCCCGGAATTGGGCGTTACGCTCGGCCAGGAAATCACGGTCGAAATCGGAATAGGCGTACATCTGGTTGCTCCTTGTCAGGCGGGGCGAAGTCAGGCGGTGCGAAATCTGGCGGGGCGAAATCTCTTCAAAGAGATTTGTAACTTCCTTCAAAGGAAGTTGGCGCGGGCCTCAGGGTTCTTGTTTACCGTGGACGTAGTTCGAGGGGCCACGGGTGCGGAACGCCTCGCGGAAGTGGATCGGTTCGGGGCCGTCTTTGCCTGGTGTGGCGTCAGCGAGGTAAGGGCCGACCGCCTCATGGGCCAGGGCCTGGGCCTCCAGCAGGCGGATCTCGGCGGTTGCGGGATCCTCGATCAGGTCGGCCTCGTTATGATTGCGGGTCCAGTGGCCTTGTGTGGTCAGGTAGATAACGTCCCCCTCAAGCAGGGCGTTGGCGGTGACAACTTTGGGTGTGAACGGGCGGGGCATCAGGCGAATTCCTCATTGAGGTGGGGGACAGCGGCTTCGGCCGCACGTGGCAACAGGCCAAGCATCAGGATGACGGGGCCGTCTGGACCTGCCGCGCTCAGGTCTGCGGGCAGACGGGACAGGGTGGAGCCAATGATCCGGGCGTCAGGGCGCGAGGCGTTTTCGACCGCCGTGATCGGCGTGTCCGGCGCTGCGCCGTGCATCAGCAGGCGGCCTTGCAGGAACCGCGCCCCTTTGGTGCCCATATAGATCGCCGCAACTTCACCCGGTTTGGCCAGATTGCGCCAATCGTGTTCGGCAAACCCCTTGACGTCATGGCCGGTCAGAAACCGCACCGCGCCGTTGCGCCCACGTTTCGTGAGACTTTGCCCAAGGTGCGCCGCAGCCGCATTGGCGGCGGTGATGCCGGGGACAATGGCATAGGTGATCTGCGCCGCTTCAAGGGCGTCGATCTCTTCGTCGAGGCGCCCATAGACACCCGGATCACCGGATTTCAGGCGCACCACATGGGCGCCGCTGGCGGCATGTTCAATCATCAGCGCGCAGATATCTTCCTGTTTTGCGGAAGCACCGAAGCCCTTTTTGCCGACGTCGATCAGCCTGGCCTCACGCCGGATGAGCTCCAGGATCTCGGATGAGACGAGGCGGTCGTGGATCACCACATCAGCCTTATCAAGCAATTTACGCGCCTTCAGGGTCAGCAACTCCGGATCACCGGGACCCGCGCCCACAAGGTCGACACGGCCTTGGGTCGGTGCGGCGTCAATATGTTGGATCAGCAGGTCAGCAAGTGCCAATTCGACGCCAAGTTTTCCCTTTGTTGCAAGGGCTTCTGGTCCTGCATTAAAGTAATACTCCGACCAGAAGTCGCGGCGCTTGCGGCCCATGGGCAAGACCTCTGCCGCCTTGCGGAAACCCTGGCCAATCCGCGCCAGCAGGCCGAGAGTTGGCGGCAATGCAGCCTCGATATCCGCCTTGATCGCGCGCGCCAACACCGGCGCGGCGCCTTCGGTGCCGATTGCAACGGTCACCGGGTCTCGGTCAACAATTGCCGGGGTGATGAAGGCGGACGCCTCAAGGTTATCGACGACGTTCACCAACGCGCCGTCGGCGCGCGCCAGGGCCGCAACACGTGTATCCTCGGCATCATCTTCGTTGGCGGCATACGCCAGAGAGGCACACAGCGCGTCACCCGGCGCAAATGCGCGTTTCACCAGACGTAACTTGCGCTCGCCATCCCAGGTGATGATTTCGGGCGCGGGGTTTGTGGCGAACACCGTCACCTGTGCCTCGGACTTCAGGATCAGGCGCAGTTTCGCCAGCGCCGCATCACCACCACCCGCCACAACAACACGGCGGCCACGCAGGTCGAGGAAGATCGGGAAATGGCGCATCGGGCGGAACCTCAATAGCTGTTTACCCGCTCAATGTAGGATATTTTCCCGGCAAACGGCAGTATCTGCTTGCTGAAAGGGGCGTTTGTTCTGTATTTGCAGGAGGCCAGAACCCCTGTCCGCAAATCCAAAGGCCCCCCGAATGCCCGTTCAGATTGATGCCCTCGACCGGAAGATCCTCATCGCGTTGCAGGAGGATGCGTCGCGCTCACTGGAGGAAATCGCCAGGGTTGTCGGATCGTCAAAGACCCCGGTCTGGTCGCGGATTC
>JAESTV010000229.1 GCA_016763475.1 Roseicyclus sp.
AAACACGGCGGCACCATAGACAAATTCATGGGCGATGGCATTATGGCAACTTTTGGCGCAACCAACCCTTCGAAGACCTACGCTGCCGATGCCCTAAGAGCGCTGGATGACATAGTTGCGGATTTAAAATCCTGGGAGACAGACCCCGACCTGTCGATGTTAAGCCCCCTTTGCGTCAATCTGGCGATTGCCACCGGACCGGTGACATTTGGTGCCGTTGGCGACGAGCACCGTCTGGAATACACCGTCATCGGTGCAGCAGTTAACCTCTCGGCTAAACTGGAAAAATTCAACAAAGTGCTTAAAACAAACGCAATCGTCGACAAGGCAAGCTATGACACCGCCACAGCGCAAGGGTATTCACCTTTGACCCAGCCCGGAATTGTCAACCACAATATTGAGGGGACCAATGGAAAACATGAGCTTTGCATCCTTTATTAGAGTGATTATAACTCCTTAGGGTCATTGATCCATAATATCACTGAACACGAGTGGTAGGGAGCAAAGTGATGCTGGAAGACCAATACGGAAATGAACTGTCAACGTCATCACAGCGCGCGCGCGACGCCTACGTTGAAGCCGTTAATCGATTTCTGGCGGCCGACGGTGGAATTGAGGAAGCATTCCAAATAGCGATTGATGCGGATGAGAATTTCGCCCTCGCCCACCTGGGCCTTGCCCGAATTCGCCAAATGTTCGCAAAAATTTCACTGGTAGCAGAGCCTCTTGCAAAAGCGCGCGCCCAGGTTGAACATCTGACCCCACGTGAGATTGGCCAAATCAGGGCAATTGGCTTGTTACTGGAGGGCAAAGGGCCTGAAGCCTATAAGGCTATTCGTTCACACCTTGATCACTATCCTCGCGATGTTATGGTTGCACAAACCTGTATGGGAGTATTTGGGCTCATCGGCTTTAGTGGGCAACAGGGGCGCGAATCGGAGCAACTTGCCTTCACAACCTGGCTGGCCCCACACTATGGTGATGACTGGTGGTTTTTGAGCCAGCATGCCTTTGCCCAGCTTGAGGTCGGCCAGACCGGACCGGCAGAGCGCACTATAGAGCGTTCACTGTCAGGTAACCCGCTTAGCGCCAACGGTGCACATGTTCGCTCGCATCTTTATTATGAAAACGGTGAAACGGAAGCTGGAGCCGATTATCTGGACAAATGGCGGCGCAATTATGATAAACGCGGCCTGCTCCACTGTCATATTTCCTGGCACGTTGCTCTTTGGGCGATGGCAAGAGGTGATGCCGCAAAAATGTGGGGTGTGATTGATGCTGATATTGCACCGGGTAGCGCACTTGGGCCACCTATAAATATTCTGACCGATTTAGCCGCCATACTGTACCGGGCAGAGTTGGCGGGCATCGAAGTTCCAGCGCACCGATGGCGCGGCGTCAGTGAGTATGCGCTCAATTGTTTCCCCAGACCCGGCATCGCATTTGCTGACATACATGCAGCGCTGGCTCATGCCCTTGCTGGAAATACTGAAGCACTTGCAAAAATAATCCGGGAGGCCAAAGGGCCCGCAGCCGATCTGGTTGGTGCGTTTGCTCAAGCCTTCGGCGCTATGGCCAGGGAAAACTGGGCCCAGGCGGTTGCGCATTTCTCCAGCGCAATGGCAGACCATGCGCGAATCGGTGGCAGTCGCGCACAACGCGACCTCCTCGAATTTGCCATGGCTGCTGCTTTTCTGCGCCAGGGCCTCAGTGATCAGGCGCGATTTATATTGTCCATACGTCGCCCCAAAACCACACATTCGCATGCGCTTAAGGGTTTGCTCTAAATAAGCAGCCAATAGTGTAAGACGAGGCTCACCGAATCACCCCTTACTAATCAGATGGGGTTGAAAAATATCCAGGAGAATTGAGGATTAGTTCTTTCGTGTGATTTTTGTCACAGCCGCCAAAGGGGGCAGGTTTGAGATAAGTGATCCTGCCGTCGCTTTTGCTCCCGACTTCCTCACAAAGCGCTATCTTGTTACTCACCTGCTTTTGATTGAGCGGAAGAGAACATTTCGTCTGACAGAAACCTGCAATCGCTGTGGTAATGCCAAATACTTTGACATAAAAAACCATCCGGGTTTAACGCCTGAATTCAGCACTTTATCGTCGAAAATTAATCGCCATACACCAACGCCGTGGCTGCTGTTGGTTCGATCCCGTCGGCCTTCACAGAAAAACAATTCCATATAAAATCATGAATGAACCGCAAAAACTCGTATTTTTATCAAAAATAGAATAAGTAATTGTTAAATAACAATATAAAGTTGATTTTTGAATATTCGTTCACGACAATTATCACGCCAATCATCACGCGTTATCACGAATTCTCACGAAGATTCACGAGGATTCACGGATTTTGAACCATCGTTCAACAACCTGTGATACGCCTTACAATACCTGCTGAATCATGGTCACTATGGAGGGGCGATGCAGGGCTGTTTTCTTCAGGTGTTTTTGGGGAGAAATTAGTGGTCGTGAATTGCGAATACACTCCCCCGGGGGATCTTCAAGATCAATTGATCAATTGCTAAAGAAAGGCAACTAAATGCATTCTAAAATAAAAATAGCAGGGGTAGCTTCCCTCCTGACCATTTTCGGTCTTGGAACAGCTAACGCAGCAGATCCGCTGGTGCCACCGGCTCCAGCACCTAATGCCAACACAATTCAACTGAAAATTTCAGGTCAGGTTAACCGTGCCATCCTTTGGGGTGACAATGGTGATAATGATGAAGTTTTCTACACCGACAACGACAACACCGGCACACGTTTCCGTTTTGTGGCTTCTGGTCGTTTGAATGATGATGTAACTGCTGGCGCAACTATCGAACTGCAGTTTGAATCAAACTCCTCAACTGACATCCGCTTCGGCGCTAATGGCGGTACTGGTGGTACAGCTTCCGGCACAACTCCAGTTGGCGAACGTATTGCTGAAGTCTGGTTGAATTCTGCTTCCATGGGTAAACTTTCCTTAGGCCAGGGCAATACTGCTTCAAACGGCACAGCTGAAACCGATCTTTCCGGCACCGGCATTGCTTCATACTCCCTTGCTGGTGGTGGTCAAGATGGCCTTCAGTTCCAGAATGGTGGTGTTGTGGGCTCAACAGTAAGTGCCAACTTCACCAACCTTGACGGCGGCTCTCGTCGTGATCGTATTCGTTACGACACACCGACTTTTGCTGGCTTCAGACTTTCTACATCTGCCTCGCAAGGCGGACGTAACGATGTAGCTCTGCGCTATGCCAACCAGTTTGCCGGTGCAAGAATTGCCGCGTCAATCGGGTATC
>JAESTV010000230.1 GCA_016763475.1 Roseicyclus sp.
GGCAGGCGGCGGCGGGGCAAGGGGGCAGCGGGGCGCAGTGCGGTGCCCTACAGGTGCGGGAAAAGCCGCCAATGCGGTTGGTGATGATGATTGATCTTGGAGCGCGCGTCGGTTTGTCGGGTTTGGGCGTGTCACAGGAAGAATAGGTGAAAGAATAGGCGGCGGGGTTGGTGGTGCGACAGGTGGCGCGACAGGTGGCCCGACAGGTGGGTGGTGTGGTGGTGGGTTGAGGATGCTTTTGGCGACACGATCCAAAACCCGTATCCTTAACCCGCCCTGATCCGCACCCCGGACCGCACCCACACCATCCACTCCGCACCGGACCGATCTGCACGTCAGCAACCCAACCGGGCAACCGCCGCCCAACATCGCCATATTGCGACCCGGTCAGCGCCAAGCGCCAAGCGCTCCGACAAGAGACCGCGCGAACGCGCCGGTCACGCGGAGCGCCACCGCCGGCTGACGGAGGCCGCCAGGCCGAGGCAGAGCCGGACGCCCCGCCTTAGCCACACATAAAGGACCAGCGGGCTTAGGAGGTGCCGGTTTGGGAGGCGCCACTTAGCACCTGCGGGCTTAGTAAGTGCGGATCAAACCAACCAACTTGCCCTGAACCTTCACCTGATCGTCCCGGTACACCCGCGTCTCGTACGCCGGGTTCGCGGCTTCCAGCGCAATCATCCCGCCTTTGCGGCGCAAGCGCTTCAAAGTCGCCTCATGGTCATCGACCAAAGCCACCACGATATCGCCGCTGTCAGCGGTATCACCTTCCTCGATCACCACCACGTCACCGTCGTTGATACCCGCGTCGATCATCGAATCGCCTTTGACCTCAAGCGCGTAATGGCTGTGGCCGGTTCCCAACATCTGCTCCGGCACGCTCACGTGTGATGCCACCTGTGAGATCGCCTCAATCGGCACACCGGCGGCGATTTTCCCCATCACCGGCACATCACGTGCTCCGGTGCCATGAACCGGCATCGCATCACGGGGCAGATCGCGGCGGTCACCTTCAATCACCCGGGGTGAGAAACCTGCGGTCATCGCTTCGGGCATTTTCACAATCTCGATGGCCCGCGCCCGGTGCGCCAGCCGTCGGAGAAACCCGCGCTCCTCCAGGGCCGTCACCAGCCGGTGAATGCCGGATTTGGAGCGCAGGTCAAGCGCATCTTTCATCCCGTCAAACGACGGCGGCACGCCATCTTTCTGCATCCGTTTGTGAATGAACTCCAGAAGATCGCGTTGTTTGCGCGTCAACATGCCCGTGCTCCCTCAATTCGGCCGGTTCGACCTGACATATGGTCCGGACAATGGCCCGGATGTTCACAGGCACATTCCACACCCGTTCAGGGTATGTTCTACCCTTGTTCCGATCAATATGTCAACGAATCAGGAAAACAGCGATGTCAGCGGGACAAATTCAACACGTTCCCCGGCCCGCGCGCGAGGCGCGCCCACCGGGCGTACCAGCAGCGCCGAGGCCCCGGACAGGATTGTCAGGAGTGAGCTGTCCTGGCTGCCGTATGGGGTAATCACCGGCAAATCCTCACCTGATGAGAGTTCGGCGCGCATGTAATGTTCACGCGGGCCGTTCTCGGGAAGATCTGTGCCGAGGCGCGCCCACTTCCGGGGGCGTGGCCCCCCACCCAGGCCCATCATCGCGTGTAACATCGGGATCAGGAACAATTCGCCGCACACCATGGCTGAAACCGGGTTCCCCGGCAGCCCCAGCAGAATCGCGTCCCCCATTCGCCCCGCCATCAGGGGTTTTCCGGGGCGCATGGCAACGTTGTAGAAGGCGCGCTCCATCCCCAGTGAGGCCGCAACCTCCCCCACCAGATCATGGTCGCCAACCGAGGCCCCACCCACGGTCACAATCAGGTCCGCACCTTTGGCGAGGTCAAAGACCTGCTCCAGACTCTCACGCTGATCCCGCGCAATCGGCAGAAGCCGGGCAATCGCGCCTTCGGCCTCGATCCGGGCTTTCAGCCCGTAGGTGTTGGAGGCGATGATCTGATCAGGCGCCGGGGTTTCGCCGGGGCTGACCAACTCATCCCCGGTTGCAATCAGCGCCACTTCGGGCCTGCGCGACACCGTCAGGCGTGGCGCATTCATCGCAGCCGCCAGTGCCACGTCTGCGGGTGACAGACGGCGCGGTGCCCCCAACAGGTCCCCGGCCACAAAATCCGCGCCTGAGGGGCGCACGTTCATACCAGAGCCGAGGGCACGCCCCAGCGTGATCCGGTCACCGTCCCGCTCCACATCTTCCTGAATAACCACCCGGTCAGCGCCCGCTGGCAAAGGCGCGCCGGTGAAAATACGCAACGCCTCACCGGGGCCGATGGTGCCGGGCCAATAATGGCCCGCCGGGGCCTCCCCCACCACACGCAGGCGACGGCCGGGAATCGCTTCCACATCACGCACCGCATAGCCATCCATGGCTGAGGCGCTGAACGGCGGTTGATCGCGCCGCGCAATGACGGGCTGCGCCAACACCCGGCCCCCGGCGTCGATCATATCTACGGTTTCGGTGCCAACGGGGTGCGCCAACTCAAGGCAGGTGGCGAGGGCGTCTTCCACAGAGATCATTTTGGCGTGTCCAATGCAGCCTCATAGCGGCCCGACTTGCCGCCGTCTTTTAAGGTCACACGGATACCGCCGATCTCCATGCTCTTCTCAGCGGCCTTCAGCATGTCGTAGACCGTGAGCGCTGCGGTGGACACAGCGGTGAGCGCCTCCATCTCGACACCTGTCTGGCCAGAGGTCTTGACCGTTGCGCTGATCCGGACACCGGGCAGGGTGCGATCAGGCACCAAATCAAGCGAGACCTTGGTGATCGGCAGCGGATGGCACAGGGGGATCAGGTCCGAACAGCGTTTGGCCCCCATAATCCCGGCAAGGCGCGCAACCCCAAGCACGTCCCCTTTCCTGGCGGTGCCTTGTTCAACCAGATCAAGGGTTTGCAGCGACATCTTCACGTAACCCTCAGCCGTCGCAATCCGGTCCGTGACGGCTTTGTCCGAGACATCCACCATATGCGCGCGGCCGTCGCCGTCGAAGTGGGTCAATTTGGGCATCAGGCATCAACCGGGTTGGACAGAAGCGCGCGGGTGGCTGCGGCCACATCGTCTTGTCGCATCAGGCTTTCCCCAATCAGGAAGCTGCGTGCCCCAACCCTGGCCATTTCCGCCAGATCAGCGCCGGTGAACAGGCCGGACTCCGAAATCACCATCCGCCCCGACGGCACCCGTGCCGAAAGGGTGCGGGTGGTGTCCAGTGAGGTCTCGAAGGTGTTCAGATTACGGTTGTTGATGCCGAGCAACGGTGACTCTAGCGCCATGGCGCGGTCCAGCTCCGCCCCGTCATGACCTCGATCAACACATCCATACCCCAGTGGCGGGCGGCATCTTCAAGTTCCGCCGCCTGGGTATCCTCAACGGATGCCATGATAATCAGGATGCAATCAGCCCCCCAGGCACGGGCCTCAGCCACTTGGTAAGTGTCGTAGAGGAAATCCTTGCGCAGGCAGGGCAGGGATGAGGCGGCGCGGGCGCGGGTCAGGAACTCAGGCGCGCCCTGGAATGAGGGTGTGTCGGTCAGCACCGACAGGCAGGTTGCGCCACCAGCCTCGTAGGCCCGTGCCAAGACCGGCGGGTCAAAATCTTCACGGATCAGGCCTTTGGACGGGCTGGCTTTCTTGATCTCGGCAATCAGGCCGTAGCCGTTGGCCTGTGCTGCCCACAGCGCATCGGCGAATCCACGGACACGGGGGGCCGCCCGTGCGGCTTCTTCCACATCGGCACGGGGGCGCGCGCGTTTTGCGGCGGCGATTTCGTCAAGCTTGTAGGCTTTGATCTGATCGAGAATGGTGCTCATCTCCCCCCCATACGCCAAAGGCATCTGCCCGCCAAGGGATCGCGCGACAGATGGGCTGATCCACGGGCCCGCCGCGCAGGCACCGCCCATCTTTGCTTCGAAAATACCGCCGCCGGAGGCACTTGCACGCGCAACCATCCCCAGAACCCTCCGCAGCAAAGCGGTATCCGCCCCACATGCCGCCCCCACACGCCGCCCCACACGCGGTCCGCCCGGAGGGCCATGGCCGGCTGCCGGAGGCCGACAGGGCCGAGGCAGAGACGGCATTACCCCCCGGAGGTGATCCGCGCCACCGCTTCAAGCGCACGTTTGGCGCTGCCGCTGTCGATGGCCTCTCGCGCAACCTCAACCCCGTCGCGCAACGTGGCCACACGGTCAGCCACAATCAACGCAGCGGCGGCGTTCATCAACACGGCATCACGGTA
>JAESTV010000231.1 GCA_016763475.1 Roseicyclus sp.
ATGGCGGTGATGTGCGGCGTGGTCGGGGCCCTGTCGGCGTTTTACCACGACAGCACCGACATCAACGACGAGCGTCAGCGCGAAATCGCCTCCCATCGCCTGGTCGCCAAGATGCCGACAATTGCGGCCTGGGCCTACAAATACACCATTGGTCAGCCGTTTGTGTATCCGCGTAATGACCTTGATTATGCGTCCAACTTCCTGCGCATGTGTTTTGCCGTCCCGGCTGAGGAATACGTGGTTAACCCAATCCTCAGCCGCGCCATGGACCGGATATTCATGCTCCACGCGGACCACGAGCAAAACGCCTCCACCTCTACGGTGCGTCTGGCCTCGTCCTCGGGTGCAAACCCGTTTGCGTGTATTGCCGCTGGCATCGCCTGCCTCTGGGGGCCGTCCCATGGCGGCGCGAATCAGGCCTGTCTGGAGATGTTGGAAGAGATCGGCACCGTTGATCGCATTCCCGAGTTCATCAACCGCGCCAAGGACAAATCCGATCCGTTCCGCCTGATGGGCTTTGGTCACCGGGTCTACAAGAACTTCGACCCCCGCGCCACGGTGATGAAAAAATCCGCCGATGAGGTGTTGGAGCTTTTGGGCGTCGAAGATAACCCGAAACTTCAGGTCGCCAAAGCGCTCGAGAAGCAGGCGCTTGAGGATCCGTATTTTGTGGACAAGAAGCTGTTCCCGAATGTCGATTTCTACTCCGGCATCATCCTTGAGGCGATGGGCTTCCCCACCGCAATGTTCACCCCGATTTTCGCCCTGTCGCGGACCGTTGGGTGGGTGTCTCAGTGGAAAGAGCAATTGGCCGATCCAGAGCTGCGAATCGGACGCCCCCGGCAGCTCTACATGGGTGAGACGATGCGCGATTACGTGGATATCAAAGACCGCTAGGCGCGCCGCACCTGACCTTCGAAAGGCCGCCCCTCACTCGGGCGGCCTTTTACGTTGCCGCAATGCCACCATCTGGAAGCGCGTCTCGGGACCTGTTCTTCCGACTGGACGCACCTGGTCATGTCTGGATCTGTTCCGTCACTCAGCAGCTACTCAGCAGCGGCGCGCTCAGCGGCCAAAAGCCGGATACGTTCGACCATGGCGCGCACCCCGTTGGAGCGTTGCGCCGACAGGTGTTCATCCAACCCCAACCGTGCCAATTCGGCGTTGGCATCAACCTTCAAGACCTCCTGCACCGACACACCACCATAGAGCGCATGCAGCACTGCAATCAGACCGCGCACGATGATCGCGTCACTATCGCCATGGAAATCAAACCGCTGGCCGTCAATCCGCGGCAGAATCCATACCTGCGATGCGCAGCCATCAACCTTGGTGGCTGGCACTTTGACCGCGTCGTTTAAGGGCTCCATTGCCTTACCCAACTCAATGACATGGCGGTAACGCTCCTCCCAATCATCAAGGAATTCAAAGGTTTCGGCGATTTCTTCAAAGGCTTCGCTGGCCATTTGCACTCTCCGACAGGCATGAATATTTGCGCCTGAGGTAGGCGGTTCCGCCACCCTCGTAAAGGTCTGACAACGCGGCGGCTTTCCAACCTGCGCGGGATCGTTTACGCAAAGACACCATAAATATGCCCCGAGGGTCTCCACATGTTGCGCGCCATCCTTATCCTATTTGTCATGATGTCCCTTGCGGCCTGTGATAGCCGGATCAATCCGCTAAATTGGTTTGGCGGTGACCGTGAACAACGGGTGCGTGTTGACCCTGACGATCCAAGCCGTCTGGAGATTGTGGACGACCGCGCCTTAGTCGCTGAAATCACTCAGGTTTCCGTTGAGCAGACAACCTCGGGTGCAATTGTCCGCGCCACTGGTGTAACGCCGTTGCAGGGCTATTTCGATGCGGAACTGGTTGTGATTGGACGCACGCCGACAAGCGTGGTCTACGACTTCCGCGTCGCGGCACCTGTGGACAACGCAACGTCGGGTTTGCAGGAAATCTCGGTCGGCGCGCAACTCAGTATGGCAGAGTTGGCAGGTATCCGCTCGATCACGGTGATTGCACAAAACAACCGCCGCACCATTGGCCGCCGCTAACACGCACCCTCAAAAACTTGTTTGATATCAAACCGGTGACGTGCGCCAGCCAACCCTAGACAGAGACAATCTTGACCTTCTGCCCCTCAGCCGACAGGGCAATTTCGCCGCGCAAAAGCCGCTCGGCGTCTTGCCCGAAGACCTCATAGCGCCAGCCAGATGACCACACACCTTCGCAATACCCCGAGGCGATATCATCCAGGTCACTGGATGAGGCGATCAGTTTTGCCGCAACCCCCGCCGACTCGGATTTCGCCTTCAACAGGACACGCAACAGGTCTGCCAACGCCGGGTTAAGGTTGGAGCGATCCCGCCCCGCAGGTAATTTTGGCACATCGCCGTTGGGCACAGACATGCCCCTTGCAACAGCCGCCACCAACCCCTCGGCAATTGCCCCTTTGCGCGCATCCCGCAGCAGCAGACGGGATTTGCCCAGGTCTTCCACCGATTTTGGCTTGGTTGAGGCCACTTCCAGCAACGCGTCATCTTTGATCACGCGGTTACGGGGGATATTCCTGTCCTGAGCGTAGGTCTCACGAAAGGCCGCAAGTTCCTGCGCGATAGCCACAACGCGCCCGGAATTTGACCGCAATTTCAAACGCTTCCAGGCGTTTTGCGGCTCAACAACGTAATTGTCAGGATTGGTGAGCTGCGCCAGCTCCTCTTCCAGCCAATGGGTCCGGCCAGTGCGAGCCAGATCAGCGGCAAGGTAGTCGTGAATCTGGCGCAGATGGGTGACATCACCAAGCGCATAGGTCTTTTGCGCGTCTGAAAGCGGGCGGCGTGACCAATCGGTGAACCGAGAGGACTTGTCGAGATCGGCCTTGGCGATCCGGCGCACCAAGGTCTCGTATCCCACCTGATCGCCAAAGCCGCAGACCATCGCCGCAACCTGGGTGTCAAACAACGGCGCGGGCACAACGCCACCTTCGACGAAGAAAATCTCCAGGTCCTGGCGCGCGGCGTGAAACACTTTCACAACTGATGGGTTGCGGAACAGGTCATAAAGCGGCTCAAGCGATATCCCGTCCGCCAGCGGATCAATCAGCACTGCGTCGGAATCATCGGTGCCGGGCATCGCCACCTGCACCAGACAAAGCTGCGCGAAATAGGTGCGTTCGCGCAAAAATTCAGTGTCTACAGTGACGTAGGGATGTTCGGCAGCGCGGGCGCAATAGGCGCTCAGCGCGTCGGTGGTGGTGATTGTATGAGGCACGGAGGGGGGTTCTTGCGTAAGAAAAAGTGATGGGTGCGGGTGTAGAGGACCGCCGCCCGGAAGGAAAGACGGTGTGGCGCCTTGAGCTGCCTTGAGGTGCCCTGTGTCAGGCGGCGCGGCGGGTTTCGCGGTGCTTTTGGCGGCATCTTCCGGGTTCGGCCAAAGCTGTCACCGGGATTCGCGCCGGGAGTGGCGTTACGGCAGGATCACCGGAGTATGGTCCCCGATGGCGAAGCGGCGCAGGACGGCGGGATAAAGTTGGTGCTCAAACGGCAGGATACGGATGGCCAATGTGTCAGGCGTATCATCGGGCAGGATTGGCAGCCGCGCCTGGCCCAGAACCGGGCCGGCATCCAGCGCAGCCGTGACCATATGGACACTACACCCGGCCTCAGCGTCCCCGGCGGCAATGGCGCGGGCATGGGTGTTAAGGCCCCTGTATTTCGGCAGCAGCGACGGGTGAATGTTGAGCATCCGCCCCTCCCATCTGGCCACAAAATCCGGCGTCAGGATGCGCATGAAACCGGCCAGGCAGACGATATCCGGGGTGTGGGCCTCCAATATCTCTTGCAACGCGGCTTCAAACCCGGCGCGATCCGCACCAAAGGGGCGATGATCCACGCAAGCCGTTGGAATGCCAAGGGTTTCAGCCTTCTTTAGCCCTCCAGCCAGTGGCACATTTGAGACCACCAGACAGGGCCGCGCCGGGTGCTCCCCCTCCATTGAGCGCACCAGCGCCCCCATATTGGAGCCACCACCAGAGATCAGGATCGCAACCCGAAGGGTCACGCAAGCCGGCCCGAATAACGCACGCCCGTCCCCGCCCCCGCCGCCGTGACACGGCCAATGGGGTACACTACCTCACCCGCGTCGATCAGGGTCTGCGTCAGGCCCTCCGCGGCCTCCGCTGACACCACAAGCACCATGCCGATACCTGCGTTGAACGTCTTGAGCATCTCTGCCTGATCCAGCGCACCTTCTTGAGCCAGCCAGCCGAAAACCGGCGGCAAAGGCCAACTGCCAAGATCAACCTCACAGCCCAACCCGTCCGGCAGAACCCGCGGCAGGTTTTCGGTCAGGCCGCCGCCGGTGATATGGGCCAGCCCATGAACCCCACCGGCGCGGATCGCGGCCAGGGCGGGTTTGACATACAGGCGTGTGGGGGTCAGCAACGCCTCCCCAAGGCTGGTCGGCGCAAACGGCGCCGGTGCGTCCCAGGCAAGCCCGGTGCGTTCAACCACCCGGCGCACCAGCGAATAGCCGTTGGAATGGACGCCGTCAGACGCCAGCCCCAGCAAAACATCGCCGCCGCCCACACCCTCAGGTAACGCCCGTCCACGCTCCATCGCGCCGACGCTAAACCCCGCGAGGTCAAAATCACCCGGTGCGTACATCCCCGGCATCTCTGCGGTTTCGCCGCCGATCAGCGCACAACCCGACGCAATACAGCCCGCAGCAATGCCCTCCACAATACGTGCGGCGGCCTCAACCTCCAACTTACCCGTGGCGAAATAATCCAAGAAAAACAGAGGCTCCGCGCCCTGACACACCAGGTCGTTGACACACATGGCAACCAGATCGACGCCGATGGTATCAAACACACCGGTCTCAATTGCGATCTTCAGCTTGGTGCCGACGCCGTCCGTGGCGGCCACCAATACCGGATCCTCGTACCCCGCAGCCTTGAGATCGAACAAAGCGCCAAAGCCGCCCAACCCCGCCATCACGCCGGGCCGCGTTGTGGCCGCCGCCGCCGGTTTGATCCGGTCAACCAGCGCGTTTCCGGCGTCGATATCGACGCCCGCCTGCGCATAGGTCAGCGCCTCAGATGTCCGCTCGCTCATGGCAGCCCCCTTTTTTGCAGTCTGCGCTCGGTTATCAGCCCTACTTCACCTCGTCCATGGCACTTGGGCCGCAGTCCAACCATCTTCAACAATGTGCCCAATTTTGGACAAATTGTCCTCATATCCAGTCTCACAACGACAAAAAAACAAAATTCGAGGCCCGAGATATGGCAGTATCACGCAGCACTGAAGTTTTCTTTATGGTTGATGGCGCACGGTTGGAGGCACAAGCCTGCCTGCTGGCACCAACCCTCAAACGCCACTTGCAGGCCGGGCAACGGGCCGTGGCTTATGTGCGCCAGGATTACCGCGCAAAACTCGAAGCCTTTACAATCGACGTGTTACACGCCTCAGGAGTCGAGATCCGCGACATTCCCGACACCGATAACACCCACACCCCATGGGCCGCCCCCTATCCCCACGGCAACAAGATCCTTGCTGCGGCCACCCCACGCGATTGCGACGTGTCGGTCTTCCTCGACACCGACATGGTTCTTGCTGCTCCGGTGGATTTTGCGGCTGAACTTGGTGATGCGTTGATTGCGGCCTGTGTATCCGATTACAAATCCACCGCCGGTGAAGACGAAGATTGGGCCGAGTACTACGGCGTCTTCGGGATGGATTTGCCGGTTGAGCGGGTGCAATTTAACGGCGGACGGCGGTTGACGTCCTTGCCGTATTACAACGCCGGCATGATTGTGTTCCGTGAACGTGAGGTTGATGGCACGCCTACCCATGTAGGCCGCGATTGGCTGGACACAGCGGTGACCTTCGAGGCCAAAGTCACCCGCAATTATGCCCGCTCCAACATCGACCAATTCACATTGCCGATCTTGGGATACCGCCGCGCGGCCCCTGTCAAGGCATTGGAACAGCGGATGAATTTCAACATCGAGAGTTTTGGCCATGGCGAAGGACAACGTCAAACCATCGCTCATTATCACC
>JAESTV010000232.1 GCA_016763475.1 Roseicyclus sp.
CACCCTTTGCTCTCGACGCACAGCTTGGCTTTGATCGATTCCTTACAGTCGCCACACGCGCCCGCCTGAACCTGACGCCGCAGGCGGAACGGTGAGGCAAAAGAAACGCGCCGGAGGCGCTCAATCAGGTTGAGATCACCAGCGGTTCAGAGCCGCCTCGTCCCGGTCTTTCGCCGCAACCCAATCCGCGCCACTGGCGGTGATTTCTCGTTTCCAGAACGGCGCGCGGGACTTGAGGAAATCCATCAAAAACTCCGCGCCAGCAAACGCATCTGCGCGGTGGCGGGACGCTGTTGCAACCATCATGATGACTTCACCAGGCGCCAACCGCCCATAGCGGTGGATCACCAACGCGCCTTGCAACGAAAAACGAGTGACCGCTTCTTCCCGGATTGTGCCCAAGGCCGCTTCGGTCATGCCCGGAAAATGTTCGATCTCCATGGCAATCAAATCACCCGCCGCCAGATCCCGCGTCAGCCCGGTGAAGCTCACCACCGCACCCGCGCCTTGCATCCGGTCAGTAAATTCATTCAGCTCTGCGCCAACGTCAAAAGCTGCCTCCTGGACACGGACAGGAACCACAGGATCTACCCGCCCGTCATCGGTGGAAACAGCGCCACTTCCCGTGCGCCGGTCAGCGAGGCATCAAACTCCACCAGCTCCTGATCCACAGCCGCCCGCACTGCACCCAGATCTGACAACGCAAACGCATGAGCCTCTGAGCGCGCCTTCAACTCTTCGATCAACTCGGCCACTGTTGCGGCCTCCGTCTCGATCACCTCATGGCCAGTCCCAATCCGCTCGCGCAGCCAGGCGAAATAGCGCAGGTCCATCAGCTTTCCTCCCGCAGATAGGGGCGCGCCTTCAGGAAGTAGTCCACCCCTGTGATCGCTGTCAGCAGCGCCGCGATCCACAGCAACATCTGCCCCGCAAGACCGCTCCAGAAGTACCCGAATTCAATCCAGATCAGTCCAAATTCATCGGGGATCTCCCCCCCAAGAACACCCGCGATCATCGCCGCGTCCATTCCAATGGTCAGCGCCCAGAAATAATGCGTGAACAGGCCCCAGAGAAACAGTAATCCAATTGCCACCATCTGCAACGTGGTCTTCCACTTTGCCAGCCGCGTGACCTTCAATGTCCCGCCGTCCGCGCCCAGAAACTCCCGCAGGCCCGACACGAAAATCTCCCGGAAGAGGATCACCACCACCGGCACAAGGATCAGGGCCGACCACCCGTGGTCAAGGCTGAGGATCACCAAAAGCACCGCCAGCGAAATCACCACCATCGCCTTGTCGGCTATCGGATCCAACATCGCGCCAAAACGTGTCTCTTGCCCCCATTTACGGGCCAGAAGCCCGTCGAGGTAATCAGTCAGCGACGCGGCCATAAACAGGATCAATGCCACCCAGTCCGCAAACGGACGTGGCAGAAGCAGAAAGACAAACCCCACCATCGGCGCGGCCATCAGGCGCACAAGGGTCAGTATATTTGGCAGGGTCCAGCGCATGGGTCAGAAGTAACCTGTTCAGAGACGGGGTGGAAGGGCATAAGGTGCGCACGAACAGACCCTTGCAAGGGTCTGGCAAATCTCTTGCAAGAGATTTTCTGCGCTCAACCTTGATCGTGGAAGAAATCGTAGATCGTTTGCGCCAGTCTCTCACTCACGCCATCCACTGCCGTCAAATCCGACAGGTTTGCGCGGGCCACTGCCTTGGCGCTGCCGAAATGCGCCAACAACGCGCGTTTGCGTTTGCCTCCCACACCCGGAACATCATCCAGCGGCGTCGCTGACACCGCTTTTGACCGTTTCGCGCGGTGCGCACCTATCGCAAACCGGTGCGCCTCATCCCGCATGCGCTGCACAAAATACAGCACCGGATCATTCCGCTTCAACGCAAAGACGGGTGTTCCGGGGCGGTAGAACTCCTCTTTCCCCTGATCGCGGTCGATGCCCTTCGCGACGCCGACAAACGGCACACCCTCCACGCCAAGCTCGTCCATAATCTCTTTGACCGCGCTGACCTGCCCCGCGCCACCGTCGATCAGCAGCAGGTCAGGCCACGCCTCTGTCTCGCGATCAGGATCCTCCTTCAACAGCCGCGCGAATCGCCGCGTCAGCACCTCTTTCATCATCCCGAAATCATCACCCGGCGTCAGGGCATCACCACGAATGTTGAACTTGCGATATTGTGACTTCACGAACCCCTCAGGCCCGGCCACAATCATCGCGCCAACCGCGTGGGCGCCCTGAATGTGCGAGTTATCATAGACTTCGACCCGTTTGGGTGCGCTGTCCAACCCGAAGGCGCCAGCCAATCCGTCAAGCAGTTTACCCTGGGCCTGGGTCTCAGCCATCCGCCGGCCCAAACTCTCCCGAGCGTTGCGCCGCGCGCCGTCCACCAGCTCCGCTTTCTCACCTCGTTGTGGCACCAGAAGCGTCACCTTTGCGCCGCGCTTTTGCGTCATCGCATCAGTCATCAGGTCCATACTCTCAACGGGATGGGACAGGATAATCTGCTTTGGCGGCTCCTTCTGGTCGTAGAACTGGCCAAGGAACGCCTCCAACACCTCAGGCTCCTCAATATCCGGGCCAACTCGCGGGTAAAAATCCCGGTTCCCCCAATTCTGATTGGCGCGGATGAAGAACACCTGCACACAGGCCTGCCCCGCCTCCATATGGAGCGCGATCACGTCCGCCTCTTTCACCCCCGCCGGATTAATGCCCTGGGTGGCTTGCACATTGGTCAGCGCCCGGATCCGATCCCGCAGGGCGGCGGCGCGCTCAAACTCCATCACCTCGGCGGCCTCTGACATGGCGGCCGCCAGTTGCTGCTGCAACTCGGTCGAATCGCCTTTCAGGAACCGCACCGCATCGGCAACCGAGGCCCCGTAATCGGCCTCGGATATATGGCCCACACAGGGGCCTGAGCAGCGCTTGATCTGGAACAACAAGCAAGGCCGCGTCCGCGACTCGAACGACGCATCGGTGCAATTGCGCAAAAGGAACACTCTTTGCAGCTGGTTAAGCGTCCGGTTCACCGCACCTGCCGACGCAAACGGCCCGAAGTAAGATCCCTTCTCCTTCTTCGCGCCGCGATGTTTCTTGATCTGGGGAAACCCATGTTCGCTACTTACCAGAATATTCGGGAACGATTTGTCATCTCGCAGCAGCACATTGAATTTGGGCTTCAGCTGTTTGATCAGGTTCTGCTCCAGCAACAGAGCCTCAGTTTCGGTGCGGGTGCTCAGGAACATCATCGAGGTTGTATCGCGGATCATCCGCGCGATCCGTGGCGAATGCCCGGACGCTTTGGCATAATTCGCCACCCGCCGCTTCAGGGCGCGGGCCTTACCCACATAAAGCACCCGGCTTTGGCTATCGAGCATGCGATATACGCCCGGGCTCATGTCCAGCATACGGACATAGTCCGCAATCAGCTCATGGCCGGTTTTCGGCAAATTATTGGTCTCATTTTTCATCGTCTCACATGGTTTCGTGATTCTCTGCGGCGCTGCAATGGATCGGAGCGCCAATCAAGCCCTGAGCTTTCCACTGTTTGTGTGGATAACCTTGAGGGTAACTCTTGGGCACAGCGATTTTTCCTTTGTTTTCGGCAGGGTTCTGCGGTTTGCCTATTTATTAGGCGTTTATTTAGGGCATTGTTTTTACTACATTAAAAGGCTCAGCACTCAGCGGTGATAGTTGCTTGGATGCAATCTCAACAAACCTGACCCATTTCAGGCCACCGGTGGAAAACAAGGTGCCCCACCTCACTCAACTCCAAGGACATCAGGCGTCTGCCAGCCCAGATGTTGGCCCCCATCAACGCAAATCAACTGCCCGGTGACGGATTTTGCCGTCAAAAAATAACGCAGCGCCTCGCAGATCGCCTCAGCGTCTGCGCCGCGCCCCAAGATGGTGGCCTCACGTTGCTTCTGGAAATGTTCCGCCGTCTGCCGCCCACCCTGCATTGTTGGACCGGGGCCGATCGCATTGACCCGACAGCGCGGCGCAAGGGATTGCGCGGCAGTCTGGGTAAACGCCCACAGACCCATCTTGGCGATGGTATAGGTCATGAACTCAGGCGTCAGCTTGCGGACCCGTTGATCCACCATGTTCACCACCAACCCGCGCGCCACCGGCTCGCCGTTCGCGTCCACGTCAGGGTCCGGCAATTGTGATGCCAGGGCCTGGGTCAGCACAAATGGCGCGCGCAGGTTTGACATCATGTGCCGATCCCAGGTTTCGCGCGTGGCACTTTCCAGATTGTCGTAGTCAAAAACCGACGCGCTGTTGACCAACACCTCGACCGGGCCGAGCGCCGCAATCACACGGGGCAACAGCCCCTGCACCGCATCCTCATCCAGCAGATCCGCCTGCACCGCCACGGCGCGTACGCCTAGGGCGCGCGCGTCAGCCACCGTCACCTCAGCCGCATCCGCGCTGCCATTGTAGTGGATTGCGATGTCATGGCCCTGTGCGGCCAGGTCCAGCGCCATCGCGCGCCCCAGCCGTTTCGCCGCCCCAGTTACCAATGCTGTCATGGTCCGCCGCTCCTTACACCAATAGGCCTTACACCAATAGGAGAACGATATAGCCCACATATAGCGCCGAAAAGGCCAGACCAACTTTGCGGCCCATGGGCCAGCGGTAAAAGACAAACGGCGCGATGAGAATGGATGCTGCCAACATCACCCACAGATCAACCCGCAACAGGCCCGGATCAACAGGGATCGGGCCAACAAACACCGCTATCCCGATGATCGCCAGAAGGTTGAATACGTTTGAGCCGATCACATTGCCAATCGCCACA
>JAESTV010000233.1 GCA_016763475.1 Roseicyclus sp.
CCCGGTGCCGTGACATCGCCGATGGTTGGCACGGTGTATTTGCAATCCGAGCCCGGCACGCCTCCATTTGTAAGCGTTGGCGACAAGGTGACTGAGGGTCAGACCCTTCTGATTATCGAAGCCATGAAGACGATGAACCAGATCCCCGCGCCCCGTGCTGGCACCCTCAAGCGCATTGTTGTGGAAGACACCGCGCCGGTCGAGTTTGGCGCGCCGTTGATGATAATCGAATAAGGCCCCGGAGGGCACGTCGCATGTTCCGCAAAATCCTGATCGCCAATCGCGGCGAAATTGCCCTGCGCGTGATTCGTGCTGCCCGTGAAATGGGGGTGGAAACGGTTGCCGTGCACTCCACCGCCGACACCGACGCGATGCATGTGCGCATGGCCGATGAATCGGTGTGTATCGGCCCGCCACCGGGCACCGACAGCTACCTGAGCATGTCCGCGATCCTGTCGGCCTGTGAGATCTCGGGCGCTGAGGCGATCCACCCCGGCTACGGCTTCCTGTCTGAGAATGCGAATTTCGTGCAGGCCGTGGAAGACCACGGGATCAAGTTTATCGGGCCGTCCGCGGAACATATCCGCATGATGGGTGACAAGATTACGGCGAAAGAGACGGTCAAACGCCTTGGCATTCCCTGTGTGCCGGGCTCAGACGGCGAAGTGCCGGATGTGGAAGCTGCGCGCGCCATTGGCGAAGAATTCGGCTATCCGGTGATTGTGAAGGCCACCGCCGGTGGCGGCGGGCGCGGCATGAAGCTGGCGAATTCCGCCGCTGAGATCGACACCGCGTTTCGCGCCGCACGGACCGAGGCAAAAGCTGCGTTTGGCAATGACGAGGTCTATATTGAGAAATACCTCGGCACCCCGCGCCATATCGAGGTGCAGGTGTTTGGTGACGGCAAAGGTCGTGCCGTACATTTGGGAGAGCGTGACTGTTCCTTGCAGCGTCGCCACCAAAAGGTGCTTGAGGAGGCCCCCGGCCCCTCCATCACACCTGAAACCCGCGACAGGATCGGTATGATCTGCGCCAATGCCGTCGCCGATTTGGGCTATGAGGGCGCCGGCACCATCGAGTTCCTGTATGAGAACGATGAATTCTTTTTCATCGAGATGAACACCCGGTTGCAGGTGGAACATCCGGTGACCGAGGCAATCATGGGTGTTGATCTGGTGCGTGAGCAGATCCGCGTGGCGGCTGGCCTGCCGATGAGCTTCAAGCAGGAAGACCTGCAAGTGCAGGGCCATGCTATCGAAGTGCGGATCAACGCCGAAAAACTGCCGAACTTCACCCCCTGCCCCGGCACAATCAGCCAATACCACGCCCCCGGCGGCCTTGGCGTGCGGATGGATAGCGCGCTGTATGACGGATACCGCATCCCGCCGTATTACGATTCGCTGATTGCCAAGCTGATTGTCCATGGGCGGGATCGGCCTGAGGCCTTGGCCCGTTTGAACCGCGCTTTGGGTGAGTTGATTGTGGATGGCATCGACACCACGGTGCCGCTATTTCGCGAGTTATTGCAGGCTGAAGCGGTGCAGTCCGGCGATTACACAATCCATTGGCTTGAGAAATGGCTGGAAGAAAACCTGCACTAAGCCACCAACCAAGTCACTAACTAAACCACCACGCGTTGCGGCCATTGGCACTCGCCGATGCGGTGGCTGTCGCGCGCGATGTGTACCCCCCCGTATGAAACCATGCTCAGGGTTGCGGCGGGGCAAGTTGCAAAATGCCAACTTTGCCCCACACCCAATGGCGCAAGTTTCATTGGGCTTTTTCGGCCTCACCCGGTAATTTCGACCTATGGCCCACGACATGTACCCTCAGGAGCGACCGCTCCTTACCCCGGAATTGATGATCCGCGCCTATGGGGCCGGGATATTTCCGATGTCTGAGGGCGCGGAGGACCCGCAGGTGTTCTGGGTCGATCCCAAACACCGCGGTGTGTTCCCGCTGGAGCGCTTCCACATCTCCCGCTCGTTGCGCCGCAGGATCAATCGTGGCGGCTACAGCGTTCATATCAACCGAGATTTCGCGGGTGTGGTGGAATGTTGCGCAGGCCGTACTCAAACGTGGATCAATGCAGAACTGTCCGCCTGTTACATGGCGCTGCGGGCTCAGGGTCTTGCCCATTCGGTTGAGATCTGGGACGCTGATGGCCTTGCGGGCGCCGTCTTCGGTATCACCCTGGGGGCGGCATTTTTTGGCGAAAGCATGTTCTCCCGGCGCTCGGATGGGTCAAAACTGGCACTGGCCCATCTGGTGCATCGACTGCGCGCCGGTGGGTTCACACTTTTCGACACCCAATTTGTCACGCAACATCTGGCGAGTTTGGGTGCCGTGGAAATTCCGCGCGCCGATTACCGGGCCCAGTTGGGGGATGCGTTGGTTTTGCGGGCGGATTTCCTGGCGTTGCCGCAAGATGCGCCGCTGGAGCGGTAACTCAGGCCGAGCAGCCCAGCACCCACACGTCATACCGGGAATGTTCCAGCGCATTCAGCGCCGGGCTGGACGCAATCATCCAACCGCCGAACAGGGTGCGTCCTTCAAGATCAAGCACTTCGATATACGCGAACGCATCACCAGCAGGATCTGCGACGGGGTAGCGGCATTCAATAGCGCGGATCGCAACACGGCCAAACACCACGGTTTGCCCCATCGACAATTCAATATCCGTCGGTTGACCCAACATCTTGTCGAGAGCGCGCAGGGCCACAATGGTGCCCTGCTCCGTCGCCGGTTGGCTGATCGAGGTCACGGGGCCGGTGACGCCGGGAAAACTCTCGAAACTGCCAACCACACCGGTGCCGAGGTTCAACTGAATATCGCCGGTGCCACCATCGGGGAGCAACCCGCCACCTTCCGACAGCGTCAGGCCGGTGCCCGCGTTGCCTTGCCCGGTATCGAGTTGGAAATTGTCAAACGCGCCGTCCCCCTCAATGACATCAAATTGCTGCGCGGTGGTCTGGGTCGCAAGGGCAAGCGCGCCCAGGAAGGCCAAAACACGGATCATCAGCTGTCACTGCCGCTGACGAAACGCAAAAGCAATGTGATCAGGCTCACCGACGATTGGGTGTCCAGAATCTCACCTCCGGCCTCGAGGTTAAACATCGAGCCGCCGGGGATGACCTCCACAAACGATCCGCCAAGCAGGCTTTCGGAGGCGATTGCGATGGCGCTGTCATCGGGAAGGATAATGTTCTCATCAATGGAAAACGTGGTTTCCGCCAGGAACGTTTGTGGATTCAACTCCATCCCGGTGACCGCACCGATGCGGACGCCGCCCAAGCGGACTTCGGTGCCGACGGCGATCCCTTCAGCCGAACGGAAGGCGGCAGACAATTCATATGAGTTTGATTGCGCAAGACGTTCCGGACCGGAGGCATAGAAGAAGAACCCGACAGCCGCCGCCAATACAGCGCCGCCTGTGGCAATTTCAGCGAAGGAATATTCGGTATCAGCCATGGCCCTTCGATAACGCCCGTATCGGCTGAGGCCAAGGGGCGGTTTTCATCCGGGCAGATTTTCGCGCGGCAGGCAGAATTGCGCGGAGTAGATCAGGCAGCAGATCGGGCGGTGGATTTGTTGGCGGGCCGGGCGGTGGGCCGGGCGGTGGGCTCGGCTGATCACTCCGGTGTCCAGGCCTCATAATCGCGGCGCGGCGCGTGTTGTGGGCGGCGGATCGAGCCTGCCGGCGCGTAGGCCTGCGCAGAGCCCGTGAGGTTGGCGACGTGCGGCTTTTCCCACGACTTATGGGCAACGGGCGCCTCGGACGGCGGCTGATCCCAAGTGCGATGTAGCCAGCCATGCCATTCGGCGTCGATCCGTGACGCCTCAATCTCGCCGTTGTAAATGACCCAGCGTTTGCTGTCGTCAGCCGTGCGATAGAAGATGTTGCCCTGGGCATCCTCACCCACGTGATGGCCTTTGCGCGCGGTGAAAAGCTGAGTTCCGAGGGTTTGGCCATTCCACCAAGTGAAGAGGCGATTGAAGATGCTGGCCATGGGGTGTGATCCGCAGGTTGGGTCGATTACCCGCGTTTTGCCCTGTTGCGCAGCGCCCGTCCAGTGCCATGGGGTCGCGCTTCTGTCTGCCTCGCGGTTCTTTCGAAAAGGAGCGGGCAACAGCCCACATTGTCTTTGCCTCGCTTCGCTCAGGCCAGCGGCTGCGCCGCGAGAAGCGGCTTTACCGCGGCGCGAGCAGCAGCCAGGGCGCAAGGAGGCGCAAAGGGGCGCTGCCCCCGGCTTCGCCTCCCCCGGAGTTTTTTGGCCAAGATGAAGGAACAAGCGTTTCGCACGGATGATGGAATTGGAACGGGTGGTCTTGGGTGGCGTAGAGAGATTGCAGGGTACGGACCGTTTGGCCTACAAGCGGCACAACCTATTGCGGAGAGACACCATGACAGACGGTCCCAGTTACGGCTTTGACACGCTTCAGATTCACGCAGGCGCGCGCCCTGATCCGGCCACAGGTGCCCGGCAGACGCCAATCTACCAGACCACTGCTTATGTGTTTCGCGATGCGGATCATGCGGCGGCTTTGTTCAACTTGCAGGAAGTGGGCTACATCTATTCGCGCCTGACCAACCCGACGATTGCCGTGTTGCAGGAACGGATTGCAACATTGGAAGGTGGCGCCGGGGCAGTGTGCTGTTCCTCGGGCCATGCGGCGCAGTTGATGGCATTGTTCCCGCTTATGGCACCGGGGCGCAACGTGGTTGTCTCGACCCGTCTTTATGGCGGCACGGTCACGCAGTTCAGCCATACGATCAAACGCTTCGGCTGGTCAGCCACGTTTGTGGATTTCGACGATCTGGACGCGGTGAAAGCCGCCATCGACGACGACACCCGCGCGATCTTTGGCGAGGCGATAGCCAACCCCGGCGGCTACATCATGGATGTTCGCGCCATTGCTGATATCGCGGATGCGGCGGGTATTCCGCTGATCATCGACAACACCACAGCCACACCTTACCTGCATCGCCCGATTGAGCATGGTGCAACGCTGGTGGTGCATTCGACCACCAAATACCTGACCGGCAACGGCACCGTGACCGGCGGTTGTGTGGTTGATTCGGGCAAATTTGATTGGGCGGCATCTGACAAGTTCCCCTCGCTCAGCCAACCCGAACCCGCCTACCACGGCCTTATATTTGCCGAGACGTTTGGGCCATTGGCCTACACGTTCCACGGAATTGCCATTGGTCTGCGTGATCTGGGCATGACGATGAACCCGCAAGGGGCGCATTACACGTTGATGGGGATTGAGACGTTGTCCCTGCGGATGCAGCGTCATGTCGAGAACGCCGTGAAAATCGCCAATTGGCTGGAAGCTGACCCGCGCGTCGATTTCGTGACCTATGCCGGGCTGGAAAGCTCACCCTATTTCCACCGGGTGAAGGATGTCTGCCCGAAAGGCGCGGGTGCGTTGTTCACATTTGCGGTCAAGGGCGGCTACGACGCCTGCATCAAGTTGGTCGATTCGCTGGAGATCTTCAGCCATGTCGCCAATTTGGGTGATACGCGGTCCCTGATCATCCATTCGGCCTCCACCACACACCGGCAATTGACGCCAGAGCAGCAGGAAGCCGCTGGTTCCGGGCCCAATGTTGTGCGGCTGTCCATCGGCACCGAAGACGTCAACGACCTGATCGCGGATCTGGACCGTGGCCTGTCGGCGGCAACCGCGTGACAGGGTGGAATTAACCATTTCTGCTTAACCATTTCTGTATAGTCTTACGGGTGCGTCCCGTCTGATCGGAGAGGGGACCCGTCTGTTCTGAGTGGGGGGCAGTGCGGGCTATTGCGCATCGCCCCCTTTTGCCAAGCCCGCAAAAGATTTAGACTGAATCTTGCCGATCAGCGAAAACAGCCGTTGGGAATGGTTTTCCCCACGGGAAAAGCGCTGTAAGAGGGGGCGATTGTGGCAAGCCAGCAACGGCTTTCGCGGAATGACTGAGGTCCGACTTGACTGTGAATATCGCACTTTTCCTGTCGTCTGACAGCATCGCCCTGGCCCATCGCCAGACGGCTGGCCATTGGGCGATGATTGGAGAGACGGCACTGGATGTGCCGGATCTGAGCGCGGCGCTGTCTGGCCTGCGCTCCCAGGCGGTTGAACGTGTGGGGGAGGATTTCGAAGTCCTTCTGGTGCTGCCTGACGACCAGATCCTCTATACCTCATTAACCGCGCCAACCGCTGATCCGGAGTTGACGGCGTTCCGCATTGAAGAGGGGCTGGATGGCCTGACGCCGTATTCCGTGACCGAGTTGGAATATGATTGGCGGGTGTTGGAAGAGGATCGGGTGAAGATCGCCGTTGTGGCGCGCGAGACTCTGGATGAGGCGCGTGGGTTTGCAGCGCAATACGGGTTTGAGGGTCGTGGCTTTGCGGCGGTGCCGCCGATGGAGCGATTCCCCGGCGTGCCGACCTTTGATCTGGGTGATGTGGTGGCCGAGATGGGGTTCACCGCTGAGGGTATCGCCTTCGGGCCTGATTCCTTCGGGGTGCCAGAGCCGGATCCAGAGCCGGAAGTTGTTGAAGCCCCTGCGGACGTGTCCGGTGCGGAGGAGGTTACAGCCGAGGTTGAGGCGGAGGTTGAGCCAGACGGTGCGGCGGTGCCCGATGTTGTGCCCGATGTCGCGTCTGATGCTGTGTCCGAGATCAAGCCTGAGGTGTTGGCCCCGGTTGTGCGGTCCACCACCGCCCCTGATCCTGAGCCTGAAGTCACGCCCGCCCCCGTGGCAAAACCAGAGCCAGACCCGGAAGATCAAAACCCGGCCCTTGCGGAAGCCCTGATGGTCGCGGCGCAAGCAGCGGAAGATCTGGAGGTGGCTGAGGCTGAAGCGGCTAGTGGTGATGGGGCCGATGCTGATGGGGCCGATGCTGATGGGGCTGGCGTAGATAAAGCAACGATCGACACCGACCCAACCCCAACCGTCCCGGTTCAGGCGATTGAAGACCCAAGCCTTTCAGGCCCGATCAGCCCGATTGCCGGTGGCGAACGTGATGCGCCCATTCCGGTTGGGGGTGATGCTGGTGACAGCGATGATCTGCTGCCGCCGCAACCCTCACCTGCATCGCTGGAAGCGCGGGAACGCGCACGTGTGATCCGGGGAGAGCCCACACGCAAACCGGCGCCGGCCCCTGAGGCCGCGGGTGCGGATACGGATACGGCAAAATTCACCGCGCGGCGTGGCCATGCGGCAGCGCCTGACACCGGGCGCGGGTCTTTGGTGGGAGAACGTGGCTCTCGGATCGGGCTTGCTCATCCCGATGGGCCGCCACGGGCCGCACCAAGCACCACTCAACCAGCGGCCCCGGCCACCGGGCAGATATCTGAAAGTGATACAGCAGACACACCGATGCCGCGCCTGGCCGAGCAATTGCAGCGGGTCCGCAACGCAAGCAAAACAAGGCCTAAATCAGCGACTGGTGCGCAAGTGGATCCACCACGCCCGCGGGTTGAGATCGAACCACAGCCGCCCCTGGGCACCACAGGTGTAACCGCAGAGCGCCGCCCCACTCCGTTTGACGGTCCGGCACCAAAACCGGCGAACGCGGACGGCCGCAAGGGCCTTCTGGGTGGCATGCGGCGGGGGAGCGGCGGCGAAACTGGGCCTGAATCCGGGTCTGAGTCCGGGCCTGAATCCGGGCCTGTTTCTGAGGCAACGGTGACCAAAGACGTCACCACCGACCCCAAACCGGCCCGTGGTGGTTTTCTGCGCAGCAAAGGCGCCCGCGTAGCAACAGCCCCATCAGCCAGCGCCATTGACGCAACCGCAGCAAGTGATCGCACCTTCTCATCCGGGCTTTTGGCACGCAAATCCGTGGCCCCGGCGGGGGGATCATTCAAGACCGGCCTGGTCCTGACGCTGATCCTGTTATTGTTGCTGGCGTTGGTGGCGATCTGGTCAGCGATCTTCCTGCCCAACAGCCCGGTTGCGCGTCTCTTTGGGATTGGCGACGCCGTCGAAGAAGTGGCGGCAGCAGATGGAGCCGGCCTTCAGGCCCCTGATGTCACCACCGTTGCGCCACTCATTGGGACCAGCGATACCGCCCAGCCGACCTCGGAAGACGAAGCCGCCGCTGATGGCATGATCCTGCCCGATGAGGGCGACACACCTGACATCAGTGACGTTGTGGCCCTTGAGACAGTGGAAGACGGCCCCCTTGAGGTTGCCGAAAATGCCCCCACACCCGGCGCGGAGCCGGAACTGCCGGGGATTGATGCGGATCTGGACCTGCCGCCGTTGCCCCCCATTGACCAGGGCCGGAACCCAACCCTCGAAGAGGCCGCTGCGCTTTATGCGGAAGATGGCATATGGGCACGCTCACCGGACCGCCCGGACCTGCGGCCTTTCGATTTGCTGGACCGGGTCTATACCGCCTCGATCGACCCGGAGGTCAGGGCCTTTGACGCCGTTGCTTTGCCAGATCCCGGCGTTAATCCGGGCGAATTGTTACGCCGCTTCCCGCCGCCACCTGCGTTTGGGGCGGAGTTTGACTTTACAGCCACGGGCCTTGTCACCCCCACGCCGGAAGGAATTCTGACGCCTGAGGGCGCTTTTGTCATTGCAGGGGCACCGCCTTTGGAATCGCTGCCGCGCCCGCGCGAAATCGCCTCTGCCGCGCCTGCAATTGACACCGATGCGGCGATCCTGAGCACGTTTCGCCCGACACCACGTCCGGGGGATCTGTCGGAAACCCGGGAGCGTCAGATCCTGAACGGGTTAACCGAATCCGAATTGGGTGAGCGCAGGCCAGCCTCACGGCCCTCCTCCCCCCAGGAAAATGCCGCGCAAGCATCGCTGTTCCCCGGTGATGGGGCGGGGGCTGACCCTGACGCGGTAGACGCCGCGGTCCGTGAGGCGATTGCGGGCACCAACTTGGCGGTTGCACGTTCGCTGATGCCACGCACGCGACCGGGGAACTTTGAGCAAATCGTCGCTAGCGCGGATCGCACTCCGATTGAGGCGGTGACGACGGTGGCAGTGGCGGTGGCCGCTGAGGCGGTGGCCGCAGGTCCCGCAATCCCGTCCAACGCCGACGTGAGCCGCGCCGCAACCCAGCGCAACGCGATCCGCCTGCGCAATGTGAACCTGATTGGTGTGACCGGCACCCCGTCAGAGCGGCGCGCATTGGTGCGGCTGTCATCAGGCCGGTTTGTACGTGTCGGTGTTGGTGATCGGCTGGACGGCGGCCGTGTGGCCGCTGTTGGCGAGACCACGTTGCAATATGTCCGCAGAGGGCGAACCGTGACGTTGGAAATTCCGGGCTGAGGCCTGATTTACTCTCATTGATGTTGTTCCCGGATTGGGCTCGGGGGCCTCTCCCGTGCTGGACGCAATGCCTGACGGCATCGGTCGGCGCTTTGGGCGTCGCGCCTGCGGCGCGCAAAAGGAATGTAGCCTGCGGCGCGCAAAAGGGGGTGTGGCCTGCGGCGCGCAAAAGGAATGTGGCCTGCGGCGCGCAA
>JAESTV010000234.1 GCA_016763475.1 Roseicyclus sp.
CACAGCCGTGTGGATGATTTCATTGCAGCCGGGCGGGAGCTTGTGGCGATGGGGTGCGATGGAATCGCCACCAATTGCGGGTTTTTGGTGCTGTTGCAGGAGCAGATGAAACAAGCCCTTGGCGTTCCGGTGGCGACCTCTTCGCTGATCCAGGCCCCAATGATCGCAGCCACATTGCCGCCCGACAAGCACCTGACAATCCTGACGATTTCCTCAGGCTCCCTGACCCAGGCGCATCTGGACGCCGCGGGTGTGCCGGGCGGAACCCCTGTGGTCGGCACTGAGGGGGGCCGCGAATTCACCCGCGCTATTTTGGGTGATGAGATCGAGATCAACTTTGACGCTGTGCGCCAAGATATGTGTGACGCCGCAGATGCGTTGGTTGCGGCCCATCCCGATACCGGCGCGATCCTTCTGGAATGCACCAATATGGTGCCATACGCGGCTGATATCCGCCAGCGCACCGGCCTGCCTGTCTTTTCCATCTACAGTCTTCTGACATGGTTTCAGGCCGGGCTTGTGCCCCGCCGGTTTCCGAGCGAATTGGACAATTGGCGTTAGGTGCCCACCTGCCTTCCGCGCCACCTGCCTGCCGCGCCACCTGCCCTGATCACAAATTGCGGAACGCCGCCCGGCGCGCGCAATCCTTCGCCGCGCCCTCGCCCCACAGCACGGTCTGCCCCGGGCAGACCTGCACCCTTATGTGTCAGCCTCAAGGGTCAGGGCCACCCGGTCCCCGGCAAACCAGGATGTCCCGTATTCGACAGGTATCGCGTCGCCATCAACGTTGATCCCGACGGTTCGCAAGATCGGATCACCAGGCGACATCTGCAAGTGCACCGCGCGGGTCGGGGACGCGGCTTTTGCGGTGATCTCGGTTGAGGCGCGGGTGTAATCGGTCACGCCATGGGCGGCAAACGCTGCGGTCACAGATCGGCTGCTTTGCAATTCTTCCAACATGCGCGGGAATCGTGACGCCGGAAACACCGAGCGAAACATCGCGATGGGCGCGCCATCAGACAGGCTGATCCCTTCATAGACCTGCACCTGCGCACCTTGATCGAGTTGAAGCGCCAAACGCTCATCCTGATCCGCGCTTCGGGTTTCCAGCAGCACTATCCGCTTTTCCGGAATGCGCCCTGCCGCCAGGAGGTTCTGGTGAAACCGCACCCGCTGCCCAATCAGGTAAGGTGTCGGCCGGTGCCGTACAAAAACCCCCGCGCCGCGCCGCGCAAAAACGGTGCCGGCCTCAGCCAAACCGGCCAGCGCCCGGCGAACGGTGTGGCGGTTGACCCCGAAACGCTCCGCCAATTGCGCCTCCGTTGGCAGGCGATCACCGGGCAAGTAATGGCCGCGCGCGATCTCACCTGCCAAGCTGTCGTGGATTGCGATCCAGAGCGGGGAACGTCCCATTGGCACTAGTCCTTACATCAGGGCTTGCGGTGACCCGGGAGGCGGCGTTATGAATTTGTATAGTTGTATATTTAAATGGACAACTCTGCAAGATGTCGAAGAACCCACCCCGCCCGGATGCGGCACCCGCGCGCCGGTCGCCGCGTTTCACCCAAGCCGACCCCGTTTCAAACAACGCAGCTTCGGGGACCATATAAAGCCCATATCGCCTGTGCCCATCCATTCCCGTATGCTCCACCAAATGCTCCACCAAATGCTCCACCGAGGATTCCATGCCCGAAATTGCTACCCTGAGGCCGGACCCCATGACGCTGGCCCCCATGACGCTGGCCCCCATGACGCTGGCCAATGCTCACCTGATCCTGCCCGAGGCTGAGATCCGGGGCCAGATCACGGTTCAGGACGGCGAAATCGTTGCGATTTCGGAAGGCGGCGCAGTGCCGAAGGGCGCCATGGATTGCATCGGCGACATCGTAGCCCCCGGCCTGATTGAGCTGCACACCGACAATCTGGAGCGTCACATCCGCCCGCGTCCCGCCGTCCATTGGCCCCACGGCGCCGCCATTGTCGCCCATGACGCAGAGCTTGCGTCTTGCGGGATCACCACGGTGTTCGATGCGATCCGTGTCGGCTCCGTTGAAGGCAAAGGCGGCACCGGATGGGCGCGGTATGCGCGCGAACTGGCCGACGAGGTTCTGGCGTTCCGCACTCAGGGCGCGCTGAAGATCAGCCACCATTTGCACCTGCGCGCCGAGGTCTGCTCGCACTCCCTGATCGAGGAACTGGCACAGTTCGGCGCAGATGACCGGGTGGGGATTGTGTCGATCATGGATCACACGCCGGGGCAGCGGCAATTCGCGGACCTCGACCAATATAAGGTCTACATGAGGGGCAAACATGGCCTGAGCCATGAGGATTTTGAAGACCATGTCAGCACCCGGCAGGCGTTGGGCGTACAGATGCGCGATGCACATGAAGCGGCTGCGGTTAAGGCCGCCGGGCGGCTTGGGGCGGTTCTGGCCAGCCATGATGATTCAACCCTCAATGACGTTGCACGATCCGCCAGCCACGGGATTGCGCTGGCCGAGTTTCCAACAACGCTGTCAGCGGCACAGGCCTGCCATGACCGCGCGATTGCGGTGATGATGGGCGCGCCCAACCTGATCCGGGGGGCGTCCCATTCCGGGAATGTCGCGGCTGGTGATCTGGCGGAGGCTGGGCTGCTCGACATCCTGTCGTCTGACTACGTGCCCTCGGCGCTGCTGTATTCCGCTGTGAGGTTAAGCGAAATCTGGGGTGACATGGCACGCGCCATGGCCACGGTCACCTCTGCGCCCGCACGCGCCACCGGCCTGACAGATCGCGGCGTTTTGGCCCTCGGGAAGCGGGCAGACCTGATCCGGTTCCGGCCCCTCAACGGCGTGCCGGTTCTGCAAGGCGTCTGGTCAGCGGGCATTCGGGTTGCCTGAAGCTTAAGGGCCAAAAGCGGGCGTATGGATTGACGGATTGCCCGCAGACCCACATCATTCCTCTACCCAGCCAGATTTATCCTGGCCAGCCAAGGATCACAGAGCAATGGAAGCCAGTTTCTCACGACGCAAGTTGTTGACCCCGGTGGAGTTACGCACCTTGTCTGAACGCTCCGACCTGCGAGGCGGGCTACAGATGGCCAGCCATCTGGGCATGATTGCAATTGTCGCGGTGTTACATGCCGTTGCCATGGGCACCGCTTGGGTTTGGCTGACCGGGCTGGCCTTGGGGGTGTTGCTCAACTTCCTCTATGCCGCCCAGCATGAGTTGTCCCACGCCACCGTCTTCAAGACCCGGAAACTGAACGAGGTTTTTGGCCGCCTGATCGGCTTCATCCAGATCTTCCCCCGTGACTTCGACCAGATCATGCATTTCGCCCACCACCAATACACCCAGAATTGGGAGCGGGACGGCGAATTGGTCCGCGAACCGTACACGCTGACCTCGTACCTGATTTGGCTGACCGGCATCACCTATTGGCGAAACCGCATTGTGGGCACCTTGCGCCGCGCCCGCGGGATCATCCTTGAGCCTTATATCCGCGCGGAAGAAGAGGCCCGGGTGATCCGGGAAGCGCGCCTGCACCTGCTGGGATATGTGTTGATCGCCGTGATATCCGTGCTGGCCGGGTCCTGGGCGGCGCTGACATACTGGCTGTTGCCGATGATTGTGACCAAGCCAATCCACCAATTGCAAAACACCATTGAGCATCTGGGGTTGAGCCATGAGGACGATATCTTTGAAAACACCCGCTCCACCCGCGCCAACGCTTTGCAACAATGGCTGTGCTGGCAAATGCCGTACCACACCGCCCACCACGCGTTTCCTGCGGTGCCATTCTGGAAGCTGCACGACCTCAACACCCGGATCGAGGAAAAGGCGGGTGAGGTTCACCGGATGGGCTGGATCGAGTTTCAGATTGAGGTCATTGGCAAATTGCGCGCCAAAGACGAAAGCCAATACCCGATGGACGAGGTTTGGGTGATCCCGCGCACCGGCGGGCGGGTAACACGACTGCCCGCGGAATGAGGCAGCTAAAGCTATATACGTCACTTTGGGCGATGCAGCCCCACGACCCGACCGGCGTGAAGTTGCCTTATGATCAGGTGTGCGAGATGGTGGCGGGTGCCGGATTTGACGGCATGGCGATTGATCTGGGTGCGGCGGATGTTGATGTCGCCCACAAGGTCCGCCCCCATATGCAGGCCAACGGGTTAACCCCGCTGATCGTGGCCTTCCCCAAGACCATTGAAAGCCTTGAGGACACGTTACATATGGCCGCCGATTTCGGCGCGCCATTTGTCGATGTGATCGGTCAGGTGACCCCTATTGAGGTAGACGCCATGGTTCCGGTGATCGAGGCCTGGATCACCATGAGCAAGCGCATCGGCGTGCCGGTGCAGTTTGAAACCCATCGCAATTGTATCACCAACGACCTCTACACCACGTTGCAATTGCTGGACCGAATCCCGGATATGCGCCTTTGTGCGGACCTGTCCCACTACGTTGTGGACCGGGAATTTTGGTTCCCTTTGTCCGAACATGATCTGGGCCTTGTCAGTCGAATCCTGCAACGATCCGACAGCTTTCAGGGCCGCGTCGCGTCACGCCAGCAAATCCAGCTGCAACTGGACTTCCCCCAACACCAGAAGTGGGTCGGCTTGTTCAAAGACTGGTGGCGTGAAGGCATGGCGGATTGGCGCGCGCGCAACCCGTCGGGGGATTGTATTTTTGTGTGCGAGTTGGGACCGCCGGAATACGCGATGACCGACGCACAGGGGCGCGAGATGTCCAATCGCTGGGACGAGGCACAAGTCATCATGGGTTGGGTGCGGGACATCTGGGCAGACTTGGGTGGCGATACCTAGCAACGCTGACGAAACCCAGGGGCTGGCGGCGGGCTAGGCTGCGG
>JAESTV010000235.1 GCA_016763475.1 Roseicyclus sp.
ACCTCACACGAGGCCGCAGCCACGGCACCCGCCAGCGCATCAACCTCAGCCAAAGCCGCGCCCAAACCGTTCATCTTCCAATTGCCTGCCGCCAATTTCCGTGCCATCGCCGCCTCCAGCTTCATTTGGCCCATGTGGTGGCAGCCACGACACAGACGGTCAACCCGACAAGAGGTCCCTGATGATCCTGGATGCCGACGGAAAAGCCCTCATCGCCGATGATCCGCAGGCCCATTCCGCCACCAGACACGGGCTGGGGAGGCCGGGGACGTCAATGAGGCCCCCCCCCTTAGCACCGGAGAACATCTGTCAAACCGTGACATGGAAACCTGCATCCACCTGCAAAGTACCTGCTAACCTCTGCCTACAGCGTTTTGCGTTTTACCGGAGGCCGTGCATCCCCCTGAGCGGCGAGGCTTGGTTTGTGAAACAACCGCGTTCTCCGGCCAGGGGGGGCAAATCAAACGCACAGCGCTTTACGGTTAACAAACCGCACACAAGCCGCCCCCCGTGCGCAGGCCGCTCTTTCATCTTGGCAGAAAAACTCCGGGGGGAGGCGTAGCCGGGGGGCTGGCCCCCTCTAGACGTCACAAATACGCCAGCGCCCGCGGGGCCCACGCAACCGCCTCGGTTGGATCATCCAACGCCACATCAGGCATGCTCCAGTACGGCATCGCGACCTCTTTCTTGCCAGGGCGGCTATAGGTCCAACGTGTGCAACCCGCTGCATCCAACTCGTCCTGAAACGCGCCTGCACCTTTCAGCATCAGCGCGCCATCGGACATAAAAAGCGAAAAGATTTTGCCGTCATGGTAGAGTCCCAGGGCGCCGAACATCTTGCGGGTTGTGATATCTCCCAACCCCTCAAACAGCTCACTCACATGGGTGGTGTCTTCATCCGAGATACTCATCACGCGGCCCGCGCGTAGGCGTATTTCATCGCGAAAAGTTGGGGAAAGCGCCATTTCGCACACCCGTCTGGTGTGAGCATTTCAAGAGCTGGCCTGCTCCGTCTGCTCCGTCTGCTCCGCCTGCATCATGTCGATGTCTTTGAATTTGATCGACTCGCCGCACCCACAGGCATCCGTGACGTTGGGGTTACGGAACCGGAACGAGGCTTCCAGCAAGCTGACTTCATAATCAATTTCGGTGCCAAACAGGAACATCTGCGCCATTGGCGCAATCATCACCCGGGCGCCGTCTTGTTCGACAACCTCGTCGTGCGGGTTGATCTCGGACACATAATCCATGGTGTATTCCATGCCCGCGCAGCCGCCCTTTTTTACACCGATGCGCAAACCCTGGGTGCCGCCCTGGGCCATGAGTTTGGCGATCTGGCGGGCCGCTTTATCCGTCATGGTGACGGCTTGTTTTCCGGGAATGCCAAACATGGACAAGGTCTTTCCTGTGAATATCTCACTGGTAATGTATGCCCGGCGCGGTGGTTTCTCAAGGCTGAGAATTTTAGTTGGGTATTGTGTGATTGCCCCGGCGGTTCCGGCGCTGCATGCTATTGCATCATCGGCATAACAAGCGCCAACGGCACCGCAACGGCCAGACCCCACGCCAAACTTACCGCAGTGCCGATCAGCAGACGCGCGCGTGCGGCGTCGTCACGGCCCCACAGGCTCACCCCCATATAGAGACCTTTCAGGGCGATCACCGCCGCCGTCAGTATCGGCCAGCCGCCAATCAGCACCACACACAGGGCCGCCCGCTCGGCCCATCCCAGCACAATTCCGTGCCCGGACCCGGCTCCGCGATTGCCCACCAGCATCGCCACCGCATATTGCCCACCACGCGCGGCAAACAGAACGCCGCCAATAATTATGTAGTAAAGCGGCAGGCCCTCAACGCCGGACAATGGGCTTGCCGGCCAGATTTGCGGGGCCAAAAGCGCGATCCCGGCGATAGAGGCCACATGTAACACCTGATCAGCCACATAAGCTCCCAAGCCTTTGGGCATTGCATAGGTCTTGACGATGTCGATCCACAGATGTGCAAGGGCAAGGCCCAGAAACCACGGGTGAAAGCTGGCGGTTGTGGCGCACATCGTGCCCAAAACCAGCGCGATATGCGCCGCCATGGCGATGGGGCGTTTTTTGTTCACGACTATCCATGTGGTTTGCAGAACGTAATCAGCAATCACATGGGCCAGAAACAATGCGGCGAAGGTGTATGCAGCCATGGGTGCGGTTTGATCCTGTCTATCTTCGCGGCCACGCGCACGCAGCCCTTCAGACGGCCCGGAATTGGCCGCCCCCTACATCGAAATCCCCATAGGAAGGATGGCAGGACGTACCGCGCGGAACAAGCGTGCAGATGGTCGACCTACCGTAAGGAAAGCCCGACTTTACAGGGAGGTGATTACATGAAGCCCAATTCGAGGCGGGCCTCGTCAGACATCATGTCCATGCCCCACGGCGGCTCCCACGAAATCTCGACGCTGACGGTCTTCACACCATCCAGCGGCTCAACCGCATCGGCAATCCATCCCGGCATCTCACCGGCGACGGGGCAACCCGGCGCGGTGAGGGTCATGATAATCGACACGTCACTCTCGGCCCCGATATCAATTGTGTAGATCAGGCCCAGATCGTAGATATTTACTGGAATCTCAGGGTCAAAGACCGAGCGGCACGCCTCCACGATATTGTCGTAGAGCGGGTGGTTCGTGGTTGACGGCGCAATCAGCGGTGCGCCTTCCATCTGGGTTGTCTGCTCGGTCATGTCTGAGTCCCGCCTTGATACCTGACAGAAGATATAAGGATTGTGAGCGGGGGCGTAAAGGTGAGCGAGAGCGGAAAGGCAGGCGGGGGCGCAAAGGTGAGGGAGGGCGGAAAGGCAGGCGGGGGCGCAAAGGTGAGTATGGGGCGCAAAGGCAGGCAACACCTGCATTTGGCGCGCTGTTGTGTTATGTGGTGCCAGTCGTCAGTCTCGCTTTGCATGACACGGGGACCATTATGAAAAATTGGGATGAGCTGGCCGGACCTTGGTTGCGGGCAGAGGCGCGGATGGAAGCAGCCCATGCGCCTGTGTTGGCGGCCCTTCTGGCGGCGGCTGATCTGGCGCCCGGCCAACAGGTGCTGGATGTGGGCATTGGCAGCGGCTTAAGCACCTGCCAGGCGGCGGACGTTGTAGGGCAAGCTGGCCATGTCACCGGCGTAGATGTGGCGCCGCCGTTTGTGCGCCGCGCAAGGGAACGGGTGCCGGAAAATGTGACTTTGCTAGAGGCTGATGCCCAGACCTACCCATTTTCTGACGCCCACTTCGATCGTGTGATCTCACTTTTTGGGGTGGTGACCTTTGACAATACGGTTGCGGCTTTCGCCAATATTCGCCGCGCCGTCACACCTGGCGGATTATTCACCATGGCGGCCTGGGCCCCTCCGGCCACAAACCCCTGGATAAGCGTCGGCGGGCAGGTTGCGCACAATGTCCTTGGGCCGGTTGAAAATCGGCCAGATCCAAAGGCCCCAAGCCCGTTCCGCTTTGCGGTCCCCGGTGTCGCCCTGGATGCGCTGACCGAGGCCGGCTGGCAGGCAGAGGTTGAGACGTTGGATATGACCCTGACGCCGACCGGCACACCTGATGATCTTGCGCTTACCCAGATGGAGCTTGGCCTCGTCGCGCACCGTATCGCGGACGAAGACCCGGACGCGGAAGATATCGAGGCCCTCCGCAGCGGCCTCGCGGACCGTTTTGCAACGATGCAAAACGCCTCGGGCGCGGTTCTGGTGCCAGCGCGGGTCCATATATTCTCGGCGAGGGCCTGAAGCGCACGCCGAAAAGTGGGCACCGGTTTTCGGGTAACCGTGCGCGTAAGATAGAAGCGCACGCCGAAAAGTGGGCAGCGGTTTTCGGGTGACTGTGCGCGTAAGATAGAAGCGCAGGCCGAAAAGTTGCCACTGTAATCTTGCCCGCAGGTCAATGTCGGGTCGGGACGGGACAAGTGTCATGAGGATATCCATTGATGGATGCGATGGCGCGCGGGCGGGGGCGAATGTGCCAGACGCCCAACCATCCCCTCCCGAACGGTGCGACGGGGCCTTTGCAATTCCGCTCCCGCGGGGGTATGCGCAGCCTCCATGACTGACCGGTTCAAATTTTC
>JAESTV010000236.1 GCA_016763475.1 Roseicyclus sp.
CAATCAGCGCAACCTGGCGACGTTGCAAGGCGTCATCAGTCAAGGCAATCGCGCCTGCGTGACGTTCGCCGGACAACTCGAACCGGGTAATCCGGTTGCGCAATTCGGGCGGCAGGTCGAATGCGACCTGCGCAACCATTTCACCGGGATCAAAGGTTGCTGTGGCGCGGGCAAGATCTCGGGGCAGTCCTGCGGGGTCAAGGCCATGGGCCACCACTGTCACCTCACGGGGGGTGTCTGCTCCAAGGCGGCTCAGATCAGCGCGCACCAGGCCATCCTCAAATCGAGGCGGGGCAAGCGCGATCAACTCGCGCGCCCCCTGAAACACCGACAACTCGCCGAGGCCCGCGAACGCTTCCGCCAAATCAGCGCGCCCGGGGTGCGCCACTCCATCCGAAAACCAGAACACTTCAACCGGGCCATCCAGCGCCCCGGCCCACTCAACCGCTGCCGCCATATTCGGCGCATAAGGCGCGGGCTCCAATGTCGGCACCCGGGGCGCCCAGGCGTTTGCGGCCTGGAACGGGGGCGCTCCCGGCGACACCTGCGTAAGCATCACCAACGCCACTTCGCGGCCAGCACGCTCAGCGTCGTCCAGCAACAGCCCGACACGGTCCAGGCGCGCGGCCCAATCTCGCGCCGAGGCCCATGAGGCGTCCATCACAATCAGCAACGGACCGTCCCCGGCAACACGGTCCTCTTGAGGGTTCAGGATTGGCCCGGCGAAGCCAATGATCGCCGCCGCCACGGCCAGCATCCGCAACAGCAACAGCCACCACGGCGTCTTGTCGGTCTGGCTTTCGTCGTCGGTCAGCCCAAGCAGCAGCGCGATACCGGGAAACCGCCGCCGGATCGGCGCAGGTGGCACGGCGCGCAGCAACCACCACAACACCGGCAACGAAATCAGCGCCAACAACAGAAGCGGCGTGGCAAATCCGAGGGCCCCGATCATCAGCGCCGCTCCAACGCTTGATAAAGCCACAGAAGCGTAGGTTCAGCGGGTGTATCGGTGTGGTGAACATGGAACGTCCACCCGGTCCGCCGGGTCATCTCACGCAGCGCGTCTTTGCGCGCGCCCAGCCGAGCCAAATATTCTTCACGCAAGGATTTGGCCTTTAGGGTCTCAAACCGGATCGCACCTGACATCGATTCAAACAATGTTCGCCCGTCGAACGGAAATGCCTCTTCGTCCGGGTCAAGGATTTGCACCAACGCACCTTTTACACCGCGATCCGCGGCGTGGCCCAGAACGGTTGCAATCGCACCCGGATCACCCAGGAAATCGCTGAAGAACACCGCCCGCGCCCCTGCCGGCATGACCTGAGGCTTCGGCTCACCATACTCTGGCCGATCGACGCCATCCATCAGGGCCGTCGCCATTCGCAACAATTGCGCCTGCCCGCCACGGGGCGGCTCTGCCAGATCGGTCAATCCAACACGTTCTCCGCCACGCACCGCAATCACCGCCAAAGCCATCGCCAAGGTCTGCGCCCGGCGCAGCTTGGAGGGCCGCGATTTCGCGCCCGAATATGTCATTGATGCCGCATCATCGACGCCAATCATCACCGATTGTGCCGCCTGCCATTCCGTCTGTCGCAGGAAATGGCCGTCAGATCGGGCCGACCGTCGCCAATCAATCGAGCGGTAACTATCACCCTGCTCTGCGGGGCGATATTGCCAGAATTCATCCCCCGTCCCCGCACGTTTCCGCCCGTGTACCCCCAGCAATACCGTCGCAGCCAGATGTTGCGCATCCGCCATCAGCGGCGGCAATGACGCCGCAACCGCCTCGGACCGGGACCGCAAAGTCTCCGGTGAGTGCAGGGAAAGTTCGTTCAAGCCGCAGCCTCAATCCGCGTGACCCGTGCGGTGACCTCGTCGATAACCTGCTCCAGCACAGCCCCCTCGGCACGCGCCGCAAACGACAGCGCCATTCGGTGACCAAGCACCGGCTGCGCCAAAGCCGCGATATCTTCCACCGACGGGGCCAAACGCCCATCCAGCAACGCCCGCGCCCGTGCGGTCAGCATCAGCGCCTGCGCGGCACGGGGGCCGGGGCCCCAAGCAACCGTCTTTTTCACGATCTCAGGGGCATCACCTTCTTCGGGGCGGCAAGACCGCACCAGATCAAGGATCACCTCAACCACAGCCTCACCCACCGGCATCTGCCGCACGATGTTCTGCGCCCGGATCAATTCTCCGGGTGAGAACACCTCGGTTGCGACAGCCTGATGGGTGCCGGTTGTGGCGATCAGAATCTGACGCTCGGTATCGCGATCCGGGTAGGGCACGTCTATCTTCACCAGAAAACGGTCCAGTTGGGCCTCAGGCAGCGGATAGGTGCCTTCCTGCTCAATCGGGTTTTGGGTGGCCAATACGTGGAATGGCGCAGGTAATGGGCGGTGCTCTCCGGCAATTGTCACCTCGCGCTCCTGCATCGCCTGCAACAGCGCCGATTGGGTCCGGGGTGAGGCGCGGTTGATCTCGTCCGCCATCAAAAGTTGGCAAAACACCGGCCCCTCAATGAACCGAAACGCACGGGAACCGTCACTTGCCGTCTCCAACACCTCAGAACCCAGAATATCCGCAGGCATCAGGTCCGGCGTGAACTGCACACGATTGGCAGACAACCCCATCACGGTGGACAACGTGTCCACCAAAAGTGTCTTGCCCAAACCCGGCAGGCCCATCAGCAACGCATGCCCCCCCGAAAGCATCGCGGCCAGCGACAGCTCCACCACCTCGTTTTGCCCGATAATCCGCTGCGCGATGGAGGCCTTCGCCTCCCCCAATTTCGCGCCTAGCGCTTCGATCTCGGACACAAGGGTATCGGGGTCAGACATGGCAATGCTCCGCGCGGGTGTTAAATACTAGTGCAACAGGTAACAGACCTATTCCGCCGATCACAAATGGCAATCGGGTATGAGGGACAAAACATCGTGACTAAGGGCGCGTTACTCGGGAAAATCGTGACTATATGTGCGTCACTCGGGGAAAACCGCGACTACAGGCGCGCCACTGGGGGAAATCGTGGCAACAGGCGTGTCACTCACAATACCGTGGCAACAGGCGCGTAAGGAGAGAAAACCGTGACACCTTCCACCGATCAACTTCTCAAAGCCGCGCAAGATGCCGAAAAAGCGGGCAAATTGCCGCCGGTTCACCTGTGGAACCCGGATTTTTGCGGTGATCTGGATATGGAAATCAAACGCGACGGCACCTGGTTTTACTTGGGCACCCCCATTGGCCGGAAACCGCTGGTGCGGCTGTTTTCCACGATTCTGAAGCTGGAGGATGGCAAATATTTCCTCGTCACTCCGGTCGAGAAAGTCGGGATTCGGGTGGTCGACGCGCCGTTTGTGGCGGTTGACATTGAGGCGACAGGTGACGGCGCGGATCAGATGATTTCTTTCACCACCAATGTCGATGACACGGTGGTTGCAGGCGTTGATCATGCAATCCGGGTTGAACGTGACGAGGGTGGCGAACCTTCCCCCTACGTTCACATCCGCGCCGGGCTGGACGCGCTGATTGATCGCAAGAGCTTCTACCGGCTGGTGGATTTGGGTGTGACACACGGCGTTGATGGGACCGAGATGTTTGGCGTCTGGTCAAACGGCACCTTCTTCCCGATCATTCCGGTGGCCGAACTGGACCCATAAATCTGGCGCATCATGTGGGCACAGACACCTCGCTTCACAGATCATTCAACTTTTTTCAAATCCTGACAAGCTCCTGACAGAACGCTGTCAGGAGGGGGGTGTTAGACCAGCGTCATCAACAGATGAAACAAGGATCAATAAAATGTCTGATACCCCCAAAAACTCTGGCTGCTGGTTTGAAATTGCTGTCAGTGATCTTGACGCCTCCCGCGCCTTCTACGCCAGTATCCTCGGGCAGGACCTGAGTATCGACAATTCCGGCCCTAACCCAATGGTCATGCTTGGGTTTAACGACAACACACCCGGCATCGGTGGCCATCTTTACCCCGGCAAACCTTCCCGCGAAGGCACAACCATCCATTTGATTGTGAATGATGACCTCGACAGCGCACGTGCGCGGATCACGGCGGCGGGCGGCGAAGTTGAAAGCCCCGATATCCAGATTCCCCCAGGCGCGTTCTTCTATGCCCGCGATCTTGATGGGAATTCGCTCGGGATGTTCAAATTCAGCGGCTGAAACTTCCCCCGCCGCCCTTCACCTGAGGGCGGTGGGGGCATCCCCGGGGTCTTTGCTTCCCAAATACCCGCGCCGCGCTCCGCATCCATCCAAAATGTGTCACAGCCGCAGGAAGGCCGCTTTGGTGTGCGGGGTACGCAGGGTTTTGGGTGGCCCACAGAACACGGCGGGCTGCCCTGTGCACAGGTCGAACCCGGAACCGGCAGAGGCCAGATGCCGTCCACCAAAGCAGCCCGCTTCCCCCTCACACCCCCGCTTCCCTCTCACACCCCCCGCTTTCACCTCACACCAACGCAAACTAAGGTCCTCCCATGCGCCGTGCTGACCGCCTCTTTCGCCTGATTGACCGCCTGCGTCCGGGCAAACTCACCACTGCGCGCGCATTGGCTGACGCGATGGAGGTGTCGGAGCGGACAATTTACCGCGACATTGCCCACCTTCAGGGCTCAGGTGTTCCTATCGAAGGCGCGGCTGGCCTTGGTTACATGATGCGGGACGGCTACAATATGCCGCCGCTGATGTTCACTGAAGAAGAGATCATCGCCCTGAGCGTTGGCGCGCGTATGGTCCAGACTTGGGGCGGCACCGCCATGGTGCGCGGCGCTGACAGCGCGCTCGACAAGATCACCGCGGTTCTGCCCGATGCCACCCGTATCCGCGCCGAAGCTCTGCGGTTCGAGGCGTGGTCCACCCGGCCCCTCGATGCCCAGACCCGCGCCACCATCGACACGGTTGAGGCCGCTATCCGAGCACCCGAACGCATCGCCATCGATTATTCGGACGACAAAGGTGCCCAGACCGAACGTATCCTGCGCCCTTTGGGCCTGTGGTTCTGGGGGTCGGTATGGACGCTGGTTGCGTGGTGCGAGCTGCGTGATGATTACCGCATGTTCCGGTTGGATCGTATTGCCGCCGCGCGACTATTGGGGAATTTCACCCCCAAACCGGGCCAAACGCTGGAACACTTTTACGAAACCCAATTCGACCGACATCGTGTGGCCGACAAAGACCGCAACTCGCTGTGCCACACAGGCATTCGGTTGCCTCAGTGAGTGCCCCCCGTGACTGGGCCCCAGTGAGTGCCCCCAGTGACTGGCCGCCCCACTGGTGCGCCAATTGGCAACCCGGATGGCCCGCCCCGACTGAAGGCTTGCGGCCCCCCGTCGCTGCGCCGATACTCGGGCAGCAAAGGGGGCCCCATGTTGGACATTGCGCATTTTGATCTCAATAACATCGGTGCGGAGTTCATTGAAAATCCGTACCCAACACTTGCCCAATTGCGCACCACAACACCGGTGCATCGCAACGGCGACGGTTCCGTTTACCTAACCCGGCACGACGATTGCCTCGCCGTCTACCGGTCCCGCGACATGTTGTCGGACAAGACCGAGGCGTTTGGCAAAAAGTTCGGCGAGTGCCCCCTGAAGGTACATCACACAACCTCATTGGTTTTCAACGATCCACCCTACCACACCACCGTGCGCAAACTAATTTCGGGCGCCTTTACACCCCGCAAATTGGCCGAGATGGAACGGCAGATCGAGCGGATCGTCGATCGCCTTCTGGACCGGGTTGAAGACCTCGGAGAATTGGATTCGATCGCTGATTTCGCGATGGTACTGCCGACCGAGATTATCAGCCTGATGCTCGGCATTCCCGAAAGTTACCGCGCCAAACTCCGCGGCTACTCCACCGCCATCCTCGGCGCGCTGGACCCAATGGTGTCACAAGCGCAACTGGCTGCGGGCAACGCTGCGGTTGAGGAATTCGGCGCGATCCTGAGTGACCTTATCAACCATCGCCGCGCCAACCCCGATGCCGCTGGTGAGGGCGAGGTGCTGGAAGCGCTGATCTTTGGCGAACACAATGGCCACCATCTGACCCAAAACGAACTCGTGCAAAACTGCATCTTCCTGCTCAACGCGGGCCACGAGACGACAACCTCCCTTGTCGGCAATTCCATCGCACTCCTGCTCGACAATCCTGATCAACACCGCCGGCTGCTGGACGACCCGACGCTGATTGCCGGCACAGTGGAAGAATGCCTGCGCATGGAAAGCCCCGTGCAAATTGGCAATCGCACTGCGGGCGAGGAATTCACCCTGCCCTCTGGCCCGGTGTTGCCCAAAGGCACCTACATCCACACCTCGATCGCTGGCGCGAACCGCGACCCAGAGGCCTTCAGCAACCCTGAGCGCTTCGACATTACACGGAACCCCAACCCCCATATCGCGTTTATCACCGGCATCCACGTCTGCCTGGGTGCGTCATTGGCCCGAATGGAGGGGAAACTGGCGTTGGGTCGGTTTGTTGAGCGATTCCCGAAACTGGCGGCAGATGGACCACGCGAACGTCTGGGACTGGCCCGCTTTCGCGGTTTCACCTCTCTGCCAATCCGCGTGATTTAAGCGGGCCCAGATCCTTGCAAGGATCTGATAATTTCCTTGCAAGGAAATTTCGCCCGTGTCAGCCCGGTTTGCTCCAATCGGCCAAAGCCACGCCCGTTTCGGCACAGTCCGCCAACACCGGGCTCAGTTTCCAGATCACCGGATCAACCACCTCCAGCGCGCGGATCTTTTCGACGATCTGCGCCACCCCAACCGTGTCGGCGTAATGCATCAACCCACCGCGCCAGCGCGGGAAGCCATATCCAAAGACCGTCACCAGGTCGATATCACGTGTGCTCTGCGCAATCCCCTCACCCAGAATATCTGCCGCCTCGTTCACCATCGCCAGAACCAGACGTTCACGGATCTCATCCGCCCCGATCTCGCGGCGTTTGACCTTGGCGAACCGCGCTTCCTCGGTGATGAGGTCCTCAATCAGCGGGTCCAGCACTTTGCCGCCCCCACCGGGGTACCGATACCATCCGACGCTGGCTTTGCGCCCCAGCCGCCCCTCATTCACCATCCGGTCCGCAATCGGGATATAACGCCGGTTCGGATCCCGGCTTGCGTCTTGCCGCCGCCGGTTCGCAAAGCCGATATCGAGGCCCGAGAGGTCCTGAACCTCATAAGGCCCCATCGCGTAACCAAAGCCCTCCATCGCCTCGTCGATGTCCCAGGGGGTCGAGCCGTCGATCAGCAGAATGTCCGCCTCTTCCTTGTAACGGGTGTAAATACGGTTGCCGATAAAGCCGTCACAAACGCCCGCCAGGACCGGCACCTTCTTCAGTAATTTCGCCAGCGCAAAACCCGTTGCAAGGGCCCGCTCCGAGGTCTGCGCACCGTTCACAATTTCCAACAGGCGCATGATATGTGCAGGCGCAAAGAAGTGCAGGCCAAGGACACGTGAGGGGTGTTTGATGCCCGCCGCAATCTCATCAACATCCAGGTAAGAGGTGTTCGTTGCCAAAATCGCATCCGGCGACATCGCGGCATCAAGTTTGGCGAATATCTGTTTTTTCACCGCCATCGATTCAAACGCGGCCTCGATGGCCAGTTCCGCACCTGCGGCGGCGTCATAGTCATCACTCACCACCAGCCGGGCACGTAAGGCCTCTGCCCCGCTGTCATCCAGCCGCCCACGTTTCACGCCCTGGGCAATCAGCGCGTCGATGTTGTGTCGCGCGCGGTCAACTCCGTCCGAGTCCGTCTCCAGCAACACCACCGACAGCCCCAGCGACAGGCAGGCGTAGGTGATACCCGCGCCCATTGTGCCACCTCCGACCACAGCAATCTGTGTGAGCTCTGGCGCGGCAGGCAAGCCCGCGGGCGCTTTCGCCGCGCGTTCACTAAAGAACATGTGCCGCAAGGCGCGTGATTGCTCCCCACCTTTCAACTCAAGGAATGTACTGCGTTCCAGCGCCATCGCTTCGGCGAATTCCATCGACAACCCGGCTTCCACCACATCAACCGCCCGCATCGGGGCCACCTGCCCGGCCGAGCGTTTGGCCAGCTTTGCGCGTACGGCGGCAAACGCGGCAGCAAACGCGGCGGCGTCCATCTCTGGTGGCGGCAACTCCCATGTCGGGACCACACACAACAGCTCTTCGGTGTTAACCATGAAGGCGGCCTCAACCGGATCATCCTCCAGCGCGTAAACCAATTTGGCATCCCGTGCAGCGCGGGCGCTGAGCGGCTTGCCAAAGGCGATCATCTCCAGCGCAGTTTCAAGGCCACACAGACGCATCGCCCGCTGGGTTCCACCCGCGCCGGGGATCACGCCAAGCGTGACTTCCGGCAACCCGATCTGCGCCCTGGGGCCCGCAATCCGCATCCGGCACGCCAGCGCAATCTCGGCCCCGCCCCCCAAGGCGACGCCGTTGATTGCGGCGATCCATGGCACAAAACTGCGCTCTATCGCGTCCAGAACGTCGGGCAGGTACGGCTCCAACGGCGCACCGTCGAATTCACGGGCATCGGCACCGGCGGCAAAGACCTTGCCTGCGCCGGTCACAATCACCCGGTCTAATTTCTCAGCCTCAGCCCACGCAACCGCCTCCATCAATCCCGCGCGCATGGCGCGGCCAATCGCGTTGACCGGTGGGTTGTCGAGGGTGACGTAGCCAGTCAGCCCATCGCGAGATCTGGTGACGCTCATGGCATGTCCTTTGGGATAAAATGGTTCTGTTCGATCAATGCCAATAGCGCCTCAAGGGACGCAGGGGCAGAGCAACCTTCGGTGTCCAACACAACGTCGGCGCGGCCATATTCGGCCTCTCGCCCGGTCAGGATCAGGCGCAGCTGCGCCATCGCTTGCGGGTTACCCTCCATCGGGCGTGTATCACCCTGGGCGCGGACACGTGCCATGTGTTCCTCAGGGGAGGCGCGCAGCCAGATGGTGTGAAACCGGTTCAGCAGGCGGTCAAATATATCGCTGTTGCCGACGATGCCACCTGCCACCGCAACCACGGCACGGTTGTGATCCGCCACGATCTGATCCAGGGCATCCGCCTCCAGCTGGCGGTATCCCTCCGGGCCGTACAGCCCGATGATCTCGCGGATCGCAATCCCGCCTGCCGCCTCAATTTCGCTGTTCAACTCGATGAAAGGCACGTCCAGCGCTTTGGCTGATGCAGCACCCAGCGTTGATTTTCCGGCCCCGCGCAGACCAATCAGGCAAATCCGACCGGCTTTGGTGACGTCACCTGACAACAGATCGCGCACTTGCGCCTGGGTTGCCATATCAGCGGCGGCAAAGGCCTCACCGACGCGGCGAGCGTCCGCTGGCAATTCGCTTGAGTTCACCAGCGCGTCGATCGACACACCCAGCGCCTCTGCAATCCGGAACAACAACCCGATGGAGATATTACCCTCGCCACCTTCCAATTGCGCCAGATAACGTGGCGACACCCCAGAGGTTTCGGCCAACACCCGCCGCGACATGCCCGCAGCGCCTCGCGCGGCGCGCACCCGATTGCCGACGCGGGTTTGAAGCGCCTGAATAGCGGCGTCGAGAGCAATTGTTGAATGAGACCCTTCGTTGGACATGTCAGGCCGGGATATGGGGTTCGATAAGCGCGCGCAGCGACGGCGGCGCGGGCTGGGATTTGAACTGATCCGCGATGGTGAAGACACACGTAAACGCGCCCTCAAAACACGTCACACCGTCCTGCACACCATCGACCCGGAAGCTGATTGATTTGGTGCCAAGGCGCGCGGGCCACACGTGACATTTCAGGATATGGCGCGGCGTGACCGGGCTTTTGAAATCCATCTCCAGGCGCACAAACGGCGTGCCAACGTTGGTATCCAACTCCAGATGATACCAGCCGCCGGGGCCGTGATACTCACTCCACCATGCGTCGATGGCATCAAGCGCGAACCACGGCAACCGCGCCGTATAAGCTATCTTTGCGGGGTCGCAATCACCCCACGTGACACGAATGTCGTGGATCAATTCGGTTCCGGGGCGTGGGTCCATCTCAGTAAGTCTCCACATGGTAACGGCCTTCTTGGCGCATCACATCCCGCATCGCGATCCACTGCTCGCCGATGCTTTCGGCGATGGTGGTGAAGGCGCGTTCAACCCCGTCCTCCATCCCGCGCAAACCGCAGATATAAATGTGGGTGTTCGGGTCTACCAACAACTCGGCGATCTTTTCCTCCTCAACCAACAATCGGTCCTGGACGTATTCCTTCTTGCCGTCGCGCGAATAGACCAGATGCTGATCCAGCAGGGTCTTGGGCACTTTGGAGAGTGGCCCGAAGTAGGGCAGGCTTTTGGGTGTGCGGGCGCCAAAGAATATGGTCATGCCGCCGGACGTGCCGCCAATGCTCCGTTGCCGCCGCATGGTGAAGGCCCGCATCGGGGCCGCGCCGGTGCCGGTGCAGATCATCAGCAACCGCGCATCCGGGTCAGACGGGATCAGGAAAGTTGCCCCAAACGGCCCGGTCACCTGCACCTCATCTCCTTTTTCCAGATCACACAGAAAATTGGAGCACAGGCCGTGTTCCTCACGTTTGACCGTCAGGGACAGGTTATTGAAATTTGGCCGCTCGCCATCCCGAGGGCTGGAGACGGAATAAAGCCGCGGCAGGTGGGCTTTGCCCTTATCGTCGGTGCCCGGCGGAATGATCCCGATGGTCTGCCCCTCCATGATCGGAAACGGCACGCCGCCCAGATCAAGGATCAGGTGGCGCACGTCATGGGTGGGATCATCTGTCAGGGAATAATTTCCCTGCACCGTCGCCGACGTCGGTTTGGCCAGCGGGTACATATTGACCGTGGGCCTGTCGGCGCTCGCCGGAGGTTTGGATGCCCCGCCTGCCCCTTGATGGGCCTCCGCCAACAATGCCGCAACAGCCTCATCCAGCGCCTCGACGTTGTCGGCGCCGGCACCCGCCAGGTCCTCCTGCTCGGGTAGTTCCTCAAAGCCGTATTGCGCCGCAAGCGAGTAAGGCTCCGCCACCACACGCCATTCGTCAATTGACCCGGTGGGGCAGACGGGAATGCAATCCATGCAGTAGTTACACAGGTCCGCGTTCACCACGACGTTGGTGTCGTCATGTTCAATCGCATCCGCTGTGCAGGCCATCTCGCAGGAGTGGCAGCGAATGCAGATTTCCGGGTCGATCAGGTGCTGCTTGAACGGCAGGTTCATATCAGGCCATGTGCAATTTGACGTATTCGTAGTCGCCGGGTTTGTTGTCGATGCCAACTTTCGGCGGCGAAATCCAACCGGCGTATTTTCCTGGCTCGAAGCAAGGCACCATCAGGGACTGGATAAAGTCACCATCGGCTTTGGTGGGCAACCAGTCTTTGACGCCCACCTCCCACGCCTCTTGGCTGAGGATATCCCCCTCAGGGTTGGCCTTGATGGCCGCGAACACACCAATCAGACGGTGGAACGCCTCATGGGGCAGCTTCATCTCGAACTCAACCCCCGCCTTGGCGAGCAGCTTGTTCCAACGGCCAACACCACCTGAGGCGTCACGTACATAATCATCACGCAACCGCATGTTGATCGCCGTCAGGGCAGGCACTTCCTGGGCCTTGATCTGACCATCAACAACCGAGCGCACGATATAGGTGTCGTTGAGCAACTTGTGGTCGTCATCAATCCGCAGCTCCATATACCGGCCTTTGATGCCGGAGTTGAAGGCGTTGGCGGCATTGGTCGAGACTTCCTGACCAAACAGATCAAGCGACAGCGAGTAGTGCAGGTTCAGCTTTTTCTGGACCGTGGGCAGGTCGATCACCCCCAGATCGCGGATTTTCCCGATGTCATAGGGGTCGGTGATACCCGCCTTGTTCATCGCGTCACAGGTGGCCTGAATGATCCGGCCAACGCCGGTTTCGCCCACAAACATGTGGTGCGCTTCTTCGGTCAGCATGAAGCGGCAAGTGCGCGACAGCGGGTCAAAGCCGGACTGAGCCAGCGATTCCAACTGCATCTTGCCATCACGGTCGGTGAAATAGGTGAACATGAAGAACGACAGCCAATCGGGTGTTTCTTCGTTGAACGCCCCCAACATCCGAGGCGCTTCTTCTGACCCGCTTGAGCGGACCAACATATCATCCGCCTCTTCCCGGCCATCCTTGCCGAAATACTTTTGCAGCAGATAGACCATCGCCCACAGGTGACGGCCCTCCTCCACATTAACCTGAAACAGGTTGCGCATGTCGTACAGCGACGGCGCGGTCAGGCCGAGGAAGCGCTGCTGCTCAACCGAACCCGGCTCGGTGTCGCCCTGAATGACAATCATCCGTTTGAGCATGTTGCGATACTCACCCGGAACCTCCTGCCAGGCCAATTCGCCGGCATGTTCCCCACAAGGAATTGTGCGGCCTTCAACCTCGGGGGCCAGCAGAATGCCCCAGCGATACTCGGGCATCTTCACGTAGTCGAACTTCGCCCACCCCTTGGGGTCCACAGACACCGCCGTGCGCAAGTACACCATGGAGTCCTGAAAATTCTGCGGGATCAGCTTGTTCCACCAGTCGATATAACCGGGGTGCCATTTTTCCAGCGCCTTGAGGACTTTACGATCAGAAGAGAGGCCCACGTTGTTGGGGATACGGGTGTCGTAGGAAACGTCGAGTGCAGTCATGGTAGTTCTCCCTCGGGGTCAAACGCTCAAGTCACGTCAAGCGCTGTCGCGCCACTAAAATCTCCGCTCACGCAGCGCACGGAAAGGCGCGGGGCTTGGTCCGCCGCTCGCCCATGGCTCACACCCGCTCCATGTCGAAATCGCCACGGATGCCAGTGCCATACCGTTGCAGCGCACCATTCTCACCTACCGCATTGGGCCGGATGAAGATCCAATTCTGCCACGCTGTCAGCCGCCCGAAAATCCGGGTCTCCATCGTCTCAGGCCCGGCGAAGCGCAGGTTCGCTTCCATGCCCGTCATCGCATCAGGGCTGAACGAGGCGCGTTCTTCAAGGATGATCCGGATCTCATCCTCCCAATCAATATCGTCCATGATCATTGTCACAAGGCCATGCTTGTCCGCCTCTGACGCTTCCATCATCACGCCGATCTGCTCACGCATCCGGTCTACCGCGTCCGGCGTCCCGAGGAACCGCGTCTGCAACCGGGTCAACCCATTGCCCATCAGGTATGTGCCAAAATTATCCTCACTCAAAGTGATCGTCGCCATCGGGCGATTGTCACCGTCAAACTCGTCTTCCATCATGTAGCTGCGGTCAGCGGCCCAGATCAGCTCAGCCAGCACACCGGCAAAACACGAGCCATGTTCGACCAACGCCACCAAACTGCGTGAGGTCACGTCCAACCGCTTCAACGTGCGTTTCCAGTAGTGCCGGATCTCGTTGGCCAGCCAATGATCCGCGCCGTCACGCACCACTGCCTCGTGGGCGGCAAGCAACTCCGGGTCGCCTTGGGTGCGCAGGGTCCACAACCCGCATTCCATCTCGTTCAGACGCAGATGCAGGATCGCGTCCTCAAACTCACGGGCCAACTTCAACAGGTAGGCCTGATCACCCTGGGCGTGCATTGCATCCATATCGGTGGGGGCGGCTTCGCCCGGACCTTTCAGGGTAATCTCCGCAGTGCGCGCCGCGCGGTCCACGGACACTTCGACGTGCGAATATGCAACCGAGCCATCCTCTGCGATGCTCCGCTCCAACGGCCCCAAGGTGATGCCCGCCACTGCGCCCCGGCCCGCTGCCCCCCGGCCCGCGGCAGGCGCAAGTTCCGCAGCAAATTCCGCCGCGCGTTCAGCCACCACAGCGTCAAATTTCGAGGTCGGGACAATCTCATCCACCAGCCGCCAATCGACGGCGCGTTTGCCCTTCACACCCTCTTCCGTCGCGCAGAACACATCCGCCAGATCGCGGCGCACCATACGTTTGTCGGTCACCCGCGTCAGGCCGCCAGTGCCGGGTAAAACCGCCAGCAACGGCACCTCGGGCAGGGAAACCGAGGACGCCGCATCATCCACCAGAATGATGTGGTTACACGCCAGCGCCAGCTCATATCCGCCGCCCGCACAGGCGCCTTTGATCGCCGCGATGTACTTCTGGCCGGACTCGGCCTCTGCCGCCTCATAGGCGTTACGCGTCTCGTTGGTAAATTTGCAGAAGTTGACCTTGTGAGAGTGCGCCGCCCCGCCCAGCATCCGGATATTTGCACCGGCGCAGAACACCTTGTCCTTGCCCGATTGCATCACAACCACACGCACCTCAGGGTGTTCAAACCGCATCCGCTGCACAATGTCGTTCAACTCAATATCGACACTCAGATCGTAGGAGTTCAGCTTCAGCTGATAGCCGTCAAAGAGGCCGCCATCTTCATCCACATCCATTGTCAGCATCGCAACCGGGCCGTCATATGTGACGCTCCAATGGCGGTATTTCGACGGATTGGTCTGAAAATTGATAACCTTACCCATGGCGCAACGCTCTCCCCTGTTCGCTTGGGCACAATACCGTCGGGATGCCACATATCAAGAGATATAGTGCTTATACTTTCTCTAATTACAGAAATTTGCCGCTAATCATGCATTATTTTGCACAAATTCATCTATCTCACGCACCACAGCCTCACCCTGCTCCAGATGAGGCGCATGACGGCACCCCTCCAGAATCAGCTCCCGCACATTTCCCGGAACCCGTGCGCGAACGGCCTCAACCTGCGCCAGGGTCCCGTATTGATCCTCCCTCCCTTGAATAACCAACACCGGCGCGTTGATCCCATCCAAGGCGTCTTCCACATTCCAGCCCACAAACCCCGGCGATAGCCACGCATCAGCCCAGCCGCGAAAACTCGCCACCGGATCGCGATGGTATTTGCCCATCCGAACCGCCATGTCACTGGCCCCAAACTCCGCATCCGCGCGCGCGATCTCGGTCAGGCCAACATCCTCGGTGAAGACATGTGGGGCGATCAACACAACGCCGCAAACCCGTCCCACAAGCCCCGCGTGAATGGCCGCAATTGTCGCCCCGTCTGAGTGCCCGACCAGCACCGGCGCATCCAACCCAAACGCCGTCAACACCTCCGGCAATACCTCGACCGCTTCGCGCGTCATCCAATCCAGCGGGCGCGGCAATTCATCAGGGTCCGAAAATCCGTAGCCAGCCCGCGAAAATGCCATCACCGGCAGGCCGGTGACTGTGTTCAACGCCGCCGGAAAACCCTTCCACAGCGCCACACAGCCCAACCCCTCATGCAACAAAACCAAGCACCGCCCATCCCCCGGCCCATCACCCGGCCTTTCACCCCAACACCGATACTCCAGCCGCTTTCCACGGGCCAAAACAAACCCTTCGCCCCACATCAGCTGCGCAGTTTGAAACGTTGGATCTTACCCGTGGCGGTCTTCGGAAGTTCGTCCAGATACTCAACCCAGCGAGGGTATTTCCACATCCCGATCTTGTCCTTCACGTAATCCTTCAGCGCGTCCGCCTCGGGCTGCGCCGCCCCATCCTTCAGCACCACATAAGCCGCAGGTTTGTCCAAGCCCGCCCCGTCGGCGCGCGCCACAACAGCAGCTTCCAGCACCGCCGGATGGTCGATCAGCGCGCTTTCCACTTCAAACGGCGACACCCAGATACCCGAAACCTTGAACATGTCGTCCGTGCGCCCGCAGTAGGTGAACCGCCCCTCTTTTCGCTCATATTTATCACCTGTGCGGGTCCACATCCCCTCAAATGTCTCCTGAGATTTGGCGCGGCGGTTCCAATAGCCTTCAGCAGACGAGGGGCCACGCACCAGCAATTCGCCAACCTCCCCGTCAGCCACATCCTCGTCATGCTCATCCACCAGCCGCAGATCATACCCCGGAACGGCGGTGCCCGATGTGCCATAGACGCAGTCGCCGGGCCGGTTCGACAGGAAGATATGCAGCATTTCGGTGGAGCCAACGCCGTCCACAATCTCCACACCTGTCAGCCGCTCCCACCCCTCACCGACCTCACGCGGCAGGGCCTCTCCGGCAGAGGTACACAGCCGCAACGAATGCTCCGGCGTGCCGTCCGCAGCCTGCACCATCGCTGCAAACAGCGTCGGAACGGCGCACAGGATCGTGGGCTTGTGCGCGGCCATGATGCCATAAACCGCATCCGGCGTGGGCCGACCGCCGAGCAACACACTTGTGGCGCCGACCGACATCGGGAACGACACCGCGTTCCCCATTCCATAGGCAAAAAACATCTTGGCGACGGAGTAGACCACGTCCTCCTCGCGGATACCCATCACCTGATCGCCAAAGGTCTCACATGTGGCCCGCAACGCGCCGTGGACGTGGCGCACCCCTTTGGGCTGCCCGGTGGAGCCGGATGAATACAGCCAGAACGCCAACTCGTCGTCATCGGCCTGCACCGTCATTTCCGTCGGCGCACCATTGGTGAAATCACGATAGCTCTCGGTCATCTCCGGCGCGTCGCCGATCACCAGGATCGCCCGCAAGAACGGGTTGTCGCGGGTGGCGGGTTCGACCACCTCCCACATTTCTTCACTGACCACCAGAATCGAGGCCCGGCTATCGGTCAGGATCGTCTCGTAGACATCTGCCGACAGCAGCGTGTTCAGCGGCACCGGGATTGCACCCGCCTTGAGTGAGCCCCAGAAGATCACCGGCCACTCGATCTGATCGCGCACAATCATCGCAATCCGCTCTTCGCGCCGGACGCCGTGGCGCAACAATGCCCCCGCGAACCGCCCCGCCTCCTCGTGCAACTTTCCATAGGTCAGGGTGCGTTTCTTGCCATCTGCCTCAATGAATGCAGGCTTCGCGGCCCGCCCCTCCGCAATATGGCGATCCACAAACCAGTTTGCTGCGTTACCCATGTCTTTCTCCCCGTTCATCCCACCCGCCAGTTCAACCCACCCGAAGCACGACGGCCATTGCTGAATCTCCTGCGGCGCAGCCCTGAAACAACCCCGTACCGCCGCCGCGAATATGTAGTTCTTCGATCAGTTCAATCATCGCGCGCAGCCCGGTTGGTCCCTGCGGGTGCCCCCAGATCAACGAACTGCCGTAGTTGTTCATGGTCTCCCAATCAATCCCGAACGCGCGGGCAAACGTGATGTCGTTCACCGCAAATGGGTTGTGCGATTTGATCGCATCAACCTGATTGATCAACAGCCGTGCGCGGTCCAGCGCCGCGATGCTGGCTTTGATCGGAGCTGCGGGCATGAACCCCTTCTCCTCCCGCGCCTGAGCGATCGCGATCACCTCCACCACCGGCCCGCCGCCGCCGCCGCCGCCGCCGATTTCAAGCGCATGGGCGCGATCAGCCACAACAACCATCCCCGCATTGCCATCCGCCGGGTGTGTCTGACCCGCGAAGGTGATCGAGCCGCCAGGCATCACCGGCTTCAACGTCGCCAGTTTCTCGGGCCGCGCGGGTTCCACACCCTCGTCGGTCTCCAACACGCCGACAGTCTTTCGGAACCGGGCATCCGGCACCTTCAGCACCGGCATGAAGCGCCGCTGAAACGCCCTGCCGTCAGCCAACGCATCGTCATATTGGCCCCGCCGATGCAGCGCCAGATCGTGCTGCTCTTCGGTTGTGATCCCCTCACGGGCGGCGACGTTCTCCCCGGTCTGAAGCATCGCGTTACACGCCCAGGGATCGTGGCCGAAATTGTCCATCACGACATCTTCATGGGTGCCCGTGCCGCCCGGCCCCTGGGGCGCCGGAAAGTACACGTGTGGCCCGTTTGAGCAGCGATCACCCGACACGATCAACGTCTGGCTTGCCCCTTGGGCAATCTCACCCACCGCCGTCGAAAGCAACCGCGCGCCGGTGGCGCAGGCCTGCGATACGATCGGCGCCGCCAACCCTTCAGCGCCCAACATGCCGGTGAACCACGGCCCGCCGAAAAAGCTGCCTTTCTGGATCACCGTCTGGCCAAACGCCACGAAATCAAAGCTGTCCGCCGATACCCCGATCCGCGCCAATTCGTGCCGCCCCACATGGGCCGCAAACTCAACCGAGTTCAGATGCGCCAACGTGCCTTGCCAGCGCGCAAAAGGGGTGGACCAATAGGCCCCGTAAGGAATGAAAGCCATCAGATCTCTCCCACCAAAATCACCGCCGGGTCACGCTCGCCATAAAGCCGATCAACCAACCCCGCGCGCCGCGCCTTGATCCTTGCGAAGTTCAAATTGCCCTTCGCCGTGACCTCTCCGTCAGGCATCGAGGGCGGCACGGCCATCACCATCACCCGCGCAATCCGTGCCGCAGACCCGCCCCTGAATTGGGCCAACGCCGCCAGCAGTGCAGGCTCCACAAGCAACGCGCCGTCCGCTTCAACCGCGCCGTCACGCAGACCCGGCGCAGGCACAATCAACGCGCCCACTTCGCTGTGCCCTTCACCAACCAGAACCACGTCCTGTGCCACATCTTTCAGCGCGTCCAGAACCTGCAGCCGCAACGTCGCCGCGCGCACCCATGTGCCGCTCATCAGCTTGAAATCTTCCGAAATCCGGCCGTCAAACCGGAGCCCCAGATTGACGTCTGTATCATCCACAAACCGCATCGCATCACCGGTGCGGAAGAAGCCATCGTTATCAAACGCCGCCGCGGTCTTGGCGTCATCCCCCAGATAGCCGCCGAAGATCGACGCCCCGCGCACCCGGACTTCATACCGCTCACCCTCATCAGGCAGCAGCTTCACCTCGACACCCGGCAACGGCACACCAACAACGCCAGAGCGATCAGTCGGTTCATGTTGCAAAAGTGCGGCAGGTGCGGTTTCCGTCAGGCCCCAGGACGAGGTGAACAACGGCATCTCTGCGCGCGCCTCACGGGCCATGGCTTCCAGATCTGCCCACACATCCTGCGGCAATGACGCACCCGCATAGAACAACATGTCCAGATCCTCGAAGAACGCGCGCGCAAACCCTGCGTCGGCCTTCATTGCATCGCGCAACGCCGCAAACCCCACCGGCACGTTGAAGCTGATGGTGCCCTGCTTGATCCGATTGTTCGCAATCGTCTTGCCGATCAGGGCAGGCACCGGCTTGCCGCTGTCGATGTAAAGGGAGCCGCCATTGGCCAGCACCAGATTGAAATTATGTGAGCCGCCAAAGACGTGGTTCCAAGGCAGCCAGTCAACCAGCACCGGAGGGCGTGTGCGCAGAAACGGCAAACACGCCGCAATCTGCGCCTGATTGGTGCACATCATCTTGTGGGTGGTCAAAACGCCTTTCGGCGCCGACGTCGACCCGGACGTCATCAGGATTTTCGCCACCGTTTCTGGCTCAACAGACACCCCCATGAGGTCGCCGCCAACGGCCGCCAGATCATCCAACGTCCGCCCCGGCCCATGGACCATCAGGGGACGTGCATCGCGCAGGCTGTCGCGCCCGAACACCTCGATCATCGCAAAGCCATCTTCAGCGAATACCGCTCCGGGGCGAACCAACGCCGCTATGTGGTCGATCTGCACCCGCGCAGCCGGGATCGCCGCATATTGTTCAGCCACCGGCACAAACGGCACTCCGGCGTATTGCGCAGCCATCGCCAGCAGGGCGTGGCCCACAGAATTGCCTGACAGGATCAGGATTGGCCGATCTGGCCCCAAACCCATGTCCAGCAACCCCACGGCCATCGCCCGTGCCTGCCCCCGCGCTTCCAGATAAGTCACTTCGCGCCAGCCATCCCCTGCGCGCTCAGCCAGAAACACCGCCGCAGGTGTCACGTCTGCCCAGTGATCCAGCCAATCGGTGGTCCGCGCCGCAACCGCGCCCAGTTCAGCGCGCGCGCGCAGCAGGATTACACCGTCCGCAAGATCCTCGCGGATCACATCATGAGGTTGATAGGTGCTCGGCATCTTTGTCCTCCCAAGCCTCCGCGGCGTTTTCTTCCACACGCCGCAACGCTGCAATCAACGTCGCGCGCTCAGGTGCGCTAAGGCCCCACGTCAGGCGTTGATCGTACGCCATCAGGGCCGCGCTTGCCTGCGCCACACGTGTATCACCGTCAGGGGTCGCGCGGAGCATGTAGGCCCGCCGATCCTCCGGGTCCCGCACCCGCTCGATCAGGCCGGGCCGTTGCAATTCATCCAGGATCTGCACCAGATTGGGCCGCCCGATTGCCAGCAAATCAGCCAACTCCGCCTGGCGTAAACCGGGGTTGGCGGCGATCACCGACAGGGCAGAGAAGGTTGTGCGCCGGAACCCAAACCGGCCCAAGATCTGCTCCACCGCCCCCATCATCGACGAGTTCGCGCGTTTGATCCCATACCCCACAAGGCGGCGCAGGTCGGCGTCTTTTTCTGTGGCGTTCGGGGGCGTCATTCAAACCTCGGCGCGCGCTTTTCGAGGAACGCGCGCAGGCCCTCTTCGGCGTCGGGTGAGGTTTGGGCCAGCGCCGTACAAAGGCTCTCGGTGAACAACCCCTCCTCCGGCGCCATTGCATTGATCCGGGTCACCCCCTGGATCGCGAAATAATTCGACAGCTGCGCGTTGGCCGCTATCTGCACCGCCAGGTCCCGCGCCTTGGCCATCGGGTCGTCCGCAACGTAGTGGCACAGGCCGAGCTGCGCCCCCGCCTCCGCCCCATAACTCCGACCTGTCAGCATCATCTCGGTTAACCGATCCGGCCCGATAATCCGCCCCACACGCACCGTCGCACCGCCACCCACAAAGAAGCCGCGTTTGCCTTCCGGCATCTGGAACCGCACGTCAGGTGCGGCGACGCGGACATGGCAGCAGGCGGCAACCTCAAGGCCGCCACCAATCACCGCGCCGCGCATCGCGGCAACAATCGGCAAACCGCCGAACTGCAACCGCTCCAGCCCACGGTGCCACATGCGGGAGTGGGCCATCGCTTCGACGCTTGCGCGTTCCACCTGTTCCGAAAGGTCCAGCCCGGCGCAGAAATGATCCCCCGCGCCGGTCAGAATTGCCACCCGGACCCCATCAGGCGGGGCGTCAAAAAAGCCCGCAAGCGCCTTGATCTGGGCATCGTTCATTGCGTTGCGCTTCTTGGGCCGGTTCAGCGTCAGCGTCGCCACAGGTCCGTCAATATCGACCAGAAGATCACTCATCTGGGGGGCAACCTTGTTGCGCCATCGAGGCGGATCACTTCGCCGTTCAGATAGGGGTTTTCGATGATCGCGGCGACCATTTGGCCGAACTCATCCGGGTGGCCCAGACGCGCCGGGAACGGCACGTTGGCCACAATCGCCGCGGTTGTTTCCTGCGGCAGGCTCTCCATCATCGGAGTGTTGAACAGCCCCGGCGCAATTGCGTTCACCCGGATGCCGGGTTTCGCCAACTCACGGGCCAGTGGCAGGCACATCGCCGCGATAGCGCCTTTGGAGGCCGCATAAGCGGATTGCCCGATTTGCCCGTCCTGATAAGCGGCGCTGGCTGTGTTCACCACAACCCCACGTTCCCCCGTGTCCAGCGGCGGCAAATCCATCATCGCCTGCACCGCATAGGTCATCACGTTATAGGTGCCGATCAGATTGACCTCGATCACCCGGCGGAACACATCAAGTGAGGTCTTGCCCTCGCGCCCCACGATCCGCGCCGCATGTCCGATACCGGCACAGTTCACACAGATCCGCGCCGCTTGCCAGAAGCGCGCCATCACGCTGGTGACAGCGCTTGCCGCATGCTCTGCATTGGTCACGTCACATTGCTGGGAGTACCCGCCGATGTCCGCCGCAACATCACGGGCGCGTTCGCCGTTGAAATCGAGGATCGCCACATCGCACCCCTTTGACGCCAGATAACGTGCCGTCGCCTCCCCAAGCCCACTGGCCCCGCCCGTGACAATCGCCACCTGTCCGTCAAGTTGCATCGGATCTCCCTTTCCGCCGCAAACGATGATTCGCTGCAATCGTTATAGCATATAACCATTTACCATGTGATGAAGATCAACGTGATCACCGGGAACGCGACCAAAAGCACCACCCGGATCAGGTCAGAGGCGACGAAGAACATCACCGCTTTGTAGGTGTCCGTCATCTTGGTCTTCTTATCCATCGCGTTGATGATGAACAGGTTCATCCCAACCGGCGGCGTGATCAGGCCAACCTCCACCACGATCAGCACCAATATCCCAAACCAGATCGCAGTCTGTTCGCTGTTGATCCGGTTCAGCGCCCCCTCATTTACGCGCCGCAATTCCAACGCGCGGATCTGGTCGCGGACCAGCTCTTCCCCGACTGAAAGGCTCTGGAACACCGATGTCAGCATTCCGTCGGCCATCTCGAAGTGAGCCTGAATGCTGCTCATCGCCGCGGTTTGCGCCGCGTCCAGGGTGCCGCCAGCGGCAAACGCCTCCTGCAAACCCGCCACGATGCGCGGCGTTATATCCGGCACCGCCGCCATCGCCTCAACCGCGCGCGCAGTGTGCAGGTCGATCATGCTGACGAAGCCAAAATCGAGGCCCTGCATCACCGGCCAGAAAATCGGGATGGTCAGCAGGATCATCGACAGGCTGTCCATGAAACACCCGAGGATCAGGTAAAAGATCAGGATGAAGACCAGGATCATGACGGGGGACAACCCCGAGGTCACAACCCATTCCGCAATCCCCTGCGGCACCTGGGTCAGGGCCAGAAAGCCGTTGTAGAACGCCGCACCCAGGATGATGAAGAAGATCATCGCGGTTGAACGTGCGGTGACGGTAAAGCTCTCCATCAACGTCACCCGAGTGAGGCCCCCGTTTGCCCAGGCAATCAGGCCGGTGCCCAAAGCGCCTACCGCAGCGCCCTCTGTTGGTGTGAACCAACCCGCATAGATGCCACCTACAACCGCGCCGATCACAATCAACACCGGCCAGACCTTCACCAGTGCCGCGAACCGTTCCCGGTAGGGCACCCGGTCCCGCGTGCCGGCGCTTTTCGGGAACAGCCGCACGTAAACCGAGATCGCAAGGACATAGCCAAGGGCCGCGATGATGCCGGGGATAAACGCCGCAAGGAACAGCTTGGCGATGTTTTGCTCAACCAGGATCGCGTAGATCACCAGCACAATTGAGGGCGGGATCAAAATTCCAAGGGTGCCGCCTGCTGCCAGAACGGCGGTCGAAAAACCGCCATCATAGCCATAGCGCCGCATTTCCGGCAGGGCGACACGGCCCATGGTGGCGGCAGTGGCAAGTGACGATCCGCAGATCGCGCCAAACCCCGCACAAGCCCCAACAGCCGCCATCGCCACGCCACCTTTGCGGTGGCCAAGCCAGCCTTCCGCCGCCTTGAACAACGCCTGCGACATGCCCCCCAACGTTGCAAAATGCCCCATCAGCAGGAACATCGGGATGATCGACAGGGAATAGCTCGAGAACGTCGTAAACGTCTCGGATTTCAGCCGCCCAAACGGCACCTGGGTGTCACCGGTCACCAAAACCAGGCCAACAAGGCCCGCCAGGAACATCGCCAATCCGATAGGCACACGCAAGAAAATCATCGTCAGAAGCGCTGGGAACGATAGGATCCCGATAAGTTGGTCGCTCAATGCTCTGCTCCCAGATCAGCAGGCAGGATCGCGCGCCCCGTGACCATCTCAATCATATGAATCACGGCGAGGTAGACGGACACAATCGCCGCAAGGGTGGCCCCGATAAGGCCAATTGCGTAAGAATACCAAACCGGAAAGGCCAACTCCAAAGTCACCTGGCCGGAACTGAACTTGGTCATCAGCCCGCCATATAGTTGCACGGCAATCAGCACCAGTACGGCGGCAAAGACCACCTCGGTGACTGCGCGCAAGATGCGGTTGGTGCCGTCGGACATCTGCGAGGTGAAGACATCCACCGTCGCGTGGCCTCCGGTGATCTGGCAGATCGGCAGGAACGCGAAAATGACGAAGCCGACCCCCGCTTCGATCAACTCAAACGTGCCCAGCATCGGGCCGACACCCGCATCAATCATCCACCGGGCCAGACCCGCCATGACATCATTGTCCACCATCGAGTGGAACAGTCGGTCAAGCGCCCGTGTCACGACCGCAAAGACGGTCAACAAGATGACCGCCGACAGCATCAGACCGCCCAGAATGGCCATCAAACGCGACAAATACATGAGTGCGCGGTGCATGACCCCTCCCCAAGGCTCACCAAGAAACAGGCCGCGCCGGATCACCCGCCGCGGCCTTTCGTCTTTATGGGTTTAGCTTGCGCAATCGCCAGCCATCAGCGCGCGGGCGCGGTCGATCAACGCTTGACCGTCCATGTCACGCTCAGCCAGATCAGCGATCCAGGTATCGTAGATCGGCTGAACAACCGGCAGCCAGACTTCCGCTGCCGTGGCCTCATCAATGGTGATGATGTTGTTGCCTGCTTCGTCCGCGATCACACGTGCGGGGCCATCAGCGTCCGCTTGTGTGCCACCGGCAAAGATCGAGAATTCGAGACCCGAGTTTTCGTCGAGGATCTGTTGCAGATCCGCAGGCATCGCAGCGTAAGCCTCGTTGTTCATCGCCAACACAAAGGTCAACGTATAAAGCCCGTTGCCCTCAAACTCGGTGTGGTTCTCAACCAATTCAGACACACGCAGGGCTGTGGTAACTTCCCACGGGATCGTCGTGCCATCAATCACGCCCCGTGACAGGGCCTCAGGCACAGCAGGAACCGGCATGCCCACAGGCGTCGCGCCGGTCAGCTCCAGCAGCTGGTTCACAAGACGCGACCCACCACGGATTTGCATGCCCTCAAGGTCCGAGGGGACCTCAACCGGATCAGCGGTGTGGAAGATACCGGGGCCATGGACCCATGTGCCAAGCAAGTGCACGGACGAGAATTCTTCCTGCATGCCCTCTTCATACATGGTCCAGTAGGCGCACGACGCGGCGCGCGCATCTGCCACCATAAACGGCAGTTCGAACACTTCCGTCGACGGGAAACGGCCCGGCGTGTAACCCACAACGGTCCACACAATATCTGCCACGCCATCAACGGCCTGGTCCATCAGCTCAGGCGGGGTTCCACCCAGCTGCATCGAGGGATACCGCTCAATCTCGATCCGGCCACCCGATGCTTCCTCGACCTGATCGGCCCACACATCCAAAACCAGCGCAGGCACATTGGCCTGTGCAGGCAGGAACTGGTGCAAACGCAGCGTCACGTCCTGGGCCAGAGCGCCCGTGGCCACCATGGCACCTACCGCCACCGTGCCGAGTGCTGTCAGCAGTGTTTTATTGGTCATATTAATCTTCCTCCCAGTGGTTATCTCAGGTGCGGTTGGCCCGCCTTGTCCCCGAGGATCATGCCGCAGGCCCCAGTGAGGCCACGGAATTCTAAATAGATTTGAAGCATAACTATTATGTCATGTCATCATTTTCCTGCCCGCGAATGACAAAAACGCCTGAAAACGATAGCGTACTTATCATTACCATACTTGCCGCATGTGCAGGACTTGGTAGAATCACCTGTATGAGTGAAATCTACACGATGCCCGGCCATCTGATACGTCGTTTGCAGCAAATCTCGATTTCGGTCTTCTCGGACCGAATGCGCGCCCTGGGCCATGACCTGACGGCGCCGCAATTTGCGACGCTGGCCGTGTTGGCGCGAAGCCCCGGCATAGATCAGGCCACACTTGCGGGGCTGATCGCCCATGACAGGCCGACAATTGGCGGCGTGGTTGAGCGGCTGGAAACCAAAGGCCTTGTGACCCGGCACCAGAACGAGAAAGACCGCCGCGCCAATGTGTTGGCGTTGAGTGATGCAGGCAGCAGTCTGCTGGCAAGCCTCATCCCCCAGGTGCGACAGATCCAGCCCGAGATTCTGCCGGGTTTGACAGCGGCTGAGCGCGCCGAATTCATCCGCCTTGCCGCCAAAGTGGCTGAGGCCGGGAACACATCTGCCCGCGCGCCGTTGCTGCCCCTGAAAGCCCCTCAAGACGCCACCTGAAACCATTCAGCCGTGACCGGCCCGAGCCGCTCCAACAAGCCATGGACCCGCGCGCGGCAGGTCATCTCCGCCCGGCCGGCGCCGATCGCGGTTTCCGCCGCCGGATTGGATCGCAGCACCAGACGGCGCCAACCATGGAGCACCAGCACCCGCAAGGCGAACCGATCCAGCTGCTCGTCGGGAAGCGCCCCCGGCCCCGGCAGCGCGTCGATGGCGGCAACTGCCGCCTCCAACCCAGCGAATCCGCTCTCGCAGGCCGCCTTGGCCACAATGTCCTGCACCCACGCAGGCAAATCACGCGCACCCGGCGCAGTCACCAACCAATCCTCCGGCACGTCGTCCACTGGCCCACTCACCAATGCAAAACTGCGAGAGATTGCGATGGCTGACACCCGGTCCGGCAGCAAAGCCAGCCCATCCGGCGCGTCCGGCGGCAAGCCCACCAAATGCCACTCGGTCTCTGCTGCTGCGGGTCCGTAGATCCGCGCCGCAACCGCCCGCGTCCGCCTCAGCGCGTTGTCTGACAGACGGTGATATCCCACCCGGCCCACACGGCGGCTTTCCACCCACCCGTCGCGCTTCAACCGATGTAACGCCACCCGCATTGCTTGTGGCTGCAAGCCAACCCGCTCCACCAGGGCCGACAAGGTGATGCCCGAGATTTCAACCGCCCCGTCCTGGCTGACATCCCCCAGACAACTCACCAGAAACGACCACAGCTTCAGCGGGTCTTCCGTGTTTAACGCCTCAGCCAGAGCGTTGACGGCATCCCTCATTTCGCAACCATCGTCAGCAGCTCATATTCGGCCACCGGCTCATCATCCTGATTCGACACCAAAGCGTGCCACCGCACCTCGCCGTACTCCTGATTGCGGGATTTCCGATCCATCACCGTCAAATCCACCACAATACTGTCCCCAGGGCTGACCGGCTTAAGGAACCGCAGATTGTCCAATCCGGTATTTGCCAGCACCGGGCCCTCGTTTGGCTCCACAAACAACCCCGCCGCGAAGCTGAGGATCAGGTAGCCGTGCGCCACCCGCCCCGGAAAGAACGGGTTCCGCTTGGCGGCATCCGCGTCCATGTGGGCGTAGAACGTGTCGCCGGTAAAGTTTGCAAATGTCTCGATATCTTCCAGCGTGATGGTGCGCGCCTCGGTCCGCATCGTCCGCCCCAGCGCCAGATCACCGAACGTCACCAGGAACGGATGCCCATCCGCGATGGTCTTCGCCGCGCCGGGCATCCAGCGCCCGGTCACCGCCGAGATCATCGAAGGTGAGCCCTGAACCGCCACCCGCTGCATGTAATGTTTGACCGCACGGATGCCGCCCAACTCCTCACCGCCGCCAGCCCGCCCCGGCCCGCCGTGGGTCAGATGTGGCATCGGCGCGCCGTGGCCCGTCGCTTCCGCCGCCGCGTCGCGATCGTTGATGTAAACCCGCCCATGCCAGGCGCCGATCCCCAACGTGACCTCCCGCGCAACATCTGGGTCGTGGGTAATCAGAGACGCCACAAGGCTGCCCTTTCCCTTGTTCGCCAGGGCCATCGCATGATCCAGATCGCGGTAGCCCATCACCGTGGACACCGGCCCGAACGCCTCCGTCTCATGGACGTGCCGTGCCGCGTCGGGGTCGGCGCAGTGAAACAACGTCGGTGCAACAAACGCGCCGCTTTCCATATCACCCAAGGCCGTGAACCCGTCCTGACCGCCAAACACAACCTCTGCCTCGCCGCCAATCACTGCGGCCTTCTCCAGCACGTCCCGGCGTTGCGCGACCGACACCACAGGCCCCATCCG
>JAESTV010000237.1 GCA_016763475.1 Roseicyclus sp.
GGGGCGCCATACTCAGCGGTACTCAGGCGCCCTCAGCCGTGGACACACGCCACACGCCATCAGCTGCGGATTGTCCCGTCACCCGTCACCAGATATTTGAACGAGGTCAGTTGCTCTGCCCCAACCGGGCCGCGGGCGTGCATTTTGCCAGTGGCAATGCCGATCTCTGCGCCCATCCCGAACTCCCCGCCATCGGCGAATTGGGTCGAGGCATTCCGCATCAGAATCGCACTATCGAGCCGCTGGAAAAACCGCCCGGCGGCGGCGTCATCCTCGGTAATGATCGCGTCGGTGTGGTTCGAGCCATAGGTGCGGATATGGGCCAGCGCGCCGTCAATATCATCAACCACCCGTGCGGCGATAATCATGTCGAGGAATTCGCGGCCCCAATCATCGTCTTTGGCCGCCACAACGCCAGGTATCTCTTGGAGTGCCCGATCACCGCGCACCTCAACACCTGCGTCGATCAACGCCCGCACCACCCCCTGCCCGATGGTCTCCACAATATCGCGGTGGATCAGCAGGCATTCAGCCGACCCGCAGATCCCGGTGCGCCGGGTCTTGGCGTTCAGCACCACACGCAACGCCTTCTCAGGGTCCGCAGCTGCATCAAGGTAGATGTGACAGATACCTTCCAGATGGGCAAAAACCGGCACCCGCGCCTCACGCTGAACAAGGCCGACAAGACCCTTCCCGCCCCGGGGAACAATCACATCAATGAAATCGGTCATCACCAACATCTCACGGACCGCAGCCCGGTCCCGAGTTGGCACCCGTTGCACCACATCTGCGGGCAAACCCGCAGCGCGCAGACCGTCTTGCAGACACTCAGCCAACAGGCCCGAGGAATGGAAGCTCTCGGAGCCGCCGCGCAGGATCACCGCATTGCCGGATTTCAGGCACAACGCCCCGGCGTCCGCCGTCACGTTGGGGCGGCTTTCATAAATGACGCCGATAACCCCCAGAGGGGTGCGGACCCGCTGGATGTGCAACCCACTATCCATGTCCCATTCGGTGATGACCTGGCCCACCGGATCATCCTGCGCCGCCACCGCACGTAACCCGTCCACAATGCCGCCAACACGTGCTTCGTCCAGCATCAGACGGTCCAGCATCGCGGGTGACAGGCCTTTTTCGCGCCCAAAATCCATGTCCTTCCGGTTCGCCGCAATGATCTCCGCGCGGCGCGCCCAGACAACATCCGCAGCGGTGCTGAGGGCCATTGCTTTCGCCTCAGACGGCGCAAATGCAAGCTCGGTTGCAGCCGCTTTGGCGCGCGCTCCGATGTCAGCCATGAGGGCAGGAATGTTGCTGGCGGCATCTTTCATCAGGAACCTCGTGGCAGGCGGAGATTGCGGGTAAAGACGGTAGAATAGGCGTATTCTTGAAAAGGTGAAGGGCGTTAAAACGCCATGTCATCGCGGTGAACCAGGGCGGCGCGCGCCGGGTAGCCAAGGATGGCTTCGATCTCGTCCGAACGGCGGCCCGCAATCAATCGCGCCTCATCTGCGGCGTAACGGCTGAGGCCAATCCCAAGGGCCGCACCCGTAGGGTCTTCCAGGCGCAGGGGGTCGCCGCGCTGAAACCTGCCCTCCACGGCGCTGACACCCGCAGGCAAAAGGGATTTGCCACGGGTCAGCGCGGCGGCGGCGCCGGCATCAAGGCGCAACGCGCCTTTGGGTTTCATCGCGCCGATCCAGGTTTTGCGCGCCTGGCGTGGTGTCAGCGCTGCGGAGAACCAGGTGGCTTTTGCACCTTGGCCCAATGCCTGTAACGGGCGGCTTACCACACCTTGGGTGATCACCATGGCGCAGCCTGCGGCGGTTGTGGTGCGCGCCGCGAGGACTTTGGTTTTCATCCCGCCTTTGGACAAGCCCGAGCCCGCGTCCCCGGCCATGGCTTCAATCGCGGGTGTGATGATATCGACCGTAGGCAGGTGTTGCGCGTTTGCGTCCTCGGACGGGTTGGCAGTGTAGAGGCCATCCACATCTGACAGGAGCACGCAGATATCAGCCCCCACCATGACCGCCACATTGGCGGCAAGCCGGTCGTTGTCACCATAGCGGATTTCGTCTGTGGCGATGGTGTCATTTTCGTTCACAATCGGCACTGCGCCGCGCGCCAGAAGCGCCGCAAAGGTGGCGCGAGTGTTGAGGTAACGGCGGCGATCTGCGCTGTCATCCAAGGTCAGCAGGATTTGCGCCGAGGTCAGGCCGTGAGGGGCCAGCGCCTCTTCATAAGCGCGCGCCAGCCGAATCTGACCAACGGCGGCGGCGGCCTGCGCCTCATCCAGGGACAACGCGCCATTGCCAAGACCCAATGCGCCACGCCCCAGCGCAATTGCGCCCGAGGACACAAGGATCACGTCTGTGCCAGCCGCCTTCAGCGCCGCGACATCCTGCGCCAGGGCCTTTAGCCAATCACCAAGCAGATCACCTGTGGTTTTATCAACCAGAAGCGCCGAGCCGATCTTCACGACAATACGTTTGGCGCCCTTTAGGTTGCCCCCGGTCAGGTTTTCCCCCGTCAGGTTGCCCCCAGTCAGGTTCCCCGTCAGGGACGCCATTTGTCCGGCTCCTCCGCCGGGTCACGGGCCGCGACACGATCCGCATCAACACGGGCACGCAACACCCGCAGCACCTCGATCACGCCGGTGCGCGCCACCCCCGACATCTCCATCACCGGGCCTGCGACAGCCTCCAGCGCGGCGCGTTTCTCGGCCAGCTCTTCCGGTAGCAACGCGTCGACCTTGTTAAGAACGGTGATCCGTTCTTTCGCCGCCAGCTCACCGCCATAAGCCTCCAACTCGCCAATGATCGTCTGGTAATCCGCCGCCACATCTTCCGAGGTTCCGTCCACCAAATGCAAAAGCGCCGCACAGCGCTCCACATGGCCCAGGAACAGATCGCCAAGGCCCCTGCCCTCACTTGCGCCTTCAATCAAACCAGGAATATCAGCAACCACAAATTCCGCACCATCCACACCAACAACACCAAGGTTCGGGTGTAACGTGGTGAACGGGTAATCGGCAATTTTGGGCCGCGCGTTGGAGGTGGCGGCAAGGAACGTTGACTTGCCCGCATTGGGCAACCCC
>JAESTV010000238.1 GCA_016763475.1 Roseicyclus sp.
CCGATCAGTAGCGGTGCGCCGGGATCGGTGTGGCAAACCACGTTCTCCTGCACATTTGATCCCGCGCCGACACGGATTTCCTCGTTGTCGCCGCGCAACGTACAGCCGAACCAGACCGAGGCCCCCTGCTCCAGCACCACATTTCCAATGACATTGGCATCCGGCGCAATCCAGGTGTCGTCAGCGATCTGCGGCGAGACCCCATCCAACACGTAGATCATGGCATATCCTCGAATTCCGATTGCAGGGAATGGACATGGCGCATCAAGTCCGGTTGTTGCGCCGCTTTCATCCGCTCAGCCGCAATAATGGTCTTCAGCTTCGCCTCTGTGGCGTCCAGGTTGTCGTTGATCAGCACGTAATCATAGCCATCCCAATGGCTGATCTCGTCCCAACTTTTCATCATCCGTTTGGCGATCACATCCTGCCCGTCCTGACCGCGTGTTTCCAGGCGGCGGCGCAATTCACCGATCGACGGCGGCAGGATGAAGATCGACAACACATGGGGCGCAAGCACACTTTTCTGGATCTGTTGCGCACCCTGCCAGTCAATGTCGAACAGCACATCACGGCCCGCATCAATCGCCTCCGATACCGGCGCAAGGGGGGAGCCGTAGAAGTTCCCGAAAACATGGGCGTGTTCCAACATCTGGCCATCGGTGACCAGCCCGCGAAAGGCGCTATCATCCATGAACCGGTAATCCACGCCGTCGACCTCACCGGGGCGGGGCGCCCGGGTTGTGGCCGAGACCGAGAAGCGCAAACTGTCGTCCCACGCCATCAGCCGCCGCGCCAGCGTTGATTTTCCCGCGCCTGAGGGTGAGGACAATATGATCAAGAGACCACGGCGGTTGGTATCCGATCCAAGTTTATCTGGCATGTTCATTCCACGTTTTGCACCTGTTCGCGCATCTGATCTATGGTCAGTTTCAGGTCAAGGCCAATGGCCGTCAACGCCGCATCGCCGGATTTGGAGCAGAGCGTGTTGGCTTCGCGGTTGAACTCCTGCATCAGGAAATCCAGTTTGCGCCCCACCGGGCCGCCCCCGGCGATCAGATCACGGGCAGCGGTGACATGGGCGCGCAGGCGGTCCACCTCCTCGGTCACATCTGCCTTCACCGCCAATATCGCCAATTCCTGCGCCAATCGCGCCTCGTCTACGATATCAGTGGTCTCCAGCAGCGCCGCTACCTGGGCGCGCAGGCGGGTGCCCTGCCCCGCCGCGCGGATTGCAACGGCGTCCACGGCGGCGTCAGTCAACGCGGCAATCCGGTTGATCTGGCCCGACATGACGCCAGCCAACGCAGCACCTTCGGTGCGGCGCATGGCAACAAACGCCTCAATCAGCGCCCCAGCCTCTGCCATCAATGTTTCAACACTGGGCAAATCCGCCACCTCCGCGCCGTCCATCACACCACGCATCCCGAGGATATCGACAGCCGTGCTTTGCGCCAGGTGTCCGTCCGCTTGCACCTCAACCTCAGCCACCATCGCCAACGCCGCCGCCAAGGCCGTGCCATCCAGCCGCCCGCCACCTGCCGCGGTGCGTGTCACCCTAAGGCCCAGTGTCACATTGCCTCGCGTCAGCGCCTTTTGCAGGGCGGCGCGCAAAGGTTGTTCCAACGCGGTTAGCCCGTCAGGCACCCGCAGGCGCAAATCGAGGCCGCGCCCATTCACACCACGCATGTCCCAACTCCACGAAAGACCCTCCCCCGCGCCCTCGGCGCTGGCGAATGCAGTCATCGAGGCAAGCCCCATGTTACCCATCAATTGGCCCCGCAAAATTAACCATCTGGCAACTCTCCCCCTGCCCGAACAATTTTATTCAGTGTATTTGAAAAGGGACAGGAACTGCGGCACGCCGTCAAGGGACGCAACCACAGCACCAGTCAGGGGCACGGCGTTTTAGAGGATCGGTATCGCACCGACGGAGAGCATTTGATGAACGATTCACAGATTTTTGCCACCCAAATGCCCGATCTCGACACCCGGATCAGCAGTGTTCTGCGGTATTGGGATCAACTGCGCGGCGATCGTGTGGCTCCCGGCCGGGTGGAGATCCGCCCCGCCGCCATCACCCGGCACCTGTCGCGGATCTGCATTCTGGAGCGGCCCCGCGCGGGTACGGTCCGGATGCGTCTGGCCGGCGCCACGATCTCTGCCCGCATGGGGATGGAGTTGCGCGGGATGCCGTTTCGGGCCCTGTTCGAGTTGGACGACCGCAGTCAGGCAATGGATGCCGCTGAAACAGCGATCACGACACCTGCCGTCAGCTTTCTGTCCCTGGCCCGCGCCGAACGCACCGGGCCTGCTGACGAAGCGATGATGGCGATCTTGCCTCTGAGTGATACGCGCGGCGCACTGACCCGCGCAATTGCGATTTATTCGGAACGCGCCGCAGTTACACCCTTCATCAGCGATATCCGGGGGCGGTTCCACATCACCGACAGCTGGTCCCTGGACATTCCCGAGACCGGACCGATCCTGGGTCAGGTTGGGCTGACGGGCACCCAAAAGCCAATCTCCACCAGAGTGTTGAGCCCCCGCGGCAGTGCGCAATACGCGCCGCAACTGGTGGCGTCACAAAACCTGGCGGCGCAGGACCTTCCGGGCCAGGGCCTTCCGCATGAGGACCTTGCGCATGAGGACCTGCCGCACCGGGCGAAACCTGTGTTTCAGGTGATTGACGGCGGGCTGACCTAAGCCACCTGGCCTTAGCCACTTGGCCTTAGCCACTTGGCCAGCCCGCCGTCCAGTGGCTTACGCGGTTGCGCGCATCCCCTCACGGCTGGCGGACAGTTCTTCCGCCACCAGAAACGCCAGCTCCAACGATTGCGACGCATTCAGGCGCGGGTCACAGGCCGTATGATACCGCGAAGACAAATCCTCGTCCTTTACCGCCCGCACGCCACCCGTGCATTCAGTCACGTCCTGACCGGTCATTTCAAAATGCACCCCACCCGAAATCGTGCCTTCACTGCGGTGGACCGCAAAGAATTCCTGCACTTCCCGTAGAATGCTCTCAAAGGGCCGGGTTTTGTAGCCGCTGTCGGCTTTGATTGTGTTGCCGTGCATCGGATCACAGGTCCACACAACCGGGTGCGCCTCTTCTTCAACCGCGCGAATCAGTTTCGGCATGTGATCCGCCACGTTGCCTGCACCAAAGCGATTTATCAGAACAATTCGCCCGGCTTCGCGGCTCGGGTTCAGCAGGTCCAGCAGCTCTTTCAGGTCCGAGCGGGTGAGTGACGGTCCACATTTGATGCCAATCGGGTTCTGCACACCTTTGCAGAATTCCACATGGGCGCCACCGGGCTGGCGTGTGCGGTCGCCAATCCAGATCATGTGGCCTGACCCGGCCAGCCATTTGCCGGAGGTCGAATCCAAACGGCACAGCGCCTCTTCATATTCCAGCAGCAACGCTTCATGGGAGGTGTAGAAATCCACGCTCGACAATTGGTGGTTGGTTTCAGACGTCAGACCCGCCGCGGTCATGAAATCCAATGCGTCCTGAATCCGGGCCGCCATATCGCGGTATTTCTCGGCATCCTCACCATCGGTAAACCCAAGGGTCCAGGAATGGACGTGGTGGATATCCGCAAACCCACCTGAGGAAAACGCGCGCACAAGGTTCAGGGACGCAGCCGCCTGAGTGTAGGCTTGCAGCATCTTTTGCGGGTTTGGAATCCGCGCCTCGGGCGTGAAATCCAGCTCGTTAATGATATCACCACGGTAAGACGGCAGCTCGATGCCATCTTTCACTTCGGTCGGGGCTGAGCGTGGCTTGGCAAATTGGCCCGCCATCCGGCCGATCTTGACCACTGGCACTTTCGCGCCATACGTCAGCACCATTGCCATCTGCAACATCACTTTAAACGTGTCACGGATGTTGTCGGCGGAAAATTCGGCAAAACTCTCGGCGCAATCCCCCCCCTGAAGCAGGAACCCTTCGCCGCGAGACACAGCCGCCAGTTCATCCTTCAGGCGGCGGGCTTCGCCGGCAAACACCAGCGGCGGATACTTCGAAAGCTGCGCCTCAACCGCACCCAACGCATCCGCGTCTAGGTAGTCAGGCATCTGCACGCGCGGCTTGGCGCGCCAATCGGATTTCGTCCAGCTGCTTGCTGCGGTCATCATCGTCTCCAATTCGCAGGGATCGGAGACCTCTCTACACAAGCGCCGGGCGGCTTCCAATCCCGCATTTCGCCAAATGGTGTAGCAGATTCTCACGGTATGGGATTGCGCGCGCTAAAGAATAGTGTTTTCGCTTGAAATTGGGACACCGAAGCCACCAACGGCTGCGCTGCCCAAGGAGACAACCAGATGACGGAAACCGGTGTCAGATTGCGCCCTGGTGATGGACCCAAACGGTTTGTCTTCGTCCTGCTTGAGCAATTCTCCATGCTTAGCTTTGCCTCCGCCGTTGAGGCCCTGAGGATCGCCAACCGAATGGCCGGTCAGGAGCATTATGAATGGACATTGGCCGGTGAGGGCGGCGAATTCGCGCAATCTTCGACCGGGATCTGGTTTCGGCTCGATAGCGATCTGCCCGAAGTCACCCGTGACGACATGGTTCTGATCTGTGGCGGCATGGACGTGGCGGGCGCGACAACCAAACGTTTGCTCGGCTGGCTGCGCCGCGAGGCGCGCAAAGGCCCGGTCATCGGCGGCTTGTGTACTGCAGGGTATAGCCTCGCCCGCGCAGGTTTGCTGGACGGAAAACGTGCAACCATCCATTGGGAAAATCAGGATAGCTTCGCAGAAGAGTTCGAGGATGTTACGTTGACAAAATCCGTCTTTGTTGTGGACGGCAATCGGATCACAACGGCAGGTGGTACGGCGTCAATTGACCTGATGCTGAAACTGATTGCCGAGGATCACGGCGAGGATTTGGCCAATCTGGTGGCCGATCAGTTTATTTACACCTCGATCCGCACGGATCAGGACACCCAGCGCCTGTCGATCCCGATCCGTATCGGCGTACGCCACCCCAAGCTGGGGCAAGTGATCCGGATGATGGAGCAGAATATCGAGGATCCGATCAGCCCGTCGCAATTGGCTCTGGATGTCGGCATGTCCACCCGGCAGTTGGAGCGCTTGTTCCGCCGCTACCTCAACCGCTCTCCGAAGCGGTATTATATGGAGCTGCGTCTGGGCAAAGCCCGCAACCTGTTGATGCAGACGGATATGAGTGTGATTAACGTGGCATTGGCGTGCGGCTTTGCGTCACCGTCCCATTTTTCCAAGTGTTACCGGGCGCACTACGATACGACGCCTTATCGCGAACGAGGGTCTCGCGCCGCCCGCCCCAAAACGTGAGGCGTCGCCCCGTCTTAGTTGTGGTGGTTCTCGTCGCTCTGGTGGTGGGCATTTTTGTACTGATAGGCGGCCCGCGCCAAGGCTTTCAGGCAATCGAGGATTCCCGCGCTTTGGCGGCCTTGCCGCAGGTCCCGATTGCGCCGATGCTGCGGTTGAGCGACGGCGCACCGGATCTGGTGGTGTTTGAAGACAGCCGCAGCGGGTGGTTCGAGTTAGACATCGCCGCCCTGCCCCACGATCTGGAAATCGGGTTTTTCGGGCCGCGCCTGATCGACATGTTTACCGGCAACAACCATCTGCCAATCAACTGCGGTGGCGGCTCGCGCCCCGGCAAAACCATCTGGGCCATCCGCGACGGGCAAATCGCCGACAGCTATGCATTTTGCAACCCTCGTCGCATGGACCTTGGCCCACTGCGCCCCTATGCGTCGCCAGTCGAAATGGTCTCGCAACGATTGTCTCGCTCCGACATTCTGGCGCTGACCGACGCCATTGCGCAGGACAACCAACGCGCCATCGTGGCCTTGCCGCCCACAATATCCGACAACACTCACCGCGTGGTCCTGACGCCACCGCTGATGTGGTACATCGACGATGTTCCCCCGGCCCGCCATCAGGTGGAAAACGCGATGGAGGCCACAATCCGCACCCACATGGGCAATGTGGACGTGCATTTTCGCCGCCGCCCAAATTCCAACCCGAACCTCACTTTTGGCGGCATAAACGGCATGGCGATCCAACAAGGCGGCCAGTTGGCGCTGGTCCCCGGCGTCTGGGGAGAGCCTTACGAGATCTGGAATGATTGCCTGCCTGATGCCTGCGCACTGGCTCAAACCCTTGATTTGGAGGCAGAGTTTGCACAGGATCGCAACCTTAGCGGCCTTCGCAGGGCGCTGCGTGGCGCCATCACCCACCCCGACGCGACAAGCCCCACACCGATTGATTATTACCCAACGCTCGATGA
>JAESTV010000239.1 GCA_016763475.1 Roseicyclus sp.
ATAGGTTTGCAGAGAGAGATTTGCTGAGGATCACCGTAAGATGAGCATAGATGCCCCGGAAGTTGAGATTGTCGCCACCGCGCGTGTTGCCTGCGATGGCGGGGAAGGTGCGTTGGGCCACCCGCGCGTCTGGTTGCAGATGTCCCCCGACACCGGTTGGGTTGAATGCGGTTATTGCGACAAGCGATTTGTGCACCGCGATTTTTCGGACAAGACCAAGTGATCCGACGCTTCGGCAAATCTTTGGGCCGCCTCCTTGGGGCGGCCTTGTTTGTTGTGGCGTTGTATTTTGGGGCGGCTGTGCCGGGTGGGTTGATTGCCGGGCGTGTGGCTGAACCGGGTCCGGGTGACGACGTGCAGATTGGCCTGATTTATGGGCAGATACATGTGGATTTCCTGCTGCCCGCGACGGCGGAGACCCGGGCTGCTTTGGGGTTTGCGCGGGCCGGTGGTGTTCGTGTGGATGGATCAGACGTGGGGTATTTCATTATTGGCTGGGGGGCGCGGGATTTCTACACCACGACGCCGGAATGGGCTGATATGAGTGTCCGCGCTACGGTTCGCGCCATCACCGGCGATGCGTCTGTCTTACGTGTGGACACCGTCCGGCCGGGGATTGCGCTCAATCAGGTGCCGCAGTTGAACCTGTCCCATGCCCAATACACCGCGCTGCTGGCGGAGATCACCAGCACAGCAGGACCGGACCCGGTGGGGATCGAGGTGCAGGGGCATCGCGCCACATCTGGCTTTATCGAGGCGGAAGGTCGGTTCCACATCCTGCGCACCTGCAATACGTGGGTTGGCCGGGTGCTGCGCCGCGCTGGCGTGCCGATGGGGATATGGACGCCGACACCTTATGCGGTGCGCCTGTCGCTGTGGCGCGCGGGGCTGGCGTGACGCCGACGAAAATCGCGGTCGCGCACTGCACTCCGGCGCGCTAGAACTCCATCACACTCAGGGAAGGCGCGCAGGTATGGCATTCGGAAAAGGGCATCATCTTCACCTTGTCGATGGCTCGGCGTTCATCTTTCGCGCCTATCATGCTTTGCCCCCCCTGACGCGCAAGTCTGATGGCTTGCCGATCGGTGCGGTTGCGGGTTTCTGCAACATGTTGCACCGGATGATCGAGGCCAATGTTGGCCCCGACGCACCCACCCATGCCGCTGTTATCTTTGATAAAGGCAGCCACACCTTCCGCAACGATCTCTACGATCAATACAAAGCCAACCGCGATGCAATGCCCGAAGATCTGCGCCCGCAGATGCCGCTGACCCGTGCCGCCACACGGGCCTTTAACCTCGCGTGTATCGAGTTGGAGGGGTTTGAGGCTGACGATATCATCGCCACTTTTGCCCGCCAGGCGCGGGAGGCCGGGGGCCGTTGCACCATCATCTCGTCGGACAAGGACATGATGCAGCTTGTGGGTGGTGGAGTGGAAATGTTCGATGCCATGAAGAACACCCGCATTGACCGCGAGGGTGTGGAGGCCAAGTTTGGCGTTGGCCCGGAGCGTGTTGTGGATGTGCAGGCGTTGGCGGGTGACAGCGCCGATAACGTGCCCGGTGCGCCGGGGATCGGGATCAAAACCGCCGCGCTTTTGATCAATGAATACGGAGACCTGGACACGCTTCTGGCCCGCGCCGGGGAAATCAAGCAACCCAAGCGCCGCCAATCCCTGATCGACAATGCCGACCAGATCCGGCTGTCGCGGCAGTTGGTCTTGCTGGACGATCAGGTGGTGCTGGCCGAGACCCTTGAGGATCTTGAGGTCCATGACCCGGATGCTGACACGTTGCTGGCCTTTCTGGCGGAAATGGAATTCCGCACCCTGAGCAAACGCATTGCTGAACGGGCAGGGGTGGAGGCGCCGGTGATTGCGGAACCTGTGGTGGCGGCCAATGCGGGTGTGCCCGAGATGCCGCCGATTGGCCCAGGCCAATATGAAACTATCAGTGATATCAACGCCTTGAAGGATTGGGTGGCGCAGGCCGTCGCCGTTGGAACGGTTGCGTTTGATACGGAAACCACGTCGCTGAACGAAATGGTGGCGGAACTTGTCGGCGTCTCTCTGTGCATCGAACCGGGCAAAGCCTGTTACATCCCGCTGCTGCATCGCGGGGGTGGCGATGACCTGTTTGCGGACCCGTCACTTGCCGAGGGCCAGATCCCGTTTGACGACGCGCTTGCGGTCCTGAAGCCGATGTTGGAGGACCCGAGCGTCCTCAAGATTGCACAAAACGCAAAATATGATGTGAAGGTGATGGCCAATTATGGCGTCCACGTCAGCCCCATCGACGACACCATGCTGCTCAGTTACGCGCTCCACGCCGGATTGCACACCCACGGAATGGATGCGTTATCCGAGCGTTACCTCGGCCATAAACCCATTCCGATCAAGACCTTACTCGGCTCCGGCAAGTCACAGATTACCTTCGACCGCGTCCCTATTGCCGACGCTTCCCCATACGCCGCGGAGGACGCGGACATTACCCTGCGGCTCCACAAGTTGTTCAAACCGCAGCTCCACCGCGTTGGCGTCACCCGCGTCTATGAGCGCATGGAGCGCCCGCTGGTGCCTGTCCTCGCCCGGATGGAGCGTTCCGGCATCAAGGTGGATCGTGACGTCCTCAGCCGTATGTCCAACGCTTTCGCCCAAAAAATGGCCGGTCTTGAGGTGGAAATTCACCAGCTGGCTGGCGAGAGTTTTAACGTGGCCTCCCCGGCGCAATTGGGTGAAATACTGTTTGAAAAGATGGGCTTGCCCGGCGGCAAGACCGGCAAGTCCGGCAAATACTCGACCGGGGCGGACATCCTGGAGGACCTCGCCACCGAACATGACCTTCCCGGTCGTGTGCTGGACTGGCGCCAGCTTGCGAAGCTGAAATCAACCTACACCGACGCGCTGCAAGACCACATCAACCCAGATACCGGCCGGGTTCACACCAGCTATTTGATCGCCGGGGCCAACACCGGGCGGCTCGCCTCCAGCGACCCGAACTTGCAAAATATCCCGGTGCGCACCGAAGAAGGCCGCCGGATTCGAGAAGCCTTCATCGCTGAGCCAGGTAAGGTGCTGGTCTCACTTGACTATTCCCAGATCGAGCTGCGCATTCTTGCCCATATTGCGGGCATCGACGCGCTGAAACAGGCCTTCAGGGAGGGCCAGGATATCCACGCCGCCACGGCCTCGGAAATGTTCAACGTCCCGCTTGATGAGATGACCCCGGACGTGCGCCGCCAAGCCAAGGCGATCAATTTCGGCGTGATCTACGGCATCTCCGGCTTTGGCCTGGCGCGCAATCTGCGTATCCCACGGGCCGAAGCGCAGGGCTTCATCGACCGCTATTTTGAACGGTTCCCCGGCATCCGCACCTACATGGATGAGACCAAGGCATTCGCCAAAGAACACCTCTACGTGGAAACCCTGTTTGGTCGCAAGATCCACACCCCCGAGATCAACGCCAAAGGCCCCGGCGCAGGCTTTGCAGGCCGCGCCGCCATAAACGCGCCGATCCAAGGCACCGCCGCAGACGTGATCCGCCGCGCCATGGTGCGGATGGAGGCCGCGATCGAGGGCATCCCCGCCACCATGCTGCTGCAAGTCCACGACGAATTGGTGTTCGAGGTTGAGGAAGACGCGGTTGACACGTTGATCACCAAAGCCCGCGAGGTGATGGAGGGCGCCGCTGATCCCGCCGTACATTTGTCGGTGCCGCTGATTGTGGACGCCGGGCAGGGCGCGAACTGGGCCGAGGCGCACTAAAGTACCAAATGGGACGATCTACGTCCGTTTTGATCTATGCGAGGGGGGATGAAAATGGCTGATCTGATCCACACCATCGCGGTGCCACACGGGGTGCCAGACATGGTTCCACACGCGGTTCCGGGGTTTGGGGCGCCGGGTTTTTGGGTGAAGGGTTTTGGCCGGCAAACTGAGGTTCAGATGGGCCGAAATCCGGCGGAGAAGTCATGCTGATTGCGTTCAACAAACCGATGAATGTGCTGTCGCAATTCACCTCGGAAGGTGGCTGGCCCGCGCTTGATGGCTTTGGCTTGCCGAAGGGTGTGTATGCCGCCGGTCGGCTGGATCGCGACAGCGAGGGGTTGTTGTTGCTGACGGATGAAGGCTCACTTCAGGCCCGGATATCTTCACCTAAGTATAAGTCCCCAAAGGTTTATTTCGCTTTGGTGGAAGGTATCCCGACGCCGGACGCTCTGGCCGGACTACGGGCAGGTGTGGGCCTCAAGGATGGCAGAACCGCGCCTTGTGGGGCCGAGCCCGAGGCGGCGCCGGATTGGATCTGGGACCGCGACCCGCCGGTGCGGATCCGTAAATCCATCACCGACAGTTGGGTTAAGTTGACCCTGACGGAGGGCAAAAACCGGCAGGTGCGGCGCATGTGCGCGGCGGTTGGGTTTCCGGTGATCCGCTTGCTGCGGTTTTCTATAGGTTCTCATGATATCAGAGGTTTAGCGCCCGGCGAGTGGCGCGAGTTGTAGCGCCTTGGGCCGTGCAGGTGATCGTGGCGCAACGCGGCAAGGTGGGCCCAAACGCGCGATGGTCCCAAACCCGCCGCCGCGCGTTACCACCATGATTACAAATGCAAAAACCGCGCCCACGACCATCAGCCCACAGGCGCGGAAAGCCCTCAGGCCAGCATAACCATCGGGTTTTCGAGGTTGTCTTTGATCGCGGCCAAAAGCTGCGCGCCCAATGCCCCGTCGATGACCCGGTGATCGACGCTGAGCGTGGTGGACATGACGGTGGCAACAGCCAGCTCACCATCTGCACCGACGACGGGCTTCTTGATGCCGGCGCCAACGGCCAGGATCGCTCCGTGGGGCGGGTTGATCACGGCGTCGAAGTTCTCAATCCCCATCATGCCAAGGTTCGAGATCGCAAACGAGCCGCCGATATACTCATGGGGGGCAAGTTTTCCGCTCCGGGCACGACCAGCCAGGTCCTTCATTTCGGCGGACAAAGCGGACAAGGATTTCATGTCGCTGTCTTTCAGAACCGGCGTGTACAGGCCGCCTTCAACGGCGACCGCCACGGCCACATCGGAAGGTTTCAGCTTGATGATCCGGTCCCCGGCCCAGACCGCGTTGGCATCCGGAACGGCCTGCAACGCAAGGGCGCAGGCCTTGATGACGAAGTCGTTGACGCTGAGTTTCACGCCGCGCGGCTCCAGTTGTTTATTGAGTTGCGAGCGGAATTTCAGCAGCGCGTCCAGTTGGATATCCCGGCGCAGGTAGAAGTGCGGGATCGTCTGTTTGGCCTCGGTCAGGCGGGCGGCAACGGTCTTGCGCATCCCGTTGAGCTTGACCTCCTCGTACTCGCGGCCCTCGTACATCCGCAGAACCTGTTCGGCGGTGGGACCAGTGGGCATGGACGTGGCCGCAGCGGGTCCGGCAGGCGCGGTGGGCGCTGCTGACACCGGAGCGGCGGCAACGGCGGGCGCTGCCGAGGCATTTTCAACATCTGCTTTCACGATGCGGCCATGGGGACCGGAGCCTTTGATCGCGCTCAGATCGACACCCTTATCCTTGGCGATCCGGCGGGCCAGAGGCGACGCAAACAGGCGTGAGCCGTCTGCGGCGGCAGGGGCGGGGGCAGCGGCGGGGGCCGCAGGCGCAGATGTAGCGGCGGCTTGTTCAACAGGGGCCG
>JAESTV010000240.1 GCA_016763475.1 Roseicyclus sp.
AAGATTTCTTGAACTTGATCTTGGGCTTTGAGCAGTTCCTGGGACGGAAGATGGCCGTGCCGAAGGGAGGTGCGCAAGGGGGAAAACCCGCGCTCAGGGGTGCAAAGTGAGTGTTTGGTGATATGAGGGCTGGGGTAAAATAACACCCCATGTGTAAGCTGTTGAATCTGAACGGATTTGCAAGAGTGGAGGCCCTTGACCATCGGTGGAAAATGCTTAGAAGTCCGCTCATGTTCGGGGGGCAGGTGCCCTCTTTCGTTTTTCCTGGCCCCCAACAGATGGGCCACCCGAAAGGAAGACCCAATGAAAACGTTCTCTGCCACGCCGGCGGATATCGACAAGAAGTGGATCCTGATCGACGCCGAAGGTGTTGTTCTGGGCCGTCTTGCCTCCATCATCGCCATGCGGCTTCGCGGCAAACACAAGCCGTCGTTCACGCCGTCCATGGATATGGGCGACAATGTCATCGTCATCAACGCCGAAAAGGTGCAGTTGACTGGCAAGAAACGCGATAAGCCGAATTACTGGCACACCGGGTTTCCGGGCGGTATCAAATCCCGCACAACCGGACAGATCCTTGAGGGCAAGTACCCTGAGCGCGTTGTGACCATGGCTGTCAAACGTATGCTGCCCGGCGGCAAGTTGAGCCGTGTGCAGATGACCAATCTTCGGGTCTATGCTGGTGGCGAGCACCCGCATGAGGCACAAGAGCCGATCATTCTCGACGTCGCGTCGATGAACTCCAAAAACACAAGGGGCGCGAAATAATGGCCGAGACTCTCACTTCGCTCGATGAGCTGAAAGGCTCTGTCGATGGTACTGGTGGCACTGATGGTACTGATGGCGCCGCACCCGCCGCACCTGCGGCCATCGAAACCATTCACCGCGAACCCCAGCGTGACGCCCTTGGCCGCACCTATGCCACCGGCAAACGCAAGGACGCGGTTGCCCGTGTCTGGATCAAACCCGGCTCTGGCAAGGTCACTGTGAACGGCAAGGACATGCCGGTCTATTTCGCACGTCCGGTTTTGCAGATGTTGCTGCGTCAGCCCTTCACCGTTGCTGGTGTTGATGGTGAGTTTGACGTCATGGCAACCGTCAAAGGTGGTGGCCTTTCGGGCCAGGCCGGTGCGGTCAAGCACGGCATCTCCAAAGCATTGCAGCTGTATGAACCCTCGCTTCGCGCCGCGCTGAAAGCGGCGGGTTTCCTGACCCGTGACAGCCGTGTGGTTGAGCGTAAGAAATACGGTAAGGCCAAAGCGCGTAAGAGCTTCCAGTTCTCCAAGCGTTAATTGGGCAAGGTGTGTACCTGAGCAATATGAAGACAACAGGGGCGCTTTTTGCGCCCCTTGCGATTCTTGCCCGTGGTATGCAGTGACAGACGCAAGCGGCCCCGAAACCCGCGTGTCGGCGCGATATCCCGTCCGCCGCCGGGACGTGGTCTTTACAAGAACTAGGAATCTACATGGCTGATCAATCGACGTCGATTTCCAGAAAACTCCGGTCCCTGTTCCGGTCGAGGCAGCAATCCAAACCAATTGTTGCAGAGGAGGGAACGCCAGGTGACGTGCTGGATTTCCTGTTGCAGCGTGACGGCGTGGACGGCGTGCAATCTTACGCGCAGCTCAAACAAGACGTTGTTGCGCTCCTGATATCGGGGTTCAAACGTGGTGGGTATTTTGTTGAGTTTGGCGCCACCAACGGCATCTCACTCAGCAACACATACCTGTTGGAGAAGGACTACGGTTGGACCGGCATCCTGGCTGAGCCGTCGGTAGATTGGCACGATGCACTGACCGAGGCGCGGGCCTGCGCCATCGACGTCCGCTGTGTTTGGCGCACCAGCGGCGAGATGATTGACTTCGATGTCGTGGAAGCCGGTGTTCTGTCGACCATTTCCGATTTCAGAGATGGTGACCAGCACGCCCGAACGCGGCGCAAATATCGGCGGATGCAGGTCGAGACGGTGTCGTTGGATGACCTTCTGGAGCACCATAATGCCCCCGCCGAGATCGACTATTTGTCTGTCGATACTGAGGGCAGTGAATTTGAGATCCTGAATGCGGTCGATTTCAGCAAACACCGGTTCAAGTTCATCACCGTTGAGCATAATTTCACCGAGCGGCGGCAAGACATTCACGACCTTCTGTGCGGGAACGGGTATCATCGTATTCTTGAACGGGTCAGCAAATTTGACGATTGGTACGTTCTTGACGGGGTTTAGACGCGTCTTGACCTGAAACACGGTGGTTGGGACTGCGCTGGGGCTGTGCTGGGGACCGCGCTTGAGGCCGGCGCTTGGGACCACAATGGCCCTGTCCGGGGCAAAGCACATGTGACGCCTCAAAAGTCATGAACGCCTATTCTGTCTCTTGTGAAGCCCCGCGGAATTGGCAAAGCTGTGGCCTCAGGACGGGGACACCGACGCGAAATGCCACAAGGTTTGTCAAAAGAAGCCCGTCAGGGCCTGATTATGGTCAGCCCGGCCCTTATCTACGCGCTTTTGCTGCTGGCTGTGCCGCTGCTGACAATCATCATGTTCAGCTTCTGGACCCAGAATTTTCTGACCATCAATCGCACCTTCACCCTGGAGAATTACACCGAGGCGCTGACTGATCCGCTGTATCGTGCGCTTATGTTGCGCAGCTTGCGGATTTCGGCCTGGGTCACGACAATCACCGTAATTCTGGCGTTCCCGATCGCATATTTCATCAGCTTTAACGTGCGACCCGAGAAAAAGGCCCTGTGGCTGTTTCTGATCACGATTCCGTTCTGGACCAGCTACCTGATCCGCATTTTCCTGTGGCGCGTGATCCTTGCCTATGATGGACCTGTCAACGGCACCTTGATTGGGCTTGGGGTGATAGAGGAACCGCTGAGTTTCATCCTCTACAACGCCACTGCGGTTGTTATCACGCTGGCCCATGCCTTTGCGCCGTTTGCGATCCTGCCGATTTTTGTGAGCCTTGAGAAGATCGACCGGTCGCTGCTTGAGGCGGCACGAGATCTGGGTGAGGCGACAATCATGACATTCCTGCGGGTGACCCTGCCGTTGGCGATGCCCGGCGTGTTGGCGGCGGTGCTGATTGTGTTCATCCCGACGGTTGGCGATTACGTGACGCCCAGACTTGTGGGCGGGTCCGGCGGCACGATGATTGCAAATATGATTTATGTGCAGATCTTTGACCTGTCGAACCGACCGATGGGGGCAACCCTGGCTGTTGTTGCAATGATGGCGGTGACCATCACCCTGGCGTGGGCGATCTTACATATCCGGTTTTGGGTGCATCTGAGTGACGGTGTCGGTGGAGGCGTGCGCGGATTTGTTTTGGCGGCGGCGGCGTTTGTGATCGAAATCAGCGTCTTGCGCTGGGTGTTGCTGAATGGAGACCCCTACTTTGGACCTGCGGGCACCATGGGGGTCATGGCGGCCATCATGGTGGGTGGCGCAATCGCAATAGCAGTGCTTCTGCCAAAGGGGAGGTGGGGGATATGAAACGGGTACGCCTCTCACCGCTGGCGATTTTTGCGGGCCTTTATCTGCTGTTCCTTTATGCGCCGATCATCCTGCTGCCGATCTTTGCCTTCAACGACGGCACAATCATTGCGTTTCCGTTGCAGGGGTTCACCACGCGATGGTTTGGCGACTTGCTCAACACACCGGCGCTGCACGAGGCAACGCGAAACTCGCTGATTATCGCAGTCTCGGTTGCGATGCTGTCCACCTGCCTCGGCCTGTTCGCGGCGCGGGCGGCGACACGGTACAATTTCCCCGCAAAAGCCGGGATCATGGGTTTCATCATGTTGCCGCTGGTTTTGCCTGAGGTGATTGTGGCGATCTCATTGCTGGTTGTGTTGATGCAACTGGGGCTGAATACGTCGGTCTACACCATCATTCTTGGCCACACCTTGCTGTGCATGCCGTTTGCCATCGCGATCCTGCAAGGCAGTTTCACGGGGCTGGATCAAAGCCTTGAGGAGGCGGCGATTGATTTGGGTGAGACCCGCGCCGGTGCGTTCCGCCTGGTCATTCTGCCGCTGGTCATGCCGGGCATCATCGCGTCCCTGCTGATCTGCTTCATCATATCCCTCGATGAATTCATCATTGCGTTCTTTCTGTCCGGGAACGAGCCGACGCTGCCGGTTTATCTGTGGGGGCAATTGCGCTTCCCCGCACGTCTGCCTGTGGTCATGGCGCTTGGCACCATTCTTGTGACCCTGTCAGTTGTGCTCTTGATTGTGGCGGACATCTTCCGCCGTCGCGGCCTGCTGCGAACCGGCCAATCCGATAGTGGAGGTTTCCTGTGAGCGATACACCCCTGATCCAGATGCAGGATGTCCATAAGTATTACGGCGCCTATCACGCGCTTCGCGGCATCACGGCGGAAATCTGGGCGGGGGAATTTTTCTCACTCCTGGGCCCATCGGGGTGCGGCAAGACCACGCTTTTGCGGGCCATTGCCGGGTTTGAGGATATCTCGTCAGGTGTAATTCTGTTGAGCGGCAGTGATATGGCAGGTGTGGCGCCAAACAAGCGGCCCACCAACATGGTGTTCCAAAGCTATGCAATTTTCCCACATCTGAGCGTGGAGCAAAACGTCGGGTTTGGCTGCGCACGTCGTCTTTGGGTGCGGCTGAGAAGACCCGTGCAATTGGTGAGGCGTTGGAGATGGTTGGTCTTGGCTATCTGGGAGGGCGCGCGGCCCATGCCTTGTCGGGGGGGCAACGGCAACGGGTGGCATTGGCGCGGGCGCTGATCCTGAAGCCCAAGGTTTTGTTGCTGGACGAGCCGTTAAGCGCCTTGGATCGCAAGATGCGTGAAGACATGCAGGTGGAGTTGATGAAGCTGCAGCGCGAAGTCGGGATCACCTTTGTGCTGGTCACCCACGATCAGGAAGAGGCGCTGGTGATGTCGGACCGCATTGCGGTGATGTTTGAGGGAGAGATTGTTCAACTGGATGATCCAGAAGTGCTGTACCGGCGCCCGGTGAGCAAACAAGTGGCTGATTTTATTGGGGTGATGAACTTCCTGCCCGCGCAAGTGAGTGGTGACGGGTTTGATGTCGCAGGTCTGGGCAGGGTGTCGCTGGAGGCGGCTCAGATGCCCGGCGGGGCGGTCTCGGGGGCGTGTTGCGTGGGGTTGCGGCCGGAAACCTTGTCGATCCTCTATGAGGGGGAGGCTTCCAAGGCCCGTGAGACCAGTGGCGTGGTCGACGAGGTGGTCTACTACGGTGACATGACCTATTATGACGTTCGCCTGAACGGTGCGGACGCCCCCCTGCGGATTTCGATGCGCAATGTGGTCGGGCGCGAGGTGTTGGATGTCGGGGCCACCACTCGGATCGGCTGGGACCCTCGCGCAATGGTGGTGTTTCCCGACTAGGGTTTCACCCGGATCCGCCTCGGTGCCCTCCCGAGTTAGGGCGAATGCCTGTCAGGCATCACCCGTCACTTTGGGCGTGGCGCGTGCAAGGGCCTTCGGCCCTTTTTACGCGCGGGCGCTTGGGGCGAAAGTTGAGCCAGGGGATCGGAGATGGCCGGAGATAGGGGGGAGGCGCGTAAGGTGGGCTGAGGCCCCCATACCGCGGCCAAAACGCCAACCGGGGGATGGCAAGGCGGCCTGTTCGAAACAACAACGGCTTGGTGTCATATGGCTCAAGACTTGTGACGGATCAGATGGGCTGTGCTGCCATCAGGTTGATCCGTCGCGCCGAGATAGCTGTGGCCCTGTTCCGTGCAGAAATGCGGCACGTCAATCAGGGCGGCGGGGTCAGTTGCAATCAGGCGGATCAGCTGGCCGGGCGCGGCGCTGCTCAAACATTTACGCAGGCGCAGGACCGGCAGAGGGCAGAGCAGGTCGCGGGCGTCAATCTCGAAATCAGGGGCCATGGGGAGGAAATAGGCGCGCGCGCATCCGTCGTCCACGGGAATGTGACCGTTGCCCCCGTGACGGCGCGCAATATGCAGCATAGAGGTGGCTAATGTTTGGAATTGACCTCTTTGACGCGTCTCTGTTGCCCGCAATGATGGTGGCGCTTGCTGCCGGTGTGCTGAGCTTCCTGAGCCCCTGCGTGTTGCCCATTGTGCCGCCGTACCTCGCCTATATGGGCGGGATCACCATGACGGACATTCAGGGCGACGCAAAAAAAGCCCGACGCAAGGCCTTGATCCCGGCAATCTTCTTTGTGATGGGCTTGTCCACGGTGTTCATATTCCTGGGCTTCACGGCGTCCTTTCTGGGGCAATTTTTCCTGCAAAATCAAATCCTTCTGGCGCGAATTTCGGGTGTAGTTGTGATTATCTTTGGCCTGCATTTCCTCGGCGTCTTCCGAATTCCGCTATTGGATCGCGACGTGCGGATGGATGTGGGTGACAAGGGCGGCACCACCTTTGGCGCTTACGTCCTTGGCCTGGCGTTTGCCTTTGGCTGGACCCCCTGCATTGGCCCGCAACTGGGCGCGATTCTGTCGATTTCTGCGCAAGAATCCAGCGTGCAGCGTGGCACGATGTTGCTTGCGGTTTATGCCATTGGCCTCGGCCTGCCATTCCTTCTGGCGGCCGCGTTTATTGACCGCGCGCAAGGGTTGATGGTGAAAATGAAGCCCTACATGAAGCTGATTGAGCGGGTGATGGGTTTGCTTTTGGTCGCCGTCGGCACCGCTCTGGTGACTGGCGCCTTCTCAGCGTTTGCGTTCTGGATTCTGGAAACCTTCCCGGCGCTTGGCCAACTGGGCTGATTCGCAGGGCTGCCAGGCCAATCTGCCCTAGCCCTGCCGCATTCCACGGCTATGCTGCGCCCATGACGCAGGTGGCCCGCAGACATGTCCTTTATATTCCCGGATTTGACCCGGTGCCGCCCCGTGCCTACCGCGAGCGCTACCGGCGTGAGGCGGCTGTGCAGGCTGAGATTTCCGGCTACCAGATCACCCACGGCACCGCGGTCAAGGATGCGCGGTTCGTCTGGCATGTGGATGCGCGGGTTGAAGGCGAAGATGTCGCCACTGATCTGGAGGTGCTGTGCTGGGCGGACATCGTGCGCAAGAGCATGGTGTCGGGTATCGTGGCGACCTATGGCCAGCTCCTGAAAACCGCTTGGATCTACATCAGCTCCGGGGCGCTGTTCCGGCTCATGGGGTTGCGCAAGGGGCCGATGATTGCGGCGCTCTATCCGGTGGTGGTTCTGCTGTTGCAGGGGGGGATTGCGCTGGCGCTTTGGGGCGCTGTGAGTTTTGGATTCTTTCACGCAACCGAGGTGGTGCTTGGGTGGGTCGAAGGCCCTGCGCCACTTTACCAGAGCTTTTCCATGGCGCGCGCCTGGTTTGCCGGATTGGTGCCTGGCCCGATTGCGGCGGCGCTGTTCCTGGGGTGGTGCGCCCGCAAGGATCACCTCTATGCGTGGTATCTGATCAAAGATTATGCCTTTTCTGCTCGGTTGCGCGGGGCTTACCCGGATGTGCAGCGGGTGCGGATGGCGGAGTTCGCTGACCGCATTGCGGAGGTCTTGCAGGGCGGTGCGGATGAAGTGTTGGTGGTTGGCCATTCCTCGGGCGCATATATCGCGATCTCGGTTCTGGCGGATCTGATCCGCGACGGGCGGGTGCCCGCAAACGGCCCGGTCCTGTCGCTGCTGACCCTGGGCCATGTGGTGCCGATGGTCAGTTTCCTGCCGCGGGCGAACCGGCTTCGCGCGGATCTGGCGTTCCTGTCTACGCAAGACGTCCCGTGGGTTGATGTGAGCGCGCCGGGGGACGGCTGCACGTTTGCGCTGTGTGATCCGGTTTCGGTCTCGGGGGTTGCGCCTGAGGGCAAGATATGGCCGCTGGTGATCTCGGCGGCGTTCAGTCAAACCCTTAGCGCAAAGCGGCAAGACGCCCTGAAGTGGCAGCTGTTTGAAACCCATTTTCAATACCTGAACGCCTTCGACAACCTGCCTGACGCCCCCGATGCCTATGATTATTTCCGTATCACTGCCGGGCCGCTGACCCTTGGGGACAGGTTCGCCAACCGCGCCCCGTCCAAAAGCCGGATCGAGCGCGCGGTGAACCGTTTCACCGATGTGGCAGCATGAGTGATCTGCCTCCAAAACCGCCCGCCCGTGCAGAGCGTGTATCGCTGTGGCGCTATATGCGGCTGTTCCGCGAGGATATCCTGTCCGCACAGCCAGCGCGGCTTTACCGGGCTTGGATGGCAGAGTTTCGCACACCGTTCTTTCGGTCCTACATGATCAACCAGCCGGCGTTGGTGGACGAGGTCCTGAAGGCCCGCCCGATGGATTTCCCCAAATCCGGCCGTGTGGGGGAAGGGTTGCGCCCACTTCTGGGGGAAAGCGTGTTCCTGACCAATGGCGAGACCTGGAAGCGCCAGCGGCGCATCATTGATCCGGCGTTTGAAGGCGGGCGTTTGCGTGACACGTTCCCGGCGATGTGGGCGGCGGGTGAGGCGTGTGTTGTGCGGATGGGGGCGGGGGTCACGCCTGAAGGCGCGCAAGCTGAGGCACCGCCTACGGGCGCGCTAACTGGGGTATCGCCGGAGGCCACGCAAACATCCATTGTGGAAATAGAAGAGGAAATGAGTCATGCCGCCGCTGACGTGATTTTCCGCACCTTGTTTTCCCTGCCGATTGAGGCCGACATCGCCACCCAGGTGTTCCACCAATTCCGTGCCTATCAGCGGACGCAGCCGATCCTAAACGCCGCGGCGTTTGTGCCGCTGCCGCGCTGGTTGCCACGGGGGCACCGGGCCGAGACCCGCAAGACCGCCCGTGCGATCCGTGATCTGATTTCCCAGATCACCACGGCACGTATGGCCGAGATCGAGGCAGGGACCGCGCCGGATGATCTTGCAACCAAAATCATGACAACCGCCGACCCGGAGACCGGCGAGTGTTTCACCACTCAGGAGATGGTTGACCAAGTGGCGATCTTCTTTCTGGCAGGGCACGAAACCTCGGCCAGCGTGCTGGGATGGGCGCTGTATTTGCTGGCGCGTTACCCGGACTGGCAGGACAAGCTGGCCGCAGAGGCCGTTACCTTACCTGACACGCCGGATTTCAGCGCCATGTCGCGGCTGAAACTGACCCGCGATGTGTTCCGCGAGGCGCTGCGCCTGTACCCGCCGGTGCCAATGATGGTCCGTGAGACAACCCGCCCGGAGACGTTTCGCAAACGGGCGATTAAACCCGGCAGTCAAATTGTGATCTCACCCTGGCACCTGCACCGGCAAGAGCGCCTTTGGGACAACCCGCACGGCTTTGACCCGGGGCGTTGGCATACCGAAAACGGCAAAAAATGTATGCGCGCGGCGTTTATTCCGTTCTCCGCCGGGGCACGGGTGTGTACCGGGGCTGGGTTTGCGATGGTTGAAGGGCCGCTCTTGCTGGCGATGTTGGTGCGGGCGTTCCGGTTCGAGCGGATCGAGGGTGATGATCCGGTGCCCGTTGCCCACCTGACCGTGCGCGCAAAAGACGGTATTCGCCTGCGGGTCAGTCGACGCTAGGGCCGCTTGTGGATGACAGGATCGCCACCGGCATCTGGTTGCAGAACACGACGATGTGGCCGGCATTTTCCAGCGCGCGAAATTGGCGGCGCTGCACCTCCGAGATGAACCGTTCCATTCCGACGCCGGTTTCCACCGCCTGAACCGACGTGCGGAAGATCCCGCCGTTGCGCACGCCAGGATTGTCAAATGCCTGTTCGATCCAGGCATCAGGATCGCTGGGGGGGATGGCGTCGTGTTTCATCACTTTGCCATAGCACTCCGCCGATTAAGAAGCGGTTACTCCGCCACCAAACCAAAGCCGGATACCAGCCGCGCCACCTCTGCCCTGTTGCGGGATAACGCCGCCGCCCGGTAGGCGCAGGTGGCCAGTTTGAGGGTGTTGTGATCGGCCTCGGACAACTCCAGCAACGCCTCAAGTGCTGCCGCAACAGAGACGTCGGAGGTCACACAAGGGGCGCGGTAAACCGAAGCGGTCCAGCGATCAAGCACCATGGGCAGGCCAAAGCCGATAGCCGTTGGAATCGCGGAGGTGATCTTGAAGTCCCGATAGTCCCCTTTCGACAGCGGGATCAGGGGCAGCAAAGCCCACCCCTGGCGCAAAGCGTGCAGATATTCGCCGTAGTGGACCCGGCCTGAGGCCCCAAGGGGGGCAAAGCGGATCAACTCACTCAGGCCAGAGTCTGCCGCTTCGCATTGTAACCGCGCGCGATCAGGCCCGCCGCCAAGGATTTCAATCACCGCCCCTTTTGCGGCCATTTTCCGGCCTAATCCACCCGGTCCGCCCGGCCCAAGCGCCGCCAGCAACCCTCCAAAATCGCGATTGGTTGCATTCACTCCGCCGGGGATCGCAATCCGGCGGCAGGTTGGGTCGGGTGTACCCGTCAGCCCCCAGTTCACCGGGTCAACAACGCCAATCCGGTCAATGAACGCCCCGGAACTGGAGCGGTTGAAGGCCGCACGTACGTGCTCAGCCAACACGATGGGCTGGCAGCGACCGCTTTCGATCAGCTTTGCCACCGTGGGTGCCTGGGCCGCTTTGCGCAGGTTGTGGATCACCCCCAGGACCGGCAGATCGAGGCTGTCGATGAACTGTGCCAGAGATTCCCGCTGGAAGGTTGCGGCGATCACGACATCAGGGCGGAATGCCAACACATCCTCGCGCAGGGTTTCCCATGCCGGATGACCATCAAGCGCGCGATAGTGCACGGTCAGGTTTGGGGAGGGGACCTCTGCAAAGATATCTCCTTTGGAGGCGCGGCATTTGTCGTTGAGCCAGGCCGAAACCTCCCACCCCGGACCAAGTGCCGCGACGAGGCTCGGGACAATTTCTTCGTGGACACCGCCGGTCTGAAGGATCGCTGCGCGCATCAGGGGGGCGGCGCGGCGTTTGTGGTGCGGACATCACGCAAGTGGCGCAATGATATGCCGGGCGGGGCGTGGACTGGCAGGGCGTGGACTGGCAGGGCGTGGATGGGCGGGGCGTAATATGGTGGCGCAATGGTCATGGGGCGGTGATGGCCCAATATTGCTTAAGGCCGGGTTAACAAGGTCCATCCGGGCTTGATTACGGTTCCACAAGATGAGCCGGGACCCGGCGAGCGGCGGCCTCGAAATTCTGTGGCCCGGGTGTTGCACATTGTTCCGAAAGATCATGGGCGGATCACTGCCCGGCCTTCACCTGGGTCAACACAAACAGCCGGATCGCGGAGGCCAGCCCCGAGGATACGCCACGTGTGGTGTCGATCTCGGCGGCAAGCTGGTTGACCGATTGGCCGCGCACCTGCGCCAGCCTTTGAAACTCCTCCCAGAACGCAGTTTCCAACGAGACGCTGGTGCGGTGCCCCCGTAAGGTCAGCGAGTGTTTTTGCGGCCGTGCGTCGGTCATTTCGGGGGGCACCTGTGGTTGTCGAGATCAGCTTCGGCGCGTGTCCGCGCCTGCTGTTCAGCGATGCGCTCAGCTTTGGTTCGGCCATATCTGGCGGCGTTGGTATCAGCCTGTTGACGGGTGTGGGACCGGGCGCGGGCCTTGCGCGCAGCTGACAGGCTGACAACTTTCCCTGTCATTGGATCTGTACCCACCCGTGTTGTGCCCATTGGTGTTGTGCCCATTGGTGTTGCATTCAGCCGGCCCGCACTACTTGGGGCCGATCATCTGCTCGGGCCGCACCACCGCGTCAAATGTGGCCTCATCCACAAACCCCAAGGCAATGGCCTCGTGCTTCAGGGTGGTGCCATTCTTGTGGGCCGTCTTTGCGACTTTGGTGGCGTTGTCGTAGCCGATGGTGGGCGCAAGCGCTGTTACCAGCATAAGTGACTCGTTCATGATCTTTTCGATCCGCGCCGTATTCGCCTCAATCCCGACCACACAATTGTCGGTGAATGTGGCGCAGGCATCACCGATCAACTGCATCGACTGGAGCACGTTGTAGGCCATCATCGGCTTATAGACGTTCAACTCAAAATGGCCTTGTGATCCGGCGAAACCCACGGCGGCGTCGTTGCCGATGACATGGGCACAGACCTG
>JAESTV010000241.1 GCA_016763475.1 Roseicyclus sp.
GTTTGGGCGTTTGCCTACAACACCGCGTTGATCCCCGTGGCGGCTGGTGCGTTGTTCCCCTGGTTGGGGCTGCTGTTGTCCCCGGCATTTGCGGCCGGAGCGATGGCTTTGTCGTCGGTCTCGGTCCTTGGCAACGCCCTGCGGTTGCGCCGGATTGGCAGGACAACATGAACATCAAGGAGGCGGGGCAAGCGGCGGCAATGCCCGCCAAGACCATCCGCTATTATGAAGAGATTGGCTTGATCCGCCCGGCGCGCGGGGCCAATGGTTACCGTGATTTCAGCCCTCAGGACGTCCACAAACTGGCGTTCCTGGGCCGCGCACGCACCCTTGGGTTCTCCATCGCCGATTGCCGCGTGCTTCTTGCGCTTTACGAGGATGCGGACCGCACCAGCGCAGAGGTGCGGGAGGTGGCCCGAACCCATCTGGCTGAGATCGACACCAAGATTGATGCGCTGACCGAGATGCGGGCGACGCTGGCGCATCTGGTCGACAGTTGCGCCGGTGACAACCGGCCCGATTGCCCGATCCTCGCGTCCCTCGCGGACGGCCCTAGCTAGGGGAGTGACCAAAGATCCGCGCCGCAATTGGCGCACCAAGGATCACCACAAAAATCCGCAGTAAATGGTGGGCAATAACAAACGCTACATCGGCACCTGCGATCAGCGCCAGCACGGTCATTTCGGCCTGCCCACCGGGGGCAAAAGCCAACAGAGCCTCCATTTGTGGGGCAAGGCCGAGGTAAACCGCGATTTCCGCAAATACACCTGCGACGATCAGAAGGATCACGCAAAACCCCAATGCCGCCACCACATCACGCTTCACCTCCGCCCCGGTCACACCGCCATATTTGGTGCCCACAGTCATCCCGATGAAGAATTGCGCCACCCATATCGCCTCTGCCGGGGGGCGGTGGGTGAGAATGCCGGTCACAGCCAGCAACGCGGCTGCAATCAATGGCCCAAGGATTGATGCCCCAAACAGGCCCGCAGCCTTTGCCAGCCGCCAGCCGACCAACCCCGCCACCACCATCAGCGCCAGTTGGCTTGGCTCAATCTCGGACGCCAGCGCGCCGGGTGGGTTGTCCAGATCAACGCCCCACACACCGGACAGAATGAACGGCAGGATCATCACAATCACCATGACCCGCGTGGCATGGATCAGCGACAACGCGCGCACGTCGCCCCCCGCCTCCTCCCCGAACACCAGCATATCCTGCAAGCCACCGGGCATGGCCGAGTAATAACTGGTCGGGAAATCAAAGCCCCAGAGGTGTTGGAAATACGGGATTCCCACGGCACCGATCACCACAATCATCACCGGGATCATCGCAAGCGTCGGCCACATGGCAAACATTGAAACCACTACGCCAAAGGTGAGGGAGGCCCCCACCGCAACCCCCAATATCGCGCGCATCCCGTCGTTGATGGTGGCGTTGCCCCGCATCGGGACCCCCGCAAGCGCTGCAATCAGGCAAGCCATGATCGGCCCAAGCAGGAACGGCAGCGGAAGATGGGCGAGGTGAAAAGCGGCCACACCGGCACCGGCAATCACATATGTGCGCAGCAGGGCAATCACCCGCGCATCGCCGCCAGACGGTAGCGCAGCGAGGTCTGCAAATGGGCGGCGGCGGCGGCTCCGGCACCCTCTGCATCACCAATGCGGATGGCGCCGATCATCACCTGATGCTGCTGACAGACCGAGGTGATGCGCCCCTCATCCGCCAATGTTGTCGGACCAAGCAACATCAGCGCGTTGGTGAGGGCACGTGTGGACTCCAGCAGGAACCGGTTGCGGGTGGCTTGATAGAGGCAGTGGTGAAATTGCTGATCCAGCGCCGCCGCCAATTCAGGGTTCGCCACAGCGGCAGAAATCGCGTCATTCAGCGCTTCCAGCTCAGTCAACTCTGCCGCAACGGCGTGTTTGGCGGCCAGTTCAGCGGCCGTGCGCTCCAACACCAGCCGCATTTCGTAAAGCTCCACAATCTCCCTGTGGCTAAGGCTGCGGACAATTGCACCGATGCGGGGGCGGTGTTCGACAATGCCGTCAGCCTCCAAACGGCGCAAAGCCTCGCGGATCGGGGTGCGGGACAGGGACAGCCGGGTGGCAATTTCCACCTCACGCAGGCGATCACCCGGACGGTACCGCCCGTCACGGATCGCGGCAAGCAGCGCCTCATAGGCAAGGGACCCTTGGGATTGGTCGGGGGGAATGGGTGTCATGGCGCTATTGTATCCGGTTGGATACAAGATTTCCAGCGCCGCCCTGAGACCCCGCTGAAGTAAACGACGATGTGACCCGGCTTGGCCAATCCCCCAGCGCCGCACCCTCTGCCGGTTTGCATCTCCCGGCACAGTCTGGGATATCGGGGCGTTTCCAGGGCGGGGCCTTTGCTTCGCGACAGTTTGATGATGCCAAAAAATGCAAGTAACTCAACACGCTAGGCTATCCGTGGCGCCGATGATGGATTGGACGGACCGGCATTGCCGGTACTTCCACCGGCTGATGTCGCGCCAGACGTTGCTATATACCGAGATGGTCACGGCGCCAGCCGTGCTCAACGGAGATCGCGCGCGATTGCTGGCGTTTGACCCGGCGGAGCATCCGGTGGCCTTGCAGTTGGGCGGGTCTGATCCGGCAGAGCTTGGCCGCGCTGTGCGAGCGGTGCGTGAGTTCGGCTATGCAGAGATCAACCTGAACATTGGCTGCCCGTCGGATCGGGTGCAGTCGGGGTGCTTTGGCGCAGTTCTGATGCGCAGGCCTGAACTGGTGGCGGAGTGTGTTGCTGCCATGAGCGGCGAAAGCCCGGTTGAGGTGACCGTCAAATGCCGCATCGGTGTGGACGAGCAGGAGCCGCACGAAGCCTTGCCGCGGTTTCTTGAAGCAATGGTTGGCGCGGGCGTCAAGTGGGTGACAATTCACGCCCGCAAGGCTTGGTTGGCGGGGCTTAGCCCCAAACAAAACCGCGATGTGCCACCGCTTGACTACGCCCTGGTCCATGACATGAAACGTGCGTTTCCGGGGTTACATATCTCGATCAATGGCGGCATCGCTACATTGGATCAGGCGCAGGCGCAGCTTGATGCCGGGATCGACGGGGTGATGATCGGTCGTGCGGCTTATCACACCCCTGCGGAGGTTCTTTTGCAGGCGGATCAACGGCTGTTTGGAGCCACCACATCTCCGCAACTGGCGGAGGATATCCCATTGAAAATGTTGCCTTATATAGACGCGCACCTGCATGCCGGTGGCCGCCTCAACCAGATCACCCGGCATATGTTGGGGCTGTTCGCAAACCGTCCCGGCGCGCGGGCATGGAGGCGGGTTCTGTCGGAAGGTGCCCACAAAGATGGCGCCGGACCGGCGCTGGTGGAACGGGCGCTGGCGGAGGTTGTTGCCCGCGCCGCGTGACCCTGCTTTTGCGATTGCCCTGAACCGGGCGCGGGGCTATACCGCGCGGGCTTGCGCACCCATAGCTCAGCTGGATAGAGCGCTGCCCTCCGAA
>JAESTV010000242.1 GCA_016763475.1 Roseicyclus sp.
GATGACCAACCGCATCACCTATCTCGAAGAGGGAGACTACGCTTTCGTCACCCGTTCAGGTGTTGAGATCCGTGATGCTGACGGGCGGCTCGCCAATCGTGAAATGCGCACAATTCCTGCCCATTCGGCGCAAATTGACAAAGGTGGGCACAAACACTTCATGGCGAAAGAAGTGTTTGAACAACCCGTCGTGTTAAGCGACTGCCTGAACCACTATGAAGCGGACGGCGCGGTTAACCTGCCCGAGGCCCTGGATTTCGCCCAGACGGACAGGATGATCCTCGTGGCTTGCGGCACAGCGCATTACGCCTGTGCGGTGGCGAAGTATTGGTTTGAGCAGCTGGCGGGCCTGCCCTGCGACGTCGATATCGCGTCTGAATTTCGCTACCGCGAACCACCCGTATCCGATCGCGCAACAGCGCTGTTTGTCAGCCAGTCAGGTGAGACGGCAGATACGCTTGCGGCGCTGCGTTACGTGAAAGACAAGGCCGCACGTGTCGTGTCGGTGGTGAACGTGCCGGAGAGCTCCATCGCACGGGAGTCGGATGTGGCGCTCCCGATCTTGGCGGGGGTTGAGGTTGGCGTTGCCTCCACCAAAGCGTTCATGAACCAGCTTGGCGTGCTGGCAAACCTCGCCATCCTCGCCGCCCGCCAACGTGGCCGGATAGACGCCATACGTGAGGCGGAGTTGCTGAAGACCCTTCGCGGATTGCCCGGCCTGATCAACCAGGCGCTGGCGCTGGAAGGCCAGATCGCCAAACACACGGTTGAGCTGTCAGAGGCCCGCTCGGTCTTGTTTCTTGGCCGCGGCCCGATGTTCCCACTGGCGCTGGAAGGGGCGCTGAAACTTAAGGAAATCAGCTACATACACGCCGAGGGTTATGCGTCAGGTGAGTTGAAGCACGGCCCCATTGCCCTGATTGACAAGACGGTCCCGGTGATTGTCCTGGCGCCGCGTGATGCGCTTTTTGAGAAAACCATTTCGAATATGCAGGAAGTCATGGCCCGCGACGGTCGCGTTTGGCTGATCACCGACAGTGAGGGCGCGCGTGAGGCAGGTGAAGGCACGTGGGCCACGTTGACGATGCCCTTTGTTGATCCGATCTTTGCACCGATGCTTTACGCCGTAGCCGCGCAATTGATCGCGTATCACACGGCGCTCCACAAAGGCACCGATGTTGATCAACCGCGCAATCTGGCAAAATCGGTGACTGTGGAATGAGCCGCCTTGGCCCGCTCGATCTGACGCTGACGGGCCAGTATGTCAGCCTCGTTCCCCTCAGCCACACCCATCACGACGCACTTGTCGCTGCCAGCGAGGCCGGGCAGATGCACAAGCTGTGGTACACCACGGTGCCCTCTGCTGATGGCATGGCCGCAGAAATCAGCCGCCGCCTGAGCCAGCGTGATGCCGGAACAATGCTCCCGTTCACCCAGGTGGACGCATCCGGGACGCCGGTCGGCATGACCACCTTCATGCACATCGACCACGACACTCCACGGGTTGAAATCGGCTCCACCTGGATCGGTCCATCAGCCCAGCGCGGGCCCCTGAACACAGAGGCCAAACGCCTTTTGCTGGCCCACGCGTTTGAGGTCTGGGGCTGCCTCGCCGTCGATTTCCGCACCCATCGCCTGAACTTGCAATCGCGCCACGCAATTGAGCGTTTGGGGGCGCAGTTGGATGGTATCCTCCGGGCACATATGCGGATGAGCGATGGCACCATCCGCGATACCGCGGTCTATTCCGTGACCGCGCCGGAATGGCCCACGGTGCGCAGCCACCTCGACTGGCTGATTGCGAAACCGCGATGACTGGTGATGATGCCCTTCTGGCCCTCCGCGCCCACGCCGATCCGGGCCGGGCGGAAGGTCTGGTTTCCTACCACAAGGCCGAGCGCGAATATCTGGGCCTGTCCAACGCGGTCACAGGTGAGTTGGCCGCACAATGGCGCAAATCCACACCTGAGCAAGGCGCGTTGGTGGCGTTGGCGAATGACCTGTGGGCAAGTGATGTGTATGAGGCACGGGTTGCCGCGGGAAAGCTGTTTTTGCAGGCCCGGATGCGCCCGGATGATCGGTTGGCGTGGGATTGGATTACGTCAGTGGTGCCGCAGTTTGACTCGTGGGCGATTGCAGACGCTGTGGCCCAAGGTGGCCAAAAGCGGCTGATGCAAGATCCGGCGCGGCTGGATTTATTGGAGGGCTGGATCACGTCCGAACATCTGTGGACCCGCCGCGCCGCGTTTGTATTCACGTTGCCGTTTTGCAAAGCGCGTCATCCCTCAGAGGTCGAACAGGCTGCCCGCATTCGGGTGCTGGCATGGGCGGAACAGCTGGCGGAAGACCCCGAATGGTTCATTCAGAAGGCCATCGCCTGGTGGCTACGGGAGCTGTCCAAACGGGATCAGGACAGCGCGCGCAGCTGGTTGGAGACCCATGGTGAGCGCCTGAAACCTTTCGCCCGCAAAGAAGCGGCCCGCTATTTGCCGTAACGGCCAGACCAGACCAGACCAGACCAGACCAGACCAGACTCGGGGCGCTCCCGTCCTAAGGCAATGTGCTTCGCACATCACTCGCCACTTTGGGCGTGGGGACGCGCTTAACGTTGGTAGATGAGCGGCAAATACCACCGGGGAGGGGGAGGCGGTAGCCGGGGCAGCGCCCCTTCAGCATCAGCCACAACCCTCAGACCTCCGGTATGCCGCCTGCCATCACCGTCAGGAACCAGTCGGTATCAATGTTCCCGCCACACAAGATGACACCGACACGTTTGCCGGCCATCTGGCGCCGCTCCTGCATCAGGGCCGCGAGAGGGGCCGCCCCTGCCCCTTCAGCGAGGTTGTGGATATCGCGGTAATACACGCGGATCGCTTCTGCCACTTCGCCATCAGACACCGACACAATCCGCGCGGCACCTTTTGAGTAGATGTCGAACGCAGCCTGAACTGGCACTCGCACCGCCATTCCGTCAGCGAAGGTTCGCGCGCTGTCCGTCTCGACCATCCGCCCGGCCTCCACCGACAGCTTCGCGGTCTGCGCGCCGTCACTCACCACACCCACGACATCACACGACACCCCCAGCGCGTCACGCGCCAGAAGTGTGCCGCAGATGCCAGAGCCGCAGCCGATCGGCACATAAACCACGTCCAGATCAGGGACAGCGCTGAACAACTCCCACGCGTAGGTTGCCACGCCACGCACTATCTCCTCATGGAACGGCGGCACAAGGAACAACCCTTCGGCCTCAGCCACGCGGATTGCCTCCAGCCGCGCCTCGTCGAAATCAGCGCCAAACTCGATCAATTCAGCCCCAAACGCACGCATCGCTGCGTTCTTCTCCAACGAATTGCCACGGGGCACGTAGACTTTGGCACTCAATCCGGCGGCCACCGCCGCGCGCGCCTGACCCTGCCCGTGGTTGCCACGGGTTGCGGTGCAAATCCCCGGCACATCCGGGTGTGTGCGCAGCAGCCAATCCATAAACGTGATCGCGCCACGCAACTTGAACGCACCCGTGGCGGTGTGGTTTTCGTGTTTGACCCAAACCTCACACCCCAGCCGTTCAGCCAACATCGGCCATGCATATTGCGGCGTTGGCGCCATCTGGGTGTAGACGACCTTAGCCGCCTCGCGCAGATCGTCTTTGGTCAAATGCATAGGGGGTCCTTCCGTGTTCAGCGCCACCGTAGCCAAACCTTCCGGCCTTGCAAACGGCCAAGCTTGGGTCAGGCTTGGGTCAGCGGCCCCACACCAACTTAAGGCAGCGGCCCCCAGGACAATCCTTTTCACCGGCGCGAGTCGGGGCATCAACCCTCGGTTCGCCGACATCCATCGCGCCCCGCACCAATGTAAGTGTGACCTTACCGGATGGCTCATCGGGCGCGCCGTTGGCGGTGAGCAACCCGGCCCTGATCCGCGTGGTGGGGGCTGTTGCGGGCCTGAACACTTGCACCCAAAACCTGACCCTCGCCAGCACCGGCGGTTTGCAGAATTGGGACGCCCACACGAAGGACTTCTGGGGCGCCAATTGCCCTAGGCCTTGCCCTGCACCAATGCCTGCCGTAGATCCCGACGCAAACGAACCACTGGATCAATATGCCCCTTCTTGTGATGAAATTCGGCGGCACCTCTGTCGCCACGCTTGATCGGATCCGCCGCGCCGCCAAACGTGTGGGGCGTGAGGTTGCCAATGGCTATGATGTCATTGTCATCGTCTCGGCAATGTCGGGTGAGACCAACAAACTTGTGGGTTTTGTTGAGGAAACCAGCCAGTTCTACGATGCCCGCGAATATGACGCCGTGGTGTCGTCCGGTGAGAATGTGACTGCGGGCCTGATGGCGTTGACGTTGCAGGAAATGGACGTGCCCGCGCGCTCTTGGCAGGGCTGGCAAGTCCCGCTGCTGACGACAGGCGCCCATGCGTCGGCGCGGATTGAGGATATCCCAACCGAAAACCTGAACACAAAGTTTGGCGAAGGTATGAAGGTCGCGGTTGTTGCGGGCTTTCAGGGCCTCTCATCCGAGGGCCGGATCACCACCCTTGGCCGGGGCGGGTCTGACACCACCGCCGTGGCCTTTGCCGCCGCCTTCGGGGCCGAGCGCTGCGATATCTATACGGATGTCGACGGCGTCTACACCACCGACCCGCGCATCACCACAAAAGCCCGCAAACTCGACCGCATCTCGTTTGAGGAAATGCTGGAGTTGGCATCCCTTGGCGCGAAAGTGCTGCAAACCCGCTCGGTCGAATTGGCCATGCGCTACAACGTGCGCCTGCGCGTCCTGTCATCTTTCGAGGAGCCATCCGATACCGCCGGAACCCTCGTCTGCCCAGAGGAAGAGATCATGGAATCCAACGTTGTGGCCGGTGTGGCCTATTCCCGTGACGAAGCGAAAATGACGCTTCAGTCGGTCGAGGATCGACCCGGCATAGCCGCCTCCATCTTCGGGCCATTGGCCGAGGCGGGTGTGAACGTTGACATGATCGTGCAGAACATCTCGGACGGGGGCATGACCGATATGACGTTCTCTTGCCCGGTTGGCGAAGTTGCGCGGGCAGAAAGGGCGATGGCGGACGCAAAAGCGGCGGGGGACGTTGGTTTCGCCTCGCTGATCGCGGACACAGACGTGGCGAAGGTGTCGATTGTGGGCATCGGCATGCGCAGCCACGCCGGTGTGGCCGCGAAAATGTTCCAAACGCTGCGGGATGAGGGTGTGAACATCAAAGTCATCACCACATCCGAGATCAAGGTCTCGGTCCTGATCGACCGGAAATATATGGAGCTGGCCGTGCAGGCGCTGCATGACGCGTTTGGGTTGGAGAATGTGGGGTAGAGGGTCACTAAGCGCGCCCGTTCTGCGGACAAGGTGACCGGATACAATTTATTCCAAGCTGGTCAGGGCTACCTAAGGAAGGCAGCTCTATTTCACGGGCGCAGTCTGTATCCATATACGCAAAAAGAGCGCCGCGACTACAATTTCGATGAAGACGGCGACCAAGATTCCCGCCCCGGCGTTGCCACGTGCCAATTCATAGATACCTAGAAGCGCCATAACACACGTGGCTGTTCCGACGGATGCGGATACGATACGTCTGACTTCAGAATTGTCCGAATTTCGCGCGAGAAAACAGAGAATTGAAAGCCCAAGGAAAAGCACCCCCGCGCGCTTCGTGAGAAAGTTTCCGAGATCATTCCCTTGCAAGGAAAAGAGCCAATAGACGACATCGGGGAGCGCAATCAACGTCACCGAAAGGGCAAGAAAGATGGCCGCTACCGCGGAACAGACATTCTGGAAAGAAATCGCTTTTCTCCCGATTGATCCGCACATTCGTTTCATGAGCCGGGGGAGGGCTCAAGATGATAGATCCGCGCACATTGGGCCCGCAGCGGCCATCCAGTGGTTCTGCAACCACCCTCTAAATCGTGATGCCACATCCCCGGCCTTCCCTGCTACGCTCCCCCCAAGGGACAAAATCGGAGGGCAGCACCCCATGAAACACGCACTTACGGCAGCGCTTTTGCTTGCCGCCGCTCCGGCGTTCGCCAATGGTGAAACCGTAACAATCCGCGGCGAAGTCATTGATACGTGGTGCTATTTCTCCGGTGTTATGGGCGGGCCTGACGCCGTGCAGGGCACCGCTCACCATACCTGCGCGCTCTGGTGCAGCGCGGGTGGCATTCCCGTGGGGCTGCTGGCTGAAGACGGCACCGTTTACATGATCTTGAGCATCAACGGCGACGGCCAATCCGCCTCCGGCCAGACCCAACTTGAACTCGCGTCCCATGACATCACCGCCGCAGGCCGGGTGTTTGCCCGTGACGGGCTGAACTATCTGGTGATCGACGAAGTGATCGAAAACCACGGCATCACCAACATCAATCACACTGATTTCGGAGTCATCCCCGGCTTCGCGATTCCGAACCCGGAGGGTTGACCATGCTGAAATACCTCACCTTATTCGCCCTCCTGCCCACATTCGCGCTCCCGCCCACTGTCGCCCTTGCCAGGACGGCCCGTTTTCCGAAGGCTCTGAAGCGCGCAGCTGGAACCTTGCCTGGGAAGAACCCGCCCGCTTTGAAGCAACGGTTGTCGATTTGCTCTGTGAGGTCGCGGGGGACTGCGCAAACGAATGCGGGACCGACCGCCAACTCGGCCTGCTGCGCCACGCGGACAATGTCTTGACCTACCCAAACAAAAACGGCCAACCGGCCTTCACCGGCGCGGCGGTTGAATTGCACCCCTTCTGCGGTGAAATGGTTGAGGTCGACGGCCTGATGATCGAGGACGAATATGTCGGCGCCACCAACGTCTACCTTGTCCAACGCATCCGCCTCATCGGTGACGAGGACTGGACCCGCTCCAACGCCTGGACCCGTGAATGGGCTGAAGCCAATCCTGACGCGGACGGCGAGGGTCCATGGTTCCGCCGCGACCCGCGCGTGAACGCTTTGATCGAGGCGGACGGCTACCTCGGCACCGGTGAAACACACGCCGAAGCTTACGAGGTAACCCGTTGATAAAGCTATCCATTACACTCGTGCTTTGCGCCGGTAGCCTGTCTGCGCAGACCCTCACGGACGGTATCGGCGGTGCCTTCACCTTGATTGATCAAACCGGCGCGGAACGCACCCAGGCCGACCCGGACGGCTTTCACCAACTGGTGTTTTTCGGCTACGCCAATTGCCAGGAAATCTGTTCCGCGGCGCTGCCTCTGATGGCCTCAACAGTGGATGTTGTGGCCGCCAGTGGAGGCACACTTCGCCCGGTAATGATCACTGTCGACCCCGAACGTGACACACCTGAGGCGATGGCCGAGGCCTTGCCGGTTCATCACCCGGAGTTCGTCGGACTTACCGGCAGCCCGGAGGCCCTGCAAACCGCATATGACGCCTATTCCGTTGAATTCGAGGAGCTTTTCGTGGACCCTTTCTATGGCACTGTATTTTCTCACGGGTCGTTCATCTACCTGCTGGACGGCGACGGCACGGTCCTGACTCTGCTGCCTCCTGTCCTCGGTCCCGACATGATGGGCCAGATCATCTCCGACTATCTGGAGGCCAGTTGACATGGATCGCAGACGTTTCTTGATCGGTGCAGGCGCATTGGCGCTGGTAGGCGGGGTGTTTATCGCCACTGAGGGGAATAACCTGTTTTACGCCGCCCTCTCGGAAGGTGTTGATGAGCAAATTGACGTCACCACCGCACATCAACTGGCCAGCTCCGGAGAAATCCTGTTGATCGACATTCGCCGCCCCGATGAATGGCAGGCCACTGGCAGCCCCGCCTCGGGGCAC
>JAESTV010000243.1 GCA_016763475.1 Roseicyclus sp.
ACAAGTGCAACACCCACAGGCCAGGGGGCATAGGATGTTGCGATGGACGGACGATACAAACACCTCAATTGCGAGGAACGCAGCGTGATATTTGCCGAGCACCGACGGGGGGCCAGCTTGCGGGCGATCGGATCGCTTCTGGGTCGGCATGCCTCGACGATCAGCCGGGAACTGCGACGTGGTCAGGGGGACGACGGCCACTACAGCCCGGCAGCGGGGCGTCACTGCCATGACGCCCGTCGCCTACGAAGCCGACGGCCCCGCAGGCTGATCGAAGGCAGCGCGCTGCATATCTGGGTGCGGGGCAAGCTGGAGCATTTGCGCTGGTCTCCGGAACAGATCGCGGGCAGGCTCAGGGCCATGCATCCCGATGACCCCGACCGGCGCGTCAGCCATGAGACGATCTATGCCGCGATCTACGCGCAGCCGCGCGGCGGGCTGAAGGCGGCGATGATCGAGGCGTTGCGACAGAGGAAACCGGCGCGGGGTCGACGGCGCACCACCCTTGCGGGAAGTTCCATGGTCCCGGAATCGTTGCGGATTATCCACCGTCCGGAAGAAATCGAGGCGCGGATCGTACCAGGCCACTGGGAGGGAGATTTGATCAAGGGTGCCTTCAACCGGTCCTCGGTGGGCACGCTGGTTGAGCGCAAAACCCGCTTCGTTGTTCTATGCAAAATGAACGGCAACGGGGCCGAGGCAGCGTTGGAAAGCTCCACCCGGCAGATGAAACGACTGCCCGCAGTGATGCGCAAGAGCATGACCTATGACCGTGGCAGCGAAATGGCCTGCCACCCCGAACTGGCGCGCCGTCTGAAGATCGACATCTGGTTCTGCGGCCCGCATGCACCGTGGCAACGCGGTAGCAACGAGAACACCAACGGCTTGTTGCGTCAGTTCATGCCGAAGGGCGCAGACCTGAGCGATGCCAGTCAAACCTGGCTGAACGACGTTGCAAACCTGATGAACAACCGCCCGAGAAAGACCCTCGGGTGGAAAACACCCGCCGAAGCCATGGCTGAAGAAATCGCGGCCTTCAATTCAACCGTTGCACTTGAAACTTGAATCCAAGAACCCACTTATTTTAAATCTTGAATGTTCCAATAAGCACCATCATGAGAACTACACAAAAATAGAAAATTGCGGCAAGAGACTTTTCACTGCGCTCCTCCAAGGGCATGTCAAAAAAAAGGAACGTGGGAAACGCAACCGCGAAGAAAAGCCACGAAATAGCAGAAATTATTTTCATGAAAACGCACCTTAAAGCGATACATATGGACCGTAAGAGTTGTAAAATGGAGAGTAGTGGATTTCCCATTTGATAGCAACAGCGCGCGCGGTTTGCACCTGCGTGTTCGGGTCCTCATGCACATAAGTCGTCGTGCCAGTGATCACCGATCCGTCCGGCAGTTCAATCTGAGTAGCGTCGCCAATCAGGTTGATTTCAATAATATTGAGTTCAGCGAGAGTCTTCGCGACGAGACTGCCATCGGCCTGCGTCACCATCACCTTGAAACTGGCGAAGTCGTCATCAGCTGCGGTCAGTTTGCCATCGTTATTGGTGTCGAAGACGGATTGAAGGGGCATTGTTGCACAATTCGCGCCGGAGGCGTGATTTCCCCTTTCCCCGATGGGTTCAGTTCACGCGAACGATCTCGGCAGTGCCGAGGGCTGAGACGCGGTTCATGAGGGCGATGCGGATTTGGATCTCGGCGGTTTGACGCTCAGGGTCTCTTGCGCTGATGCGTTCACCGAAGGCCTTGAGGCAGCGCATTTTAGCTTCGATCCGACTTCGCGTATGGTATCCGGTCAGCCTCTTCCATACCTGCAGTTTGTCGCAACGGCAATTTGAACAGGACCTTGATCGACAGGCAGAACTGGATTGCTGCATCAGAGAAGACTGACGGGCGGCCCGGCCGTCCGTCATGCGGCGCAAGCCAGGCCATATCTTTGCCCACCCATATCAGCAGGGAGCCGCGTTTACGCAGCCCGGCATTGTAGCTGGACCAGTTCGTTGTGCGATATCGGGCGGGTAAGGGTTTTGTCATCCAACCCTTCTAAGCTCATGGATTCACAATGTGAATCGCTCACGATCAGAGTTGTGCAACAACGCCATCGCACGTACGCGTTGTTCAATCCCACGGGTCAGGCGGGTCCATTCGCGGGCCGAAATGATCCGCGGCACAACGTCAAACGGGATCAAGCGTTCATCAGCATCGGTCTGGCCATAGACGTTGAAGGTGATGCCGGTGCGGCGGAAAACCCTTCGGCCCCGGCGGATTTCTTTTGCAGGTCTCGCAGATACTCGCCCTGAAACCAGTCGTTGTATTGTGCGTATGGTCCCCGCGCATGGGGCGCGCCTCCGGTCATCTCATCGAAAAATCGGCTTTGGTCAGACATGGCCTCTCCCGGCACTTGGCCTAACAGATGAAGTTTTGAGAGAAAGAGCCAGCCATTTGTGTATGTTTTCAGAGGTTTATGAAATTGGCGCCATGGTTTGGGGCGTTAAGGCGCGGTGTCCAGCCAGATCGTGACCGGCCCGTCGTTTGTCAGGCTGAGCGCCATATCAGCGCCAAACTGTCCGGTCTCAACAACAGGGCCCAACGTGCGAACCGCCTGTGCAAAGTGCTGATAAAGCCGCTCGGCCTCCGCCGGGGGGGCGGCGGCGGAAAAGCCGGGCCGGTTCCCCCGTGAGGTATCGGCTGCCAAGGTGAACTGGCTGACCACAAGCGCCCCACCGCCGGTATCCAGAAGCGAGCGGTTCATTTTACCCGCGTCGTCCTTGAAGATGCGCAGCTTTGCAACTTTTGCGGCCAGAGCGTCGGCTTGCGCTTCGGTGTCACCCTGCATCGCGCAGATCAGGATCAGCAGGCCGGGGCCAGTCTGGCCGATCACCACATCGTCAACCAACACACGGGCATCAGAGACGCGCTGCACCAGCGCCCTCATGTCAGCTCGTCCAGACGTGGTGGATTTGCGCCCGCGCGGGTGACCGTCACCGCGGCGGCTTTGACCCCAAGCGCCATCACGTCACGTAAGGTATCGTCACTTAACCCGTTGGCAAGATGGGTTTTGTCCAGCACACCGGCTTTGGCAAGGCCCGCCAGAACGCCGGCGTTAAACGTGTCCCCTGCGCCCACGGTGTCAACAACCTGCACCCGTTCGGCGTGGACGTGTAATTCACCTTTGCCATGAAACCCGGTCACCCCATCAGCGCCTTGGGTGACCAAAACCAGTGACGGACCTTTGGCCAGCAGCTTTTCGGCCAGAACCGGGATCGCGCCGTCGCCAAGAAGCCACCGCATATCCTCGTCGGAGGCTTTCACGATGTCAGACAGCGCCAACATGTGATCCATCCGCGCGCGAAACCGCGCTTCATCAGCGATGAAGCTGGGGCGGATGTTGGGGTCCAGCATCACCACATGGCGCGGGGCAGCTTTTGCGGCCAGCGCCGCATATGCGTCCGCGCAAGGTTCCACAGCCAAAGAGATGCCGCCAAAGAAACACGCCTGCGTGGTGTCGGGGATTTCGGGTATATCCGCCTCTGTCAGCATCCGGCCTGCGGTGTTCTCGTCATAAAAAGCGTAACTTGCCTGGCCATCACTCAAGGTCACAAACGCCAGCGTCGTGGGCCGGTCGCTGCGGTGGGCCAGCCCGCTGCCGACGCCGTTGGCCAGCAACACGCCAGCAAGGCGCTCACCAAACAGGTCGCTCGACAGGCCGCTGAAAAACTCGGTTGGCTGCCCAAGGCGCGCAAGGGCGACGGCGGTGTTGAACACCGAGCCGCCGGGATACGGGGCAAACGCCGCCTCGTGTGCCTCGGTCTGGCGGGGCAACATGTCGATCAGGGCTTCGCCAGCGCAAAGGATCATTTGGGGCTCTCCAATCTGAGGGTCACACCTGGAGTGATGCGCAGGTAATGCCTAGAGTGATGCGGCTGGTTTGGCCACGCAAGCTGTTAGCGCTATCATACGCCGTCGGCAAGCAACCGGATCTACAAAGCCCCGGCCAATCGAAATTTCGGGTCCGTCCAACATTCTGGACGCAGGTGCGCAGCGCTAAAGTCCCAAATGGGACCAGTTTGGCCCCAAATGGAACAATTTGTTGGTGTGGGTTTTAGCGGTCCATGACCTCCAGCCCGTAGAAGACGGCGACCGTCACAACGATAGCACCAAGGACCGTCAGCGTGATCTTGCCCCAGCTGTAAGGCCGCTCACCCTGCACTTTTCCGGTCTGCGCATTGACCACAAAGCGGTAACTTTTCGCCCGGTATTTATAGGCGGCGATCCAGATCGGCAGCAGGACGTGTTTGAAGGTCACATCTTCCACTTGAGTGCTCATGGAATCGATCTTCTGGGCGTCTCCGCCGATGTCGCGGCGGATGTCGCGGCGGATTTGGGCGTCGATGATCTGGCGAGCCTCAACCATGCCGTCCTCAAGCTCGATCGTGTAGCCCTCCGCCCGGAATCCGGACAGGAATTCAGGCTTGTACTCGGCCAAAGCGCCCAGATCCCAAGGGGCAAGTGCGTCGGTGTAACTTTTGGGCAGGGACTTGGAGGCAAGCACCAATATGTCGTCAAAAAACCGGCTGACCCGGCCACGGGCCGAAGTCCAGCGGATGCGCCGTTCCTGGCGCGGTTTGCCATCAGCTCCCCGGGTTGTAACGTAATATGCGGTCCCGCGTTGGCCGCGATAAGACGTTTTGGTGTCGGCGTCATAGGTCCAGTACGGCACGTAAATGCCATCAAGGGTGCGGCCCTGGCGGGCGTATTCCTTCAGCCCCCCCGGCGCGAACCACAACCCGTTGAGCCAGTCATTCATGGCTTTATGGGCCTCACGTTCCGTCAGTTGAAACGGGATCAGGCCTTTGGGTTTGATGTGGCGATGGGTGCCGGTATCGGTGACAACAGGGGTGGCGCAAAACGGGCAATCCTGGGAATGGGCGGCGCCGTCAAATTGCACCTGCGCGCCGCATGATGGGCAGGAAGAGACCCGGGTTTCTTCAATTTCGACGTCATCAGACTGGCCGCGCAGGGCGGCCTCAAAATCGTTCTCAACCAGTTCTTCGCCACCACCCCACGGGCCGTCTTCGACATTTATCGGGGTCTCGTTTCCGCAATGGTCACAAACCATTTTGCCTTCATTCGGCGCGAATCGCATGTCGGAGCCGCAGTCGGAGCAGGGGAAACGGTGTTCGTCTTCGGGACGAACAACCTCGGTCTCGGAATCGAAGGTATCGGACATGTGGGTCGGGCTTTCAGCGTGGGTTTGTCGCCCCAGAGGGGCGCAGGGGAGAGTTCCAAAGGGGCGCAGAGGGGTGTTTCAAAGGGGCGCAGAGGGGTGTTTCTAAAGAGGCGCAGTGGAGTGTTTCTAAAGGGGCATAGCGGAGTGTTTCGCAGCAAGTGTCCCGCGTGTCGCGGGATTTTTCAAGCAAGGAAAACCAGAGCGTGCGGGCCTGAAGAAAACGGTGCAGCGCTTTTGGCGCGCGCGGCTGCATCTGCTGTTGTCACCCACGACGGCCCAATTATCGGCATCTTGAAGTGCCCCAACGGCCCCTAAACCCGCACCAGCAATTGAGTGGGGTTCCCAATAATCAGGTCCAGTCAGGCGATAGATCACGTCTGCGCCCTTCTCTGAAGCATGTGCGCAAACGCGGAGTGTATGCGCGGCCAAGTGCCTTTTCCTCCGCGTCCTTCATCGTTAGGTAAGGTTTCAGGCGCAAC
>JAESTV010000020.1 GCA_016763475.1 Roseicyclus sp.
CAACAACCTCGAGCCAAAAGACCGTGACATCGCCATGGTGTTCCAGAATTACGCGATTTATCCACATATGTCGGTGCGAAAGAACATCGCTTTTGGGCTGCGGACGTCGAAGATGACCCGCCCGCAAAAACAAGCCCGGATTGAGGAAGTGGCAAACATTCTTGGCATGACCGAGTATCTTGATCGCAAGCCCAACCAATTGTCGGGCGGGCAGCGCCAGCGGGTCGCCATCGGCCGCGCCATGGTCCGCGACCCTGCGGTATTCCTCTTTGACGAACCGCTGTCCAACCTCGACGCGCAATTGCGCACGCAGATGCGGCTGGAGATCAAGAAACTGCACCGCCGCGTCGGCAGCACAATTGTGTTTGTCACCCACGATCAGGTTGAGGCGATGACAATGGCCGACCGGATCGTGATCATGAAAGACGGTGACATTCAGCAAATCGGCACCCCGGCAGAGGTCTACCACACACCGGCAAACACTTTTGTGGCGCAGTTCATCGGCGCGCCGTCAATGAACCTGCTGGAGGGGCGTGGCACGGCGACAGGTGTGCGGCTTTGGAATGACATTGATCTGGCGACGGAGATCCGCGCCGAGGGTAAAGCCGTCATCACCGGCGTGCGTCCGGAAGATTTGCATGTGGTGGAGACGGGCGGAGTTCTGTCGGGAGTCGTGAGTGTTGCGGAACCGCTTGGCGCGGAAACGCTGGTCTATGTGGACGTTGACGGGCACGAAATCATCGCCTCCGCGTCGGGCCGGACGCCGCCGGAAGCAGGTGACCACATCCGGCTTGATCTGGATGTGAAAAACCTGCACCTGTTTGATGCATCGAGCGGGCAAGCCCTTCGATAAACGCCGCGATTGCTGGGCAGCGCGCCGGGGCCTGATCCCAGCCGTCAGGTGGCGCCTTGCTGTGCCGGGTTTGGCATCGCGCGAGACAGCTTTTCGGCGGGTATCCGCTCTCCTGTCGCCACAGAGTATGGATCAACAACGAGCCACGCCACTTCAAGCTGTCATTGTAAGAAGACCAATGTGTGGTCTTGTACGTCGTAGGGCCCCAACCGCTCATGCCCTCAAGCTGGATTCGCACAGTGAATCCCACACCAGCCTATTTGTGAAGCAAAGCCCATCCAATGCATCGCAGTCAGTTTAGCATTGCAACTTGATGCTGCTCGCACCCAATTGGATTGTAAGCGCGACTTAAAGAAAAGGCCAAATACCTTTCCTAGGTCCGGCAAAGGTAAGCCGTCTCTAAGTGACTGATTTAATTTATAATTTGGTGCGGGCGGCGGGACTCGAACCCGCACGGGCACAAGGCCCAACAGATTTTAAGTCTGGTATGTCTACCATTCCATCACGCCCGCATCGCCATATGATCTAGCGGGGCGGGGCAGGGATGACAATGCGTGAAGGCGGTGGCGGTCAGAAGTTGCGCGCCCCGGATTGGGACAGGGACGCGCAGCTTCTGGGTACTGCAAACAGAGGGTCCCGCAACACACACTGCGGGTATCATTGTGTTACGCAAAGATGATTAATTCGGGGTTAATACATCGGCACAGGCAGTCGCCAATTGGCGCTCCCGCCTACAACCCACCATAGGAGCAGATCGCGTGGACTGGCACACCCATGGCTTCCAGTTTCGCGCGCCCGCCAAGGTCCGGCAGGTCAATCACAAAGGCACACCCGATAACCTCAGCCCCCAAACGCTCGATCAGCTTGATGCCGGCCTCCGCCGTGCCACCTGTGGCCAGAAGGTCGTCCACAATCAAAACCTTATCTCCCGCAGCAACGGCATCATCGTGGATCTCCACAACCGCCTCGCCGTATTCCAACTTGTAGGCCTGCTCGATTGTTGCGGCGGGCAGCTTGCCCTTTTTACGCACGGGCACAAACCCTTTGGACAGTTGATGCGCCACCGCGCCGCCAAGGATGAAGCCCCGCGCCTCAAGGCCCGCAACGGCATCAATGGTCGCCCCCACAAACGGCGACAGCAGCTGGTCAACAGCCAGACGGAACCCACGCGGGTCCTGGAACAGGGTTGTGACGTCCCGAAACTGGATGCCTTCGTGGGGGAAGTCGGGAACTGTGCGGATGTAATCCTGCACTGTTTTCTGGGCGATCATCGGGGCGGCTCCGGTTATTGGTTGGTTTCACGCTCAGGCACGCCGGGGCGCGGGTAATGGCGGCGCAGGGCGCTTGCGTCCTGGCCACGCAGACGGGTCATGGAATTGCCGTTCTCTGCAAAGATGGAAAACTGATACGCGGGTGAGGCAATATCTGTCACCAACCCAAGGGATTGCACCAGCTCTTCCAGAATGACCGAGGCAATCTCGCGGCGGCGGATGTCCTGGCTGATGGCGATGGTGGCGGCCACGATCTCATCGCCGCGGGATCGGATTGCGACACGACCGATGGCGATGTCCGAGCCGTCAAGCTCTTCCACCCCGGTCCCCGCGATCACCCCACCTTGCGGCGTGTCCAGAAGGTATAGCGGGACATCCATTTCGCCCTCAAAGACCCGCTCCAGAAAAAGCTGCGCCCCGGCGCCGTTAATCTCGCCAATGGCCGCGTCAATGGCGGCGTCCACGAGGTCAAACTTGTAATCGGGGAAGGTCTCGGCGGTGCTGGCGATCCCCACGCGAAGGGCCAGGCGGCGCTCTTGTGGCCAGTAGATGAACGGCTTGCTGCACTCTCCCCCCGGAGGGGCGGCACAGGCGACAAGGCGATAGAATGCATCGTCCGAGATCACGTCAGGCACGGCAAGGTATTCCTGCGCCGATGGCCCAGGTGAGGCAGGAAGTGCAATTAGCAGAAGAATAAACAGAACGCGCCACATGACGCCCGTGATGACGCGGGCCGCGCGGCGGATCAAGCGGGCAGCGGCGCTTTGGGGCAAACCTGTTGCGTCGGCGCATGGTGTCTGATGTGGCGGACCAGGTTGGTGGCGCTGGACGATGAGCATTCAGGTGACTGCTTCGGGCTTGGGTTGTGCCTGCAAATGCTGGTAGGCCCCACCATCCTTCAGGCTCCCCAGCGCATGACGGTGCCGCTTATGTCAGCCCAATCCCCATGCCCCAAAACCCGCGCCGGGTTTGTGGGCGGCGGCATCTGAACACCCGTTAACGGAACAAATCCGAACTTGCTGTAGTAAGGCGCATCGCCCACCAACAGGGTCCGCCGCCACCCTGCGCCTGCCGCCGCACGTAACCCTGCATCCATCAGCAACCCGCCAAGCCCCTCCCCCTGCCGGGTCGGGTGCACAGCAATTGGCCCAAGCAGAAGCGCGCCAGCCCCGCCGACCTGCACCGGCCAGAACCGCACCGCACCCGCCACGATCGCCAGATCGTCACGCGCAACCACACACAGCTCCGCCACCGGCGGCACGCCATCGCGCAGTCGGTACGAGCTTAACGCTTCACGTCCGGGTGCGAAGCAGGTGTCGAAAAGCGCCTCAACCTCCGGCCCTTCGTCCAATGTCTCACGGGAAAGCGTGTACATGCCGCCCTTTGTCCCTCTGCCTTTGGTCCTACCCTCTGGTCACGGGCGTAACACGAGGCTAGTCCTTTGCAAAACCACGCAGAAAGGGGAAAACCCGCCAATGTATTACCGCCCAGAAGATGGCCACGGCCTGCCCCACAACCCGTTTAACGCCATCATCTCACCCCGGCCCATCGGTTGGATCTCGACACGTGGGGCAGGGGGCGCAGAAAACCTCGCGCCGTATTCGTTCTTCAACGCCGTCGCCTATACGCCACCTCAGGTGATGTTCTCATCCACCTCCGCCAAACCGGATCGCGGCGACACCAAAGACAGTGTTGCCAACATCCGCGAAACCGGCGTGTTTTGTGTGAATATTGTGGAGTACGCGGCGCGTGAGGTGATGAATGAAACCTCTGGCCCGTGGCCGAAAGAGGAAGATGAGTTCACCCGTGCCGACATCCCCCGCGCCGAGTGTGCCGAGATCGCCTGTTCGCGGGTCGCCAATGCACCAGCCAACCTCGAATGCCGCCTGACCCAGATTGTACCTCTGGAAGGCGCCCATAACTTCGCGGTGTTTGGCGAGGTTGTGGGCGTTCACATCCGTGAAGATTGCCTGTCAGACGGCCTCTTCGACGTCACCCGATTTAACCCGCTCACCCGTCTGGGATATCGTGATTATTCGGTGATCCGTGAGGTCTTCTCCCTCAACCGTCCCGGCGAAACCTAACGTGTGCGGGCGCTCCCGTGCCCGACACCCCGCCGCTCAGCCACGCGCTCAGTGGTCGCCGAAAATCCCGGTCCTGACCGAGTAGTCTGTGGCAATCTCGTAATCTGGGTCATCGTCACTATCGATCACCAAATGGCCCGCCTTTTGCAGCAACGCATGGCAATCACGTGTCAGGTGGCGCAGCTCGATCTTCTTGCCAGCCGCCTCATATTGTCCCGCCAGCTTCTCGATTGCCTGTAAGGCTGATTGATCCGCCACCCGGCTTTCGGCGAAATCCACAACCACCACGTCGGGGTCTTCTTCGGGGTTGAACAACTCGCCAAAGCCCTCGGCAGACCCGAAGAACAACGGGCCGGTCACCTGGTAGACTCGTGTCCCATCGTCGGTCACGTGGGATATTGCTGAAATCCGTGTTGCGTTCTGCCAAGCGTAAGCCAACGCAGAGACGATGACACCCACAACCACAGCCGTCGCAAGGTCCGTGGCCACGGTCACAACCGTCACCAACACAATCACCACGGCATCCGTCAGCGGCACTTTCGTTATGATTTTCAGCGAGTTCCACGCGAAGGTCCCGATAACGACCATGAACATCACACCCACCAACGCGGCCAGCGGGATTTGCTCGATCAAGGAGGAGCCGACAAGGATGAACGACAACAAAAACAGCGCCGCCGCAATACCCGCCACACGGGTCCGCGCGCCGGACTTCACGTTGATCATCGACTGACCAATCATCGCACACCCACCCATGCCGCCGAAAAATCCGGTGACTGTGTTGGCAACGCCCTGGGCGACACATTCCTGCGACGCGCCGCCTTTTCCGCCGGTGATCTCACCCACAAGGTTGAGGGTCAGAAGGCTTTCGATCAGGCCAATCGCCGACAGGATCAGGGCGAACGGCAGGATAATCTGGAATGTCTCCCACGTCAGTGGCACGGCGGGAATGTGGAACTGCGGCAAGCCGCCCTGGATTGAGGCCAAATCTCCCACCCGTGGCACGTCGAGGCCGAAGATCAGCACAATCGCCGCTGTGATCGCGATGCCCGCCAATGGTGCGGGAAACGCCAGGGTCAGTTTGGGCATCACCCAGATGATCCCCATCGTCAGCACCACCAGCACCAACATCGTGGCCATCGGCATGCCGGTTAACCATTCACCGCTGGCCATGCCGTGGCCCGCCGCCTCAGCTGTTCCGGGCACCTGAAATTGCCCCAGCTGCGCCAGGAAAATCACAATCGCCAGCCCGTTGACGAACCCAAGCATGACCGGATGCGGTACAAGGCGGATAAATTTGCCCCATTTCAACACACCCACGGTGATCTGGATCAAACCCATCAAAACAACCGTCGCGAACAGGTATTCAACGCCATGAATCGCCACCAGGCTGACCATCACCACCGCCAAAGCGCCCGTTGCGCCTGAAATCATGCCAGGTCGCCCGCC
>JAESTV010000021.1 GCA_016763475.1 Roseicyclus sp.
CCTGCGCGGGGCGCGGGACTGGTGGCATCCGGGCCGTCACGGGATGATCTGCCTTGGGCCGAAAAAGGTGCTTGGCATCTTTGGTGAGGTGCATCCGAAAGTGCTGGCCGCGATGGATGTCAAAGGCCCTGCAATGGCGTTCACAATTTTCCCGGCGGAGGTTCCGATGCCCCGTAAAACAAATGCCAGCCGTGGCGCCGTGACGATGTCGGACCTGCAAGCGGTTGAGCGGGATTTTGCGTTTGTGGTCGCCGCAGACGTTGCGTCGATTGATCTGGTGAACGCGGCTGCCGGGGCGGACAAAGCTCTGATCGCGGATGTACGGGTGTTTGATGAATTTGTCGGCGGCTCCCTTGGCGACGGGCAAAAATCTATCGCTCTGGCCGTGCGGATACAGCCGAAGGATAAAACCCTGACCGAGGAGGAGATTGAGGCTGTTGCCGCCAAGATCGTCGAAAAGGTCGGCAAAGCCACAGGTGGCACGTTGCGCGGGTAACCTGCCCTCAGGACCTCATCAGAAAGGAATATCCCGATGAAAGTATATTTGTCCGGCGAAATCCATACCGATTGGCGTGAGCGGATTGTAGCGGCGGCTGAGGGGTTGGATATTACGTTCTCCGGCCCGGTGACCGATCATGGTGCCAGCGACGATTGTGGTGTGGCGATCCTTGGGGCGGAGCCAAACAAGTTCTGGCACGACCATAAAGGGGCGATGCTCAACGCAATCCGCACCCGCACCGGGATTGAGAATGCGGACGTGGTCGTGGTGCGCTTTGGAGAGCAGTACAAACAGTGGAACGCGGCGTTTGATGCGGGGTATGCCAATGCGTCAGGCAAGCCGTTGATTGTGCTGTCGATGCCCGAGCATCAACATCCGCTGAAAGAGGTTCACGCAGCCGCCCTGGCCGTGGCGGAACAGCCGGAGCAGGTTGTGCAGATCCTGCGGTATGTTTTGACCGGCAACTTGCCCGGCTGACAGGCCACGTCCGGCACCGCAAGGAGGGCGGGCTGAATTCCGCCCTCGCCCCCGCCCCACAACCTCAGACCTCAGGTGGGGGCGGTGTCAGCAATCCTTTTTGCACCGCTGCGCGGGCCAGGAAACGATCCAAATAGGCGGGTAGGTTTTTCAGCTCGCTCCAGCCTGCCACATCCTTGGTGCCGTAATAATCCAGCGCCTTCAGCCAAGGCGCAATTGCAATGTCGGCGATGGAATAATCACCCGCGATCCAGTTGCGATCAGCCAATTCACCATCCAGCACCGCCAAAAGGCGTTTTGCCTCGGCTACGTATCGCGCCTTCGGGCGGGGGTCTTCGATCTCGGCCCCGGCGAATTTCGAGAAGTAGCCAAGCTGCCCCAGCATCGGGCCAAGGCCACCCATCTGGAACATCACCCATTTGATGACCTGATATTTGTCAGCCGCGCTTGCGCCCAACAACTGGCCCGACTTTTCGCCGAGATAGATCAGGATCGCGCCGGATTCCCACAAGGCAATTGGTGCGCCGCCGGGGCCATTCGGGTCGATAATCGCGGGGATCTTGTTGTTGGGGTTCAGGCTGAGGAACTCGGCGCTTTTGACGTCGGAATCCGACAGCGTGACGAGGTGCGTCTCGTAGGCCAGCCCCATCTCTTCCAGCGCTATGGAGACTTTCACACCGTTTGGAGTTGGGGAGGAATAAAGCTGGATGACTGACGGGTCTTCGGCAGGCCAGCGGGTGTTGATGGGGAAATCAGTGACGGAACTCATCGGGACCCTCGGTGCGAAATGCTACGCTCGGAAATTATCTCCCCTTGCCACGGCCTGCCAGGCTGCGCTTTCTGCTGTGGCGAGAGGGGGTGGTGTGCGCAAGCGCGCAAAAGACCTCCCCGAGGAACGGAATGAAACTGGGTGGACAGATATAATGGTTAAAGAATTCAAAGATTTCATCGCCAAAGGCAATGTCATGGACATGGCTGTTGGTATCATTATCGGCGCGGCCTTCACGGCGATCGTCACCTCACTTGTGGGTGATTTGATCAATCCGATCATTGGTCTTGTGTCGGGTGGTGCTGATTTCACCAACACTTATGCCGTTTTGGCTGGTGAGGTGCCGGCGGGTGCGTCGCTGGATGCAGCACGAGAGGCCGGGGCTTCGGTCTTTGCTTACGGTGCGTTCATCATGGCGATCATCAACTTTGTGATCATTGCGTTTGTGGTGTTCATGTTGGTGAAGATGGTCAATCGGGTGAAAGATGCCGCTGAGAAGGAAGAGGAAGCCCCCGCCGCAGAAGAGCCCAAGGGCCCCACCGCAGAGGAGCTTCTGACCGAGATCCGCGATGCGCTAAAAGCAAAGGCCTGATGTCGCAAAGGCCGGATGTTAAAAAGGCCGGATGTTAAAAAGATAGTGAAGCGGCCCGTCTCCGATCCGGAGGCGGGCCATTTTGTGCCCGCCCTTGAGGCGCGTTGCATTGTTCGTGCGGTCATTACGATCAGGCCGGAGACTGAATGATCGGACGACCTGAAGGCAGGTTTGTGTAATTGCGGCTGCTGTTGCCTTGCCGCAAGGTTTCGCCTCAGTGAGCGAGGGCGAGGGCGAGGGCGAGGGCGAGGTTCAGATCAGGCTGTAGCCCAACCAACACCCCGCCCGCCCCGGCCCTCGCCCCCGGACTGGTTGCTGGATCAGCTCTTCGCCGCCAGCGCTGGTGACAACACGTCAATTCCCAGTGCCATTCCCACAGGACGGTTGGTCAATTTACCCGCGTGGGTATTCAGCCCCTCCAGCAGATGAGGATCATCTGTGCAGGCCTGTTTCCAACCTTTGTCAGCCAATGCCAGCATCAAAGGCATTGTGGCGTTGCCAAGCGCCAGAGTGGATGTACGCGCAACCGCGCCGGGCATGTTGGCAACACAGTAGTGCACAATGCCATCAACCTCGTAGATCGGGTCTTGGTGGGTGGTGGCTTTTGAGGTTTCAAAGCAACCGCCCTGGTCAATGGCGACATCAACAATCACCGCGCCGGGCTTCATCGTGGACAGCTGCGCTTTTGTCACCAGCTTCGGCGCGGCGGCACCGGGGATCAGCACCGCGCCGATCACCATATCTGCTGAGGTGATCATCTGTGCCGTCGCATCAGCGCTGGCGTAACGGGTCTTGAACACGCCGCGATAGGCGTCGTCCAGGTAACGCAGCCGCGGCAGCGACCGGTCGAGGATGGTCACATCCGCGCCCATACCTGCTGCAATCCGTGCGGCTTGTGTGCCGACGACACCGCCACCAATCACCATAACCTCGGCGGGGCCAACACCCGGAACGCCGCCCATCAGAACACCGCGCCCGCCATTGGCCTTCTGTAACGCCCACGACCCGACCTGAGGCGCCAGACGTCCGGCAACTTCGGACATCGGGGCCAGAAGGGGCAAGCCGCCGTTGCGGTCTGTGACCGTCTCATAGGCAATTGCGGTGACGCCGCTAGCCAGCAGATCTTTGGTCTGCGCAAGATCGGGGGCAAGGTGCAGGTAGGTGAACAGGATCTGGCCTTCGCGCAATTGCGCCCGCTCAACCGCTTGGGGTTCCTTGACCTTCACCACCAACTCAGCCTCAGCAAAGATCGCCTCGGCTGTGTCCGCGATATCGGCACCAATGGCGCGGTAATCATCGTCGGTGAAACCCGCGCCTTCACCGGCGCCGGTCTGAATGGTGACGTGATGGCCGTGGACAACCGCTTCACGTGCGGCGGCTGGCGTCAGGCCAACGCGAAATTCCTGCGGCTTGATCTCTTTGGGGCATCCAATGTGCATAGGTGTTCCTCCCGGAAATATGGAATCTCTCTTACGTGGGGAATACGCCTGCAAAGGTGGAATTTCTTTGATAGTTTGCCCGTGTTGAGTCATGACTCTGCATGAAATGTGCGCTGGAGGTGGAGATGCCACGAGAAATCACCGCTGAGGTTGATCTGGACGATATGGATGTCTCTATCCTGCGTGCGTTGCAGCGCCAGGGGCGCATGACCCATGCGGAGATGTCGGAGCGTGTAAACCTGTCCCCGTCCGCCTGTCACCGGCGGGTTCAGCGGCTTGAGGCATCAGGTGTGATCCGTGACTATGTGGCGCTGGTGAACCCGCGCGCGGTGGGGCGGGTCACAACGGTGTTTGTGGAAATCAAACTGCAAGGTCAATCGAACCAGATCCTCGATGCCTTCGAGAAGGCCGTGGCGCGGGTTCCTGACGTTCTGGAATGTCACCTGATGGCCGGGACGGCGGACTACCTGCTGAAGGTTGTGGCCCGTGACAGCGAAGATTTTGCCCGCATCCATCGCCAACATCTGTCCCGATTGCCGGGTGTGGCACAGATGCAGTCGAGTTTTGCCCTGAAGACGGTGTTCAAGACAACGGCCCTGCCGGTCTAGATCAACGCATTCAGCAGCAGGAACGTCGCACTCCCGGCTGCAATGCCAAAGGCGCTGTTCTTGCGCCAATACCCGATGCCCAATGTTGCGGCTGCGGCCAGCAGATGTGTTGTGCTGATCTGGCCCCCTGTGACCTCGGGCCAGAGGATCGCCGGGGTGACCAGCGCCGGTAAGATTGCAACGGGGGTATAGCGCAAGTGGCGCAACATCCAATCGGGCAGTTTGCGGTCCCCAATCAGCCCCAGAAACGAGAAGCGAATGGCGAAAGTGGCCAGTCCAAGGACAATAATGATGAGCCATATTTGCCCCGCGCTCCACCCGATCATGGCTGACCCATCCTGCGTTCCACCTCAGCCCCGACAATCATCGCGCCAATACCTGCGGGCATCAGGCCGAGGTTGTAGGGCAGGCCCACGAACACAATCGCCAACACAACGGAGGTCACCAGTGCCGCAATATGCGCCAGCGTGCGCAAGGCGGGGGCAACCAACGACAGGAACGCAATCGGCACCACAAATTCGATACCCCAATCGCCTGGAACTGATTGCCCAAGAAGCGCACCCGCAAGGGTTGCGGCATACCAGGTGGGCACAATTGGCAGACAGGTGCCAAAGAAATATCCGAGCCTCTCGGTCAGGGTAAGTTCTGGCTTGGCCTCAAATTCCACAACCGAGACGGCGTAGGTCTGATCCATGTTCATGTAAGCCACCAGCGCGCGTTTCCACAGCGGGGCAGCCCCCAGATGGGAGGCAAGGGCGGCGGAATACATCGCCATGCGCAGGTTCACCGCAATAGCCGACAGAAGCACGATGATTGTGGGTGCCTGGTCCAGCAAAAGCTGTAGCGCGGTAAGCTGCGCCGCACCCGCGATAACGACAATGGAAAACCCCATGACCTGCGCGATGTTCAGGCCAGCTTCCGTGCCGATGACGCCGAACAGCAGGCCGAACGGCACGGCAACAAGCACAAATGGTCCGCAATCGCGGGCACCGCGCCAGAATGCCTTGCGAGAGGTGGTGTCGATTGCCATGACGCGTCAGTATCCCCGAGTGCGGCTATGGTTAGAGGCGGAACACGACGGATGCAATTGCAGGACACGATCACCCCTTCGACGGTCTCTTCTGTGGCCCCTTCTGTGATCCCGGCAGTGATTTTGGCGGGTGGTCAGGGGCTGCGAATTGGCGGCGACAAGGCACAGGTGCTGTTGGCCGGGAGGCCGCTGTGGCGGCACGTGTATGATCGGGTTGCACCGCAGGTGGCGGCTGTTGTTGTCAATGGCGTAGGGAGCTTTGGCTCAATGCCGGTCATCGCAGATGACGTACCGGGGCAGGGGCCCCTTGGCGGTGTTCTGGCGGCGATGGATTGGGCAAGCAGGCAAGGGGCCAAACGGGTAATGACTGTGGCCGTTGATACCCCGTTTCTGCCGGGTGACCTGTGCGCGCGATTGGCAATGCAGGTCGGCCCGATTGTGATCGCCCGAACCGATGATGGGTTACATGCGACAACCGCCCTGTGGGATGTGTCGCTGGCTGATGACCTGCGCGCCGCGCTGGCGGCAGGGGCACGCAAGGTGACGGCCTGGTCTGAAACGGCAGGATACGCAGCGGTGCCTTTTCCTGAGTCGGTTCCACCTGCATTTTTCAACGTCAACACACGAGAGGACCTGGAACAGGCCGAGGCATGGTTGGCATGAGCAGGTTTCAGACCATCATCATGGTCGCTCGGCCCGTTCGACCCAAGCCGTTGCCAGCCAAACCCACCAAAGTCTCGGTTTTCACCGAGGTAGCGCGGGGTAGCGTGAGGTAGCGCGGGATGGCTGCACAACACCTGAGTATTACCGCACCCGCCATGCCGCTGTAGCGGCTTGCCGCGATGTTGCGTGAGGGGGATTCCGAGGAGGGATGGACCCTCGGCCTCGGGATGAGGCCGAGTTGATCGCAGGGCCGTAGCCTCTATTGCAGATCGCCAAACGCCGCCTGCATGCGGGCCACGGCATCTTCGATCCGCACCCGAGGCATGGCGAAATTGAAACGGCTCCACAATTCGCCACCCTTGCCGAACTCCGGACCGGCGCCGACAGCGATTTTCGCATCGTCGCGGATGCGCGTAGCGATCTCTTCGGGGGTCATGCCGGTGCCCGAAAAGTCCACCCATGCAAGAAATGTCGATTCCAGCCGCATCGAGTGAAGTCCGGGGATGGCGTTGATCCCGGCGTCGAAAACAGCACGGTTGTCATCGAGATAGGCGATCTGCGCCTTCAGCCATGTCTCGCCTTCCGGTGTGTAGGCCGCCATCGTTGCAACGGCCCCGACCGTGCCCGGTCCATAATCTGACATCCGCAGGCTGCGCTGGTAAGCGGTGCGCAGGGTTTCATCCGGGATGATCATTTGCCCGGCCCGAAGGCCTGCAAGATTGAACGACTTGGACGCCGCAGTGGCGGTCAGGGTGCGATCGCGTTGCGCCGGAGCCGCGATATCCATCGGGATATGTGTTGCGCCGGGATAGATCAGATCGGCATGTACTTCGTCTGAAACCAGGATCAGATCATGGGCTTCGGCGAACTCTGCCACCGCACGCATTTCCCCGGCGCTCCAGACCCGGCCAGACGGGTTTTGCGGCGCGCAGAACAGCAAAATCTTTACGCCGGGATCAAGTGCAGCAGCGGCGGCGTCGAGGTCCAGCTCGTACCGGCCATTCTCCAACCGTAGCGGCAACTCAACCGGACGTCGCTCGGTCCGCAGGGTTTTCAGGCGGAACTCGTGATAGACCGGGGTGAAATAACACACGCCATCCCCCGGCTCGGACCAGGTGTTGATGCACATGGCAATGCCGTGCCCCAGCCCTTGAGTCGAGACGATCCAGTCCGGGTCAACATCCCAGCTGTGGCGATGGCCCTGCCATTCGGCCACTGCCCTGGTATACCCGTCCCAATCCGCGCCGTAGGGAAAACACCCATGTTCGACCATTGCGCCGACCGCATCCAGCACCACTGGCGCGGTGCGGAAATCGCTGTCGGCCACCGACATCGCAATTCCGGTTTCGCCATCGGCGCCCGCATCTTTGGGTAATGCGACCCATTTGTGGTTAAATGCCGCGCGTTGGTCGAGAATGCTGTCGAAATCCATGGTGCCTCCGAGGTTTTGTTCGAAACTATCGCGCCCTGCTCCGGTTGCAACCCTTTGCCAAACCGCGTTGCAGGATGTGTGTCGATCGCCTACATGAGCGGCCATGAAGTTACCGATCCTGATTCACCCTGATCCACGCCTGAAAAAGGTGGCCGAGCCGGTTACGGACCTGTCAGATGGCTTGCGGCTATTGGCCGACGACATGTTGGCAACCATGTACGACGCGCCGGGCATTGGCCTTGCCGCGCCGCAGCTTGGAGTTGCGACCCGGTTGATTGTGCTGGATTGCGTGAAGGAGGAGGGCGCCGCTCCGCGCCCATTGGCGATGTTCAATCCGTACGTCATTGCATCCTCGGACGAGGTGAGCACCTATGAGGAAGGCTGCCTGTCGATCCCGGAGGTCTACGCCGACGTGACCCGCCCCGAGGCCGTAACCGTGGGTTGGGTCGACCCCAACGGAGCGTCGCGCGAAGAGACCTTCGATGGCCTGTGGGCCACCTGTATCCAGCACGAGATTGACCACCTCGAAGGTAAGTTGTTCATTGATTATCTCAGTGCGCTGAAGCGGCAGTTGATTACCCGCAAGATGGTGAAGCTGAAACGTGACCGCGCGCGGGAACAGATGTGAGCGTCAGGCCAATCCTGTTGTGGCCTGACCCGCGATTGACGCAGGTCTGCGACCCTTTCGTTTCGGGGGATCCGGCATTGGCCGGTTTGATCGAGGATCTCTTTGACAGCATGTATGCGGCCAATGGGCGTGGCCTTGCGGCGCCGCAAATTGGTGTGTTGCGCCGGGTTTTTGTGGTGGATGTGAGTTGGAAAGAGGCAACGCCGGACCCGCGTGTGTTCATCAACCCGCGACTGGTCCAAGGCGGCGACACAGACATCTGCACCATGGAAGAGCAGTGCCTTTCGATCCCCGGCGTTCCGATGCCCGTGGATCGCCCGCAATCTGTGCAGTTGCAGTGGGAGACACCTGACTGGCAGCCCAAAGGATTGTCCTTCGATGGTGTTCTGGCGCGATGTGTTCAACATGAGTTGGATCACCTCAATGGCCGGGTGATCTTCGACCACCAACCACCGGAACGCCGCGCCACATTGGAGGCCCAATATGCCGGTTAAGCCCTTTATCCCATGGCCAGACAAGCGCCTGCGCACAGCAGCGGCGCCGGTTGGCACGATTACGGATCTGCACCGCGCAATCTGGGACGATATGATCGACACAATGGAGAAGATGCCGGGTGTCGGCCTTGCCGCGCCGCAGATCGGTGTGATGCTTGGTCTGGCGGTGGTGGATGCCAGTGACACGCGTGGCTGCGCCGTGCGCATGGCCGATCCACAGATTGTGAATGTGTCGGACGACATCAATGTTCACCCGGAAGGCAGCCCCAACCTCCCCGGGGTCAGCGCCAGGATTACCCGCCCCGCGCAGGTCACCGTGGCGTTCACCGATCACTTTGGAATGCGCGTACGGCAGGAATTTTCAGGGCTGTGGGCGACCTCTGTGCAGCACCAGATCGACCACCTTGCGGGGCGGATGTATTTTGACCGGCTCAGCAAAGTGAAACGTGACATGCTGATCAAGAAAGCCCGCAAGGCTTAGGGCATTTCCTGTCCAGTTGTATTCACCGATACGCCCCTAACGCCCATGTTTTGCAAACCTCGCTTCGCGGGGCTGGGTGAATTTTCGATTCTGGCTGGACCGGAATTGCTCCAGATCGGTGTGGACGCCTGAGAACAAGCGCGTTTGCATCACCCATACGCCCGCTCGCCCTGTTCGCCGCCCTCTCTGCCGCTTTTCGCCGGCCCCATGGCGGGCGCGGGGGTGACCTGCTAGATCAGCGGCACCTGACCCCAAGCGCCGAGGAAGCCATGCGCCTCATCTTCATGGGAACGCCCGATTTCTCCGTCCCGGTGCTGGATGCGCTGGTGGAGGCGGGCCATGACATTGCCGCTGTCTATTCCCAACCACCCCGCCCGGCGGGGCGTGGTAAAAAGGACCGGCCAAGCCCGGTGCAGGCGCGGGCTGAGGCGCTGGGCCTTCCGGTGCGCCATCCGGTCAGCTTGAAGGACGCTGGGGCACAGACGGATTTTGCGGCGCTAAATGCTGATGCTGCCGTCGTTGTGGCCTACGGCCTGATCCTGCCGCAGGTGATTTTGGATGCGCCCACACGGGGCTGCCTGAATATCCATGCCTCGCTGCTGCCGCGCTGGCGTGGTGCCGCGCCGATCCAGCGGGCGATCATGGCGGGGGATGCCAACACGGGTGTGTGCATCATGCAGATGGAGGCCGGGCTTGATACCGGCCCGGTGCTGTCGCGCCACGAGGTTCAGATTGGGCCGGAGGAGACGGCTGGCGCGCTTCATGATCGCCTGTCCGCGCTTGGCGCAACTGCAATTGTTGAGGCGTTGGCGCAATTGGATCAGCTGACCCCCGTGCCGCAGCCGGTTGAGGGTGTCACCTATGCCGCAAAGATTGAAAAATCCGAGGCAAAGCTGGATTGGGGTGCATCCGCATCCCATATCAATAGGCAGATCCTTGGCCTGTCACCGTTTCCGGGCGCCTGGACCATGGCGGGTGGCAAGCGGCTTAAGCTGCTGTCCAGCCGGGTGACTAGCGGCAGCGGCGAACCGGGAACAGTGGTGCTCGGCTTGACAATTGCCTGCGGCGAAGGTGCCGTTGAGGTCACACGTGTCCAGCCGGAAGGCAAAGGCGCGATGGACACAAAGGACTACCTTTTGGGCGCACGTATCGCGCCGGGAACGGTTTTGGGTTAAAGCGTCCTGCGGGCCGCGATATTGGAGAACACATATGATCCTGTTTTCATTCTTCGGATCTTTGATGCTCGCAGGGGTTGTGGCTTTCCTGTTTGAAAAGTGGGGCTGGACCCACAATGGCATCATTCCATCCGTCTTCATCGCGTGGGGTGCGGTCTTGGTGCTCTATTTCATCCGCTCGCTTTTCGGGTTCAGCCTAGGCTCACCGGGGATTGACGCGGTGATCGGCTCGGCGGCGGCCCTGATTTTGATCCCAACGGAATACGCCAGCAAGAAACGCACACGGAACCGGCGTGATCGGTAGGACCACATTTGCCGCGGTGCAGCACTTGCACGCCGCTGCGCAATAATTTACCCCTCACGCAATGCATTGCGCAATTTCCTTTCGTGAGGTCCCCATGAGCTTCCGCGTTCAACCTGCCCCGATTGCCCGCCCCAACCGCTGTCAACTGTTTGGCCCCGGCTCTCGCCCACAGATTTTCGAGAAAATGGCGGCGTCCGCGGCGGATGTGATCAACCTCGATCTAGAGGATTCGGTTGCGCCAGACGACAAGCCACAGGCGCGCGCCAATATCATTGCGGCGATCAAGGATATCAACTGGGGTGAAAAGACGTTGAGTGTGCGGATCAATGGTCTCGACACACCTTATTGGTACCGCGATGTGGTTGAGTTGCTGGAGGCCGACACGCCCCGCCTCGACATCATCATGATCCCCAAGGTTGGCTGTGCCTCGGATATCTACGCCGTCGATGCGCTGGTCAGCGCGATTGAAGCTGCAAAGGGGCGTACCAAACCTATCGGTTTTGAGGTCATCATCGAAAGTGCGGCGGGTATTGCCCATGTGGAAGAGATCGCCGCCGCCTCACCCCGAATGCAGGCGATGAGCCTTGGGGCGGCGGATTTTGCGGCGTCTATGGGGATGCAGACCACCGGGATCGGTGGCACCCAGGAGAACTATTATATGCTCCATGACGGTGTGAAACATTGGTCTGATCCGTGGCATTGGGCACAAACCGCAATTGTTGCCGCTTGTCGTACCCACGGTGTGCTGCCGGTGGACGGGCCGTTTGGCGACTTTTCGGACGACGAAGGGTTCCGCGCTCAGGCAAGGCGGTCGGTGACCTTGGGTATGGTTGGCAAATGGGCGATCCATCCCAGGCAAGTCGCTATCGCAAATGAGGTCTTCACCCCGTCCGAGCAAGCGGTCAGCGAGGCGCAGGAGATCCTTGCCGCCATGGAGAAGGCCAAAGCGGAAGGCGCTGGCGCAACCGTGTATAAGGGGCGTCTGGTGGACATCGCTACGATCAAACAGGCGGAAGTCATCGTCAAACAGGCTCAAATGATCGCGGGTTAGTCAGGGCACGTTAACTGTCGAGTAGGTGCCGCCGCATACCCTGGGCTCAAACGGGTGATTTTGGGGTCGGGTGATGGGGTATTCTGTCTTTGTTGATATAGCGGCGGCTCTGGCTGTGACGGCCCTTCTTGCGGAAAGCTACGGCGTTATGCGGCGCAAGTTCGTTGGTGCCGCACTTGCCCCGATTGTCCTGGGGGTCCTCTTTGGCCTGATGGCTTTGGTGCAAATGCACCGACCGCTGGAACCTTTTGACGGCTTTATTATTGACCTTCGCAATATCCCTATCGCCCTTTCGGGCGCTTTTCTGGGATGGCGGGGCCTTGTTCCGTGCCTCGTTATCGCGTTGGCCACGGGGTATGGGATCGGCGGTGTCGGTGCCACCTCGGGGATGTGGGGAATGGTTCTTGCGGGTTTGGCGGGTATGATCTGGGCGCGAAAGACAGCACATCTTGAGGAACGCAACTTCAGCGTATTGATGTTGCTGGCAATCGCAATGTCGGCCCATCTGTTGGCTGGATTGGCGCTTCCCAATGACATTGCTGTGTGGTTTTTCACAACTGCTGCCGGCCCAATACTGGCGATGAACCTGATCGCCATTCCTTTGATCGGTGCCTTGTTGGAACGGGAAAACCGGCGCATCCTTCAGGAAAACCACATGGCTGCCGCGATAACGCGGGATCCCGCGACGGGCCTGCTGACCGGCCCCGCCTTTGTCCGGGAGCTCATGAACGCCTACGCTGCGCGTTCGTTTGGAACCTATGCAGGTTTCCTGTCGATCAAGTTGGAATCCGCCTTCTGGCCATCGGTATTTGGGCGTGTCCGAAAATCTGTGAACCCAGTGGTGGACCGGGAATTGCTGTCCGCGCATCTGGAGTATTCGGAGCTTGCCGGATCCTGTGCGGACGGTCGAATTCTGATCCCGATCAGCAAAAATGAGCTGGATCACATCAATCGGATAAAATCTGATCTGCGCCAGGCTTTGACCTCTGCCAAGGCTGGAGCGGCTTATGATGGCCTGATCCATCTGACGGTGATTGATGCAACTGACCCGGCGGAATTCCAGCGTGTCACTGAAACCGCCGCATTGGAAACACAACCGGATTGGCGCAGACGCAGCGCCCGCGTGCGGTTTTCGTTCAAACCTCCGGGTGAAATGTCGTTTGTGCAGCGGGCCCGCCTGTTCAATCCGGACGTGCATGACGTTCTTTTCGCAAAGGCCGAGTTTTTGATTTGCCGAAGCCGGAGCCGAAGCCGAAGTCGGACCTGAGCGCCAAACCGCGCCAGGGCCTGACCATCTGCCGAGTTGCATCCGCGTATCTGCGCATCATATACCTAGACGTCGGTCCACGATGCAGAAAGACGCGTGATGAACTACCTCGATTTCGAAAAACCCCTTGCCGAGATTGAAGGCAAAGCCGAAGAACTGCGCGCCATGGCGCGCCGGGAAGAGGGGATGGATGTTGCAGATCAAGCGGCAGCGCTCGACAAAAAAGCGGCCGATATGCTGCACGAAATTTACAAGAACCTGACCCCTTGGCGGAAATGCCAGGTCGCGCGGCACGCGCAACGCCCCCACTGCAAAGACTATATTGAGGTGTTGTTTTCCGAATACACGCCGCTTGCAGGTGACCGGAATTTTGCCGATGATCACGCGATCATGGGCGGCTTGGCACGGTTCGACGACACACCTGTTGTCGTCATCGGCCATGAAAAGGGTCATGACACCAAAACCCGGATTGAACGCAACTTTGGCATGGCGCGGCCCGAAGGCTACCGAAAAGCGGTGCGCCTGATGGATCTGGCTGACCGATTCAACTTACCCGTCATTACGTTGGTCGACACTCCAGGCGCCTATCCCGGCAAAGGTGCCGAGGAACGTGGCCAGTCCGAGGCTATTGCACGTACAACCGAGAAGTGTTTGCAGATCGGTGTGCCGCTGATTTCCGTCATCATCGGTGAGGGTGGCTCTGGCGGCGCGGTTGCGTTTGCCACTGCGGATCGCCTCGCCATGTTGGAGCACTCGGTTTATTCCGTTATCAGCCCCGAAGGCTGCGCCTCGATCCTGTGGAAAGACTCCGAGAAGATGCGCGAAGCGGCAGAGGCGCTGCGTCTGACGGCGCAAGATTTGTATAAACTGGGTGTGTGTGATGTGGTCATTGACGAGCCACTTGGCGGCGCGCAACGGGACAAGCAGGCAACCATCGCCAGTGTGGGCAAGGCTATCACCACGATGCTGGCCGAAGTCGGCGACGTGGATCGTGATGCGCTGATCGCAAGCCGTCGCCGCAAATTCCTCGATATCGGGGCCAAGGGTTTGGCGGCCTGACGCGGCCAAACCCTGATCTGATCCAACTGCGCCGCTGTCGCTGTTATTCTGCGCGCAGGATTATCCGAAACCCGTTTCGCCTATTCGGCATAGGCCCTAGCGCCGCGCGAACACAATCGCGGCAAAGATCATGATCATTGCGGCCAGAATTGCACAGGCGGTCAGCACCATGACGCTGACGGCGTCAGAACATTGGGCCGCGCCGGGGCATCCGCGGGACCGCCAATCCGAAAGCGCGGCAAAGAAGACAAACCCTGCCGCCAGACCGGTGACAAGGCCGACAAGAAACAGGCAAGATGCCAGAGCTTTTACCACATCCGCCCTTTGGCGTTTTCGGCGTAACCCGCATCGTAGCTTTCGCCGTCAAAACCCTCGTGTATGGCTTTCAAAAAATCCCCGGCGCTTGGCAGGCCGTCTGAATCATTGCGGGTCCAAAGCCCGGACCGCAGCAGCGCCTTGGCGCACTGGAAGTAGACCTCACCCACGTGAATTACGATCACCGTTTTCGGGTGTTTTCCGCGTTGCTCGAATGTCGCTGTGACCTGCGGATCGTCACTGACAACCGCCGTGCCATTCACCCGCACCACGTTGTTTGCGCCGGGCACCATGAACATCAGCGACACACGCCCGTCTCGCACGATGTTTCGCAAATTGTCGATGCGGTTGTTGCCGCGCCAGTCAGGCAACCAGATCGTGTTGTCGTCCACGATGCGGACCACTGGCCCATCGTCGCCACGAGGGGTTGCATCGGTGCCTTCCGGGCCCACGGTTGACAGGATCAGAAACCGGGAAGCCTCAATCCAGCGGTGATAAAGCGGGGTTACGCGCTGGGTGACTTTGGTGATCGCGGCCTCCATCGCAGGTCCATAAAGGGCCTCCAACGCTTCGATGTCAGTCAGCGTTTTCATCAATGCTCTCCCTGAATCCGGCTTCAACCAGAAGCGCGTTACTGGCCGTCTCTATCGTGTCTTCAAGGTGGGCCATGAAGGCTTTGGGTGCCATCCCCGGCGCGATCTGAGGCAAAAACTCCACCACAGCCACACCCGGTTTGCGGGTGATCCCGTGCTTGGGCCAGAACACGCCGACATTGGTTGCAACCGGCACACAGGGCTGGCCAAGCTGGTCATAAAGCGCGCCTGTACCGGCTTTGTAGGGGGCTTTCACACCGGGGGCGATACGGGTGCCCTGTGGGTAAATGATCAGCTGCCCGCCCTGTTGCTTTCCGTTGCGCACATCCGTCAGCATCTTCTTGATCGCCGTTCCACGCTTGCCCCGGTTAACCGGAACGCAGCCAATGCGCAGGCCGTATTGGCCAAGGATCGGGGCGAACATCAACTGTCGCTTTATGATGAATTTGCCACGGGGAACGGCATTGTAGATCGCCATCACGTCCATAAAGCTCTGGTGTTTGGCGGCGATCATCACCTCACCGACTGGCGGCGTGCCTCGAATTTCGCACTTCAGGCCAACCATCCAGCCAAGGGTCCAGAACACCCAACGGCAAAAGGCGTGGCATGCAGCATGGGCACCGGCCGCGCTAAGGACCGCAAACGGGAAGAACACAATCGCGACGACCAGCATGGCCACATACATCTGCACGATATGCAGCAAAGACCGAAGCCATTGGATCATTGTAAGCCCCTAAGTGTGCGGAAAGCTGCGATGCGGGTTGCGGTAAACGCCGTGGCGGCGGACAGCGGCGGGATTATCAGCGGCCAAAGCCAGCCGGTGCCCGAGAAGCTGAGCCCCGTCAGGATCGCCGCAGTGTCACGTGCGGACGGCAAGATAGCGATCGCCAAGAGGCCGATGCCGGTGCCCACCGCAGCGCCGGTGAGGGCGCGGACAGTGAACCGGCGCACGAAAGCCAGCGCGATATAGCTGTCGCGTGCGCCAACAAGGCGCAACACGCGGATGACCTGTGCATTGGCACTGAGGGCGGCTTGCGCAGCCAGCGTAACCATCGCCGCCGTTGCCCCCAATATCAGGACCAACGCCAGCCACCCCAGAATCCGCAACCGACCAGCAGCCTCAGCCAGCGGTGTACGCCAGCGGCTATGATCGTCCAGCACTGCGCCGGGGGCCTCGGCCGCCAGGCGTAGGCGCAGCCCATCAGCATCGTAGCCATCGGTGGTTTCGGTGATTTCTATCAAACGCGGGATCGGCAGGTCGTCCAAGGGCAAGTCCGGCCCAAACCAGGGTGCCAGAAGCGCTTGCTGATCGGCATCACTTAAGGCCCGCGCGCTTTCGATGCCGGGGGTTTGCTCCAACACTGTCAGCACCGCCCATGTCTGGGCCTCAAGCTCGGCAGGCGGCGCCGAGATGCGGATGGTGGAGGATTGCGCCAACGCGTCCGACCACCGGTCGGCCAACCGACCCGAGGCCATGGACAACGCCATGGCGAAGACGGCAAGAAATGCCATTGCGGCGGATGTGGCGAGGGTCAATCGGGCTGACTGCCCGCTGCGCGGAACCACACGGTCCGCCTGACTGTCGCCACGCATTAGCCCCAAAAGATCTTTCCGCAGGCTCACAGGTCAGCCCCCGCAGAGATAATCTGACCACCCTGAATGCGCAGGACACGTGCTTGCACCCGCTGCTTGGCGGCGCGGATAAGGGCCAGATCGTGAGTTGCGATCACCACTGTTTTGCCGAGTTTGTTCAACTCTACCAACAGGTTCAGAAGCCGCAGGGACATGTCCCAATCGACGTTGCCGGTCGGCTCGTCAGCGAGGATAAGATCAGGATCCATGATGATGGCACGTGCCAGCGCTGCGCGCTGTCTCTCGCCACCTGAAAGCTCTGGCGGCTTAGCGTTGGCGCGGGCTGACAGGCCGACCCAGCCAATCAGCTCGTTCAGGTTCGATTCCTGCACCAATCCACCTTTTGAGGTCACGGTCAGGGGCAGGGCGATGTTTTCAGTCAGTGGCAAGTGGTCGAGGAACTGACAATCCTGATGCACCACGCCGATCCGCTGGCGAATATCGGCGATACCATCCCGCGACAGGCCCGTAGCCGTGTGGCCAAATATGCTGATTTGACCACCCGTGGGCAAAAGCTCTGCGTAACACAGCTTCAGGAACGTGGTCTTACCCGCGCCTGACGGGCCAGTCAGAAAGTGAAACGACCCCGGAGCCAAATGCAGTGACAGGCCGGACAGAAGCGGCTCTGCCCCATAGCCATAGGCGGCGTCCTGCATCTCGATCATGGAAGTTCGCGCCCTTGCCTGTAGCGTTTCGGTTTATTCCTGAGGCCGGGATCAACCGATGCGCCGCACGTCATATCAATCTTGTGAGCGCCCCGGAACAACCTTGTGTCGCAAGCTTGTTCCGAAACGCTTTTGCTGTTGTACCTGTCTTGCACCGTTGATGCGCCACTTGCAATCACGCCGGTCCCGCTTCGTGCCAGACTGAGTCGCAGATGCAACGGCCAATGGGTTGGAATTTAACGGGGATTGGAAAGGCCTCGCGGGATTGTTAATCTTTGCCACAAATATGCAATCAACGGCCCCCATTCAGGGCGGCTGGTTGGCCCACGGCCCAAATTCGCGGGGCCAAGATCAGAGATCGGTGACAGATGCGGCTCACGTGCCCGAATTGCAGCGCCCGATATGAGGTCGCGGAAGACATGGTTCCCGCTGGCGGGCGCGATGTACAATGTTCAAACTGCTCGACCACCTGGTTTCAGCCCGGTCGACGGTTTGAGGCACCCGCTGCGCCGGAACCTGAGGTGGACGCGCCACCCCCTGTTGAGCCGCCCCCTGTTGAGCCACGCCTGTCAGAGGTAGAGGTGGCCGGCCCCAGCGGCGCGCCCGGAGCAGAGGCGCAGGCTGGGGTGCAGCGACCTGCTCGGCGCCAGATTGACCCCGACGTGGCGGATATCCTGCGCGAAGAGGCGGAGCGTGAAGCGCGCCTGCGCCGCACCGAAGCCGTGCCGGAACCCGTTGAGCAGCAAGAGGAAATGCCCCTCGATAATGCGCAAGATACGGCCCGCAACCGGCGCATCGCCGAGCTTGAGGGCGCAGAGGATGCTTTCGATACCGATGAGATTGCGGCAGCCGTCGCGACCGCCGCGACGGCCTCCCGGCGCGAGCAATTCCCTGATATTGAAGAGATCAACTCAACCCTGCGCGCCACTGGGGATCGCCATGAAGAAGAGGCCGACGCCACGGATGTGGACACGCTCGGCTCCACCAATCGCCGCCGCGGAAAAGTGCGGCGTGGGTTCCTCCTGGTGATCCTTATGAGCACCATCGGCGTCGGCGTTTACGCCTTTGCAGATGAGATCACCGAGGCCGTGCCGCAAGCAGGCCCGGCGCTTGAGCGGTATGTGGAGGGGGTGAATTCGGCGCGGTTCTGGCTTGACGATATGGCCCGATCATTGGCGGGTGGGACTGTCGGCGCAGACGGCACGGACGGTTAAACGCCCTCAGAACTGATCCAGAAGACGGCGCAAATAGTCACGCTCAATCTCTGGGCGCGCCTGTTCGCCGGCGCGATCACGCAACAGATTCAACAATTCGCGTGCCCGTTGGCGGGCATCATCGCTGCCGTCCAACCCATCATCCGAGCCGAACGCGCCGTTGTTCCCGGCCTGCCGCCCAAGCGGATCTTGCAGCGGGCGGCTTTCGGCCATGTCGCCTTCGGCTTGGCCTTGCCCCGGTTCGGCGCCCTGTTCCTGCGCCAACGCCTCACCCAATTGTGTCATGCCTTCGCGGATTGCTTCCATGGCTTCCGATTGCAGGTCCAATGCGTCAGCAATGTCACCACGCTCCAGCGCTTCGGCGGCCTCGTCCATGGCACGTCCGGCCCCGTCGAGCTGTTCCAGTGCCTCATCCCCCGCTTCTGTCCCGGTTCCGGGCAGGCGGCGGGCCTGTTCTTCCAGTTGACGGCGTAATGCGTCCTGACGCTCAGCCAGCGAGCCGGTTGGGCCTTCTTCATTCTCGCCACCCTGGCCTTGGCCGGGGTTTTGCCCGTCCTGTCCGGGCTGGCCGGGGCGGTTGGGGTTAAACTGGTCTTGCAGGTCCTGGAAGCTATCGTCGCTCAGGTCTTGCTGGCCGCGCAGGGTGTCTTGCAGACCTTCCATCGCTTCCTGACCCGGCGTTTGTGGCCCGTCGCTGCCTTCGCCGCCCTCGGTCACTTCCATGTTTTCCAACATCTGTTGCAGGGCTTGCAACATCTCCATCGCTTCGGCCATCCGGCCTTCCTGCATCAACTGTTCAATCCGGCGCAGCATTTCTTCCAGATCGGCCATCGACATCTCGATTGTTTCGCCGCTTTGGTCGGGTTGGTCGGTTCCGTCCCCTGCTTCGGAGTTTTCGGCCAGCTCCCGCATGTAGTCGTTCATCGCTTCGCGCATTTCCTGCATCAGCTCGGCAATTTCTTCGTCCGACGCGCCTTGGCGCATGGCTTCCGCCAACCGCTCTTGGGCGCGCTGAAGACGCTCCAGCGCGGTGTCGAGTTCCCCGAACTCCAGTTCCAGCGCGGCATTCCACAGGATCTCGGCGACATCCTCCTGAACCTCGATCGAGATGGAATCTATCGCGGATTCAAGGCGTTGGATGGCAGATCGCAGGGCGAGGTAAACACCGTCTTCCAGCCCCGGCTCAGGCCGGTGGGTTAGCGCGCGCAGCAATCGCGCAGAACGTGTGGCGTTTTCGCGGCTCCACAGAATATCCCGGCGCAACTCGATCAGGCCGTTGGCCAGCGGGTCAAAGAAGCGTTGTCCGGGCAGGCGGGCCACGTCGTACGCCACAGTGGCGATGTGACCCGCGTCGTCGGTGACTTGAAGCGTCAGGGTGACGGGAAGGTTGGCAAACGGGTGCTGGCTAAGGTCCTCCAGCAGAACCTCGGTGAATTCGGCGCGATCACCCCGGAACGGCATCGGCAGATCAAGCACCACAGGTTCGCGCGGTTCGGGATCAACGGCGAGCCCGTAACGGCGGTCCGCAGCGGCGGGGTTCAGGCGGATGGCGGCGATGCCAGAGCGGATTCCGTAATCGTCCGTTGCGGTGAAACTGAATTGCATCGCACCGGGCGGCTCACCCTCAACCTCACCTTCAAGCGCGACGGTTGGCGGCATATCGGGGCGCACAGACACAAGCCACTCACGCCCGCCGGGGCCGTCGATGGCCAATGTCCCGCCCCGCTCCATGGTGACGGTTTGGGCGTAGGCGTTGGGGTCAAGTTCCGGCACCGGGCCAATATCGGTGCGCAGGGTGATTTCGCCGGGCGTGCCGTAAACACGTAGCGTGACCTCTGAGCCAAGCGGGGCCTCAAAACTGTCTGCGAGGATGTCATTGAGGTACAGCGACGGCAGGCCGGTATAGATCGGCGGCTCCAGCCAGCCTTCCCAGGAAGGGCCGGAGGGCGCCGTTGCTGGCCCGGCCCCAAGCGGAACCTCGCCCACCTCACCCACCTGGCCAAACGTGCCAAACAATACTGCCGTCGCGATAGCGGTCGCGCCGACGTAGCGCAGCGCGAAGGGATCGTTGCGGGACACGCGAAGATCCGGCTGCGGGGCGCGCGCCTTCGCGGCGCGGTTGGCCATACGGGTGACATGTGCAGCCCAGACCGAGCGGCCCGCCGGATCATCGCCACCTACAGCGGGTGTGTCCAGAAGCGTGGTGATCGGACGGCCCGGCATGGTGCGGTCAAGCCGCTCCAGCGCTTCGCCGCGTGTGGGCATGTGGAAGCGACGGATGCCCAGGACCAGAAGGATGATCAGGCCCAGTGAAACAAGGCCAAGGATGCTCCAGGTGTATACCGGAGCCAACAGGTTCCCCGCCCCGAATGCCAGCGCCGAAAAGATGAAGAACAGCCCGGTCCATACCGGCCAGAACGCCCGCACTACGCGTTCGGCGACCATGCCCGCGCGGGTGAGGCGCAGGGGCCAGATCAGACGTTTGATGACGTCACTTTTTGGGGCTTCGTCTGTCATCATCCCTTTCTCGGGCACAGGTGCCGTCACGTGTAAGACTGGCAGGGCGTCATACCCACTCAGGAACAGTATCGCGGTTTATGATGTCGTCAAACGACGGACGTGCCCGGATGACGGCGAATTGATCACCTTTCACCAAAACCTCGGGGATCAGGGGGCGGGTGTTGTATTCGCTACTCATCACCGCACCATATGCCCCCGCCGAGCGGAAGGCGATCAGATCACCTTCTTTTACGGGCGGCATGTTGCGTTGCTTGGCGAATGTGTCGCCGGATTCGCAGACCGGCCCGACGATGTCGTAGGGCGCTTGCTCTGCGCCGGGGGTGGGTTCGAGCACCGGCACAATATCGTGCCAGGCGCCATACATTGCGGGGCGGATCAGGTCATTCATCGCCGCATCAAGGATCAGGAAATCACGCCCTTCGCCGTTTTTGACATAGATAGTGGAGGCGACAAGAAGCCCGGCGTTGCCGGAGATCAGGCGGCCCGGCTCGATTTCAATCTCGCACCCCAAGTGGCCCACCGTGCGTTTGATGACTTCACCGTATTCGATCGGCAATGGCGGTGCGGAGTTGGAGCGTTCATAAGGAATGCCAAGCCCACCGCCGAGATCAAGGCGGCTGATCGTGTGGCCATCCGCGCGCAGTTGGTGTGTTAACTCGGCCACTTTATTGTAAGCGATTTCAAAAGGTTCGAGGTCGGTAAGCTGACTGCCGATATGGACGTCGATACCGATAACCTCCAACCCCGGAAGTGACGCGGCAAGCGCATAGACTTCGCGCGCGCGCGCAATCGGGATGCCGAATTTGTCCTCAGAGCGACCGGTGGCGATTTTTGCGTGAGTCTTCGCATCAACGTCAGGGTTCACCCGGATGGTGATCGGGGCTTTTGCGCCAAGCTCAACGGCGACGCGGCTAAGGCGCTGCATCTCGGGTTCCGATTCGACGTTGAATTGTCGGATGCCGCCTGTGAGCGCGAGGCGCATCTCGTCCGCAGTTTTGCCGATACCGGAAAACACGATCTTCTCGCCGGGAACCCCCGCCGCTTTTGCGCGCAGATATTCGCCACCGGATACCACATCCATACCCGCGCCAAGTGACGCCAGGTGCTTTATAACAGCCTGATTTGAATTGCTTTTCATCGCAAAGCAGATCAGGTGTGGCAGATCGCCGAGGGCCTCTTCAAACAGTTGGAAATGGCGGGTCAGGGTGGCCGTGGAGTAGACATAAAACGGCGTGCCGACACGTGCCGCGATGTCGGTCAGCGGGACATCTTCGGCGTGCATAACACCGTTTCGATACAGGAAATGATCCATCACACGCGCCCTAACTCTCTTGTCTGCGGCGGCGTAGCATCTATCCTTTAGGGTTCAAAGCAATTCGGAGCGGGAAACATGGCGAAAACGGCGATTATTGAGGCCCACGGCGGGCCGGAGCAGTTTGTGATAGTGGAGCGTGATGTGGGTGCGCCCGGACCGGGTGAGATCCGCATCCGCCATCATGCCTGCGGCTTGAATTTTATTGATGTATATCAACGTTCTGGCCTTTACCCGATGGAACTACCCCATGCGCTGGGGATGGAAGCGGCGGGTGTGGTTGAGGCCGTGGGAGAGGGTGTTTTGCACCTGAAACCCGGAGATCGGGCCGCATATGCGTGTACCCCGCCGGGCGCATATACGGAAATCCGGGTCATGCCAGCGGCGCAGGTCTGTCCGTTGCCGGACGCGATTTCCTTCGAGGAGGGGGCCGCGATGATGCTTAAAGGCTTGACGACAAACTACCTTTTCCGTCGCACAACGCCAATTGTGGCGGGCGATTCGGTGCTGTTTCATGCCGCTGCGGGGGGTGTTGGCTCGATTGCGTGCCAATGGGCTGCGAGTGAGGGGATACGGCTGATCGGAACCGCGGGAACAGACGAGAAGTGTGCAATAGCGCGCGAAAATGGCGCGGCTGAGTGTATCAATTACCGGACCGAGGATTGGGTGAGCCGGGTGCGTGAATTGACCGACGGCAAAGGTGTTGATGTGGTGATGGACGCGGTTGGTGCGGACACGTTCGACGGGTCACTCGATTGCCTTAAGCCATTGGGATTTATGATCTCTTTTGGAAACGCCTCTGGTCCTGTGCCGCCGTTTTCCCTGGCTGTACTGGGGCAGAAGGGTAGCCTGAAAATAACCCGGCCGACGTTGTTTGCCCATATCGCCGAGCATGAAACCTGCCAGCAGATGGCGGCCGAATTGTTTGAGAAAGTGACTTCGGGGGCGGTGAAGATCCGCATTGATCAGCGATTTGCCCTGGAGGATGTGGCGGATGCGCACCGGGCGTTGGAGGCGCGGCAAACAACCGGGCAAACGGTGCTGACGATTTAGGTCCATCTCGCGCCGAGATCGTCCCATTTGGTACAATAAGGCCAAACAGGGTGCAATTGGGGACCGGGCGGGGGCCGGGCGGGGCCGGGCTGAAGCCCGGTCTACGGGGCGCGTGGCCGCTAAATGGCCAGACGCGTCAAATCGTCAGGCCAACCTGTTGCGCCACTGCGTCAGAATTGACCGGGTGGGGGCGGACACGGTAGGCGTTTCCGAACGCCACAACCGGGCCATTTTGTGTGCCTGACGACAGAGCAAGGGGACGACACACATGCCCGAGATCGAACGCGAAAGCATGGATTATGACGTGGTGATTGTTGGCGCGGGGCCTGCGGGCCTGAGCGCTGCGATCCGGTTGAAGCAGTTGGATGCGGATTTAAGCGTCGTGGTGCTTGAAAAAGGCTCGGAAGTCGGGGCGCATATCCTGTCAGGGGCGGTGTTGGACCCGGTGGGTCTCGACGCGTTGATCCCCGATTGGAAGGAAAAGGGCGCGCCGTTGAACGTGCCTGTGACCGATGACAATTTCTACATGTTGGGTGAAGGCGGGGGCATTCGCGTCCCGAATTTTCCGATGCCGCCGCTGATGAGCAACCACGGCAATTACATCGTCTCCATGGGGAATGTGTGCCGCTGGATGGCCGAGCAGGCTGAAGAACTGGGAGTCGAGATATTTCCCGGCATGGCGTGCTCTGAGTTGGTTTACGGCGACAACGGCGAAGTGCGCGGAGTTGTGGCGGGTGTCTTTGGGCTGGAGGCGGATGGGTCCATCGGCGAAGGCACCGAGCCGGGGATGGAGTTGCTGGGCAAGTATGTGTTCCTGAGCGAGGGGGTGCGGGGCAGCCTGTCGAAGGAAGTGATCGAGAAATACGATCTGGCCCAAGGCCATGAGCCGCAAAAGTTCGGCCTTGGCATGAAAGAGATTTGGGAGATTGACCCCGCGAAGCACCGCGAAGGCTCTGTCACCCATACGATGGGCTGGCCCTTGGGCAAGAACGCGGGCGGCGGGTCGTTTATCTATCACCTTGAGAACAATCAGGTTTACGTCGGCTTTGTGGTCCATCTGAACTACAAGAATCCGCATCTGTTCCCCTACATGGAATTCCAGCGTTTCAAACATCATCCGATGGTGGCGGAACTGCTGGAGGGTGGAAAACGCATCGCGTACGGCGCCCGCGCCATTACTGAGGGCGGCTATCAGTCGATGCCGAAGATGGTGGCGCCGGGTGTGGCTCTGCTGGGGTGCAGCGTTGGTATGGTCAACGTGCCGCGTATCAAGGGCAATCATAACGCCATGCTATCGGGCAAGGCAGCGGCTGAGGCGGCTTATGCGGCGATTCAGGGTGGCCGTGCGGGTGATGAGTTGAGTGACTACGAGGTTGAGGTGCGGACCGGAGCCATCGGCGAAGACCTCAAGAAGGTGCGTAACGTCAAGCCGCTGTGGTCCAAGAGGGGGCTTATGACCTCGCTGGTTGTGGGCGGCTTCGATATGTGGACCAACACGCTGGGGTTCAGCCTTCTGGGCACCTTGGGTCATGGCAAGTCCGACGCTGAGGCGACTGAAAAGGCTGCGAAGTGGGCACCGATCGAGTATCCAAAACCTGACGGCGTGATATCGTTTGACCGGCTGACCAATGTGGCGTTCTCGTTCACCAACCACGAAGAAAGCCAACCTGTGCATCTGAAACTGAAGGATGATCAGGTGCCGGTGACCCAGAACCTGCGTGATTATGCCGGGCCATCGCAACGTTACTGCCCGGCGGGCGTTTATGAGTTTGTGCGCGAAGAGGGCAAGACGCCTCGCTTCGTGATCAACTTCCAAAACTGCGTTCACTGCAAGACCTGTGACATCAAGGATCCGGCGCAGAACATCCAATGGACCGTGCCCCAGGGCGGCGATGGCCCAAATTACCCAAACATGTGACAATACCCGAACATGTGAGTGGGCTGTGATTGCCCTTCCCTCTGGTGCGCCCTAGTCTTCGGCAACATCGCGCCAGAGGAGACTTTTATGGCTTCGAGACACCCCCTGTTTGCCTTTGCCATCATGGCCGGGCTTGTTGTCCCCACGTTGGGATCAGCGGAAGGTTTGGCGGGGTCTTACCTGGCCGCGCGGGCCGCTGCGATCAGTGGAGATCACGCCGAAGCGGCGGCGTATTTTGACCGGGCGCTGGTGCTTGATCCAACCAATGCCTTCCTCATCAGCAATTCGGTGTTTGCCCATGCCTCGTTAGGGGAATGGGCACGGGCGGCTGAGGTGGCTGCGAATTTGCCTGAGGGCGCAGAGGGGCAGGAGTTGGTGACGCTGGTGCAATTTGTGCGCCATGTAACACTGGATGAATTGCAGGCCGCGATTGATATGATTGAGGCCGGGAACGGGCCCGGGCCGCTGGCTGATGAGCTGGCGCGGGCCTGGCTGACGTTTGGCCTGGGTGACATGTCCGGCGCGGTTGAAACGTTTGAAGCGCTTGCCGCTGAGCGGGGCCTGGAAGAGCTGGCGGCGCTGCATCTGGCGCTGGCGCGTGCTGCGGTGGGGGATTTTGAAGCTGCCCATATGATCTTGTCAGGTGAGACCGGGGTCCAGATTTCGAACACGGAACGTGTGGTCCGGGCGCGGGCCACAATCATGGTGCAACTGGGGATGCGCGCCGAGGCGCTGGACCTGCTGGACGGCTACACACAGGCGGTGCCGGACCCGGGGCTTTTGGCGCTGCAAGCGCGGATCGGCTCAGGCGTAGACGACCCCTATGATTTTGTGCTTACCGCGCAGGATGGGGTGGCGGAGGTGTTCTTTACCGTGGCGCAATTGCTGTCAGGGGATCGCAGCACAACCTTGCCGCTGCTGATGGCGCAGGCCGCACGGGGCATTGACCCGGACCATTCGGACGCCGTGGTTCTGGCCGGTGAGTTGATGAGTGATACCGAGCAGTTTCAGCTTGCGGCAGACACGTATGCCACGGTCCCTGAGGGGGATCCGAATTACATCGAGGCCCAGATGGGCCGCGCCAATGCGCTGGACGATCTGGGCCTTCAGGAGGAGGCGATTGCCATCCTTTCCGCGCTGTCCGAAAGGCGGCCTGATCTGGCCTCGGTTCATGCCGCCTACGGCGATCTTCTGCGGCAATCCGAGCGGTTTGAGGAGGCAGTAGCTGCCTACTCCGCGGTGCTGGACCTGGTTGATGCGGACCTGCCCCGGTATTGGTTCATCTACTACGCCCGCGCAATCAGCCATCACCAGTTGGATGATTGGGACCCGGCTGAGGCCGACTTTCGCCGTGCGCTGGAGTTGAACCCCGACCAGCCCAACGTGTTGAACTACCTTGGCTATTCGCTTGTCGAGCAGCGGCGGAACTTTGATGAGGCGCTTGGTATGATCCAGCGCGCCGTCGCGGCGCGGCCTGAAAGCGGCTATATCATCGACAGTCTCGGCTGGGTCTATTACCGCCTTGGCCGGTTTGACGAAGCGGTTGCCCCGATGGAGCGCGCTGTTGAATTGGAGCCGAACGACAGCATCGTCAACGACCACCTTGGTGACGTTTATTGGAGCGTCGGCCGCTACCGGGAGGCGGAGTTCCAGTGGCACCGTGCGTTGTCGTTCAACCCTGACGAGGAAGAGGCCGAACGGATCCGGCGCAAGCTGGATGTGGGCCTTGATATCGTGCTGGAGGAAGAAGGCGGCGTGGGCGCGTTTGAGGAAGAGTGAGGCGGTTTGCACCCGCCAAGATCAACCTTGCCCTCCATGTGACGGGCAAGCGGGACGACGGCTATCATCTGTTGGATTCGCTGGTGGTGTTTGCCGGCGTCGGCGATTGGCTGGAGTTTTCACCTGCTGATCAGCTGGGATTAACGGTTGCCGGCCCTCGGGCGATGGGTGTGCCTGGGGATGCGCGGAACCTGGTGTGGCGCGCGGCGGATTGGCTGGCTCCGGGGCGTGGGGCCGCAATCACCCTGGAAAAGCATTTGCCTCACGCAAGCGGCATTGGTGGCGGATCAGCTGACGCGGCCTGTGCGGTGCGTGGGTTGTCCCGGATGTGGGGTGTCGAGGTGCCGGACGGTGTTGAGGTGTTGGGTGCGGATGTGCCGGTTTGCCTGCACGGGCGTCCGGTTCGCATGTCAGGGATTGGCGAGGTTCTGGACAACGTTCCGGAGCTGCCCGAGATGTGGATTGTATTGGTGAATGCGGGAGTTGAGGTTGCGACCGGGTCAGTTTTCGGGGCGTTGCAGCGGGTCGAGAATGCGCCTTTGCCAGTGCCGGAATGGGACGGATTTGCGGGATTTGCAGGGTGGCTGTCCGCAACCCGTAATGATCTGGAGCGGCCAGCGATGGCGGTCGCTCCGGTGATTGGCGCTGTTTTGGAGCGGTTGGCCACAACCGAGGGCTGCGCCTTGGCGCGGATGAGCGGATCTGGTGGGACCTGTTTTGGGTTGTATGAGGATGAGGCGGCGGCGCGGACGGCGGCAGGGGTGATGCCAGAGGGTTGGTGGGCGAAAGCCGCGCCGGTCTTGGATTAGGCGCCCCGGACCGACGCCCCTCCCCGGACCGGCAACCGGCGGCCTTGATGCTGGACCGGGTGCCTAATTTATCCGTTCGACCACGTAGTCAGCCAAATCCGACAGCATTCCCCGGATCGGATGTTCTGGCAGATCAGCAAGGGCGGCCTTTGCGGTAGCCACGTGGGCAATTGCTTCCACCCGAGTGGATTCGAGCGTGCCGTGGACCTGCAAAAGCCCCATCGCCCGCTCCAGATCACCGTCCTTCTGCTGCCCTTTGCCGATGGTCCGGGCCCAGAACGCGCGCTCGTCATCGGACGCCGCTGCAATGGCGCGGATCACCGGCAAGGTCAGCTTCCGCTCGCGGAAATCATCGCCGATGTTCTTGCCAATCACCCCGGACGTGCCGCCCCAGTCGAGCAGATCATCTGCCATCTGGAACGCCACGCCAAGGCCATCGCCATAGGTGGCAAGGGCGCGAACCACGGTATCATCCCGTTCGGAAATGACGCCGCCGATTTTGCAGGCAGCCTCAAACAACGCGGCAGTTTTGCCTCGGACCACTTGCAGATACGTGGCCTCGGAGGTTTCGATATTGGTGGCGACGGTCAATTGCAGAACCTCACCTTCGGCAATGGTCGCCGCTGCGTTTGACAGGATATCCAGCACCTGCAGATTGCCGGGTTCAACCATCATCTGAAACGCACGGGCGAAGAGGTAGTCGCCAACCAACACGCTGGATTTGTTATCCCACAACAGGTTTGCGGTGGGGCGGCCCCGGCGCCGAGCGGATTCATCCACCACATCGTCGTGCAGCAACGTGGCGGTGTGAATGAACTCCACCGTTGCGGCCAGCTTCACGTGATCGTCACCCACGTAGCCACACAGCCGGGCGCAGGCGAGGGTCAGCATCGGGCGGATGCGTTTGCCGCCTGCCTCAACAAGATGGGCGGTCACCTCAGGAATGCGGGGCGCATGTTCAGAGGCCATCCGTGACTGGATCAGCGCGTTCACTTGGCCAAGATCATCTGCGAGCAACTCCCGCAGGCGGTCATGGGGCTTTGCGATTACTGTATCGAGGCTCATGGCCAGCTTCCCTATCTCGACATCAGACGAGGGGCGATTTACGTGTGGAGCATGCTTGAAATCTTGCGCACCACCGACCCGACCATCATCGCCTTCGCCTCGGCGCTTCTTAGGGGCGAGGATATAGAGGTGTTCGAGATCGACGTCCATATGAGTGCCCTCGAAGGCAGCATCGGCATATTGCCGCGCCGCCTGATGGTGCGCCGCGACGATGTGGACGCAGCGAAGGTTGTGCTGCGCGACAACGAGCTTCCGGTTTCGGAGTGGTGACTGAAGACCTGACCTTTGACGGGTTCTTGGATGGCCGTGTGATGGCGTGGCAGCCGCGTGTGGGATACCGCGCGGCGACGGACCCGGTGTTTCTGGCGGCAGGGTGCCCGGCTGTGGCTGGGGAGTCGGTGCTGGAGTTGGGCTGCGGCGTTGGGGTTGCGGCGTTGTGTTTGAGCGCGCGGGTGCCTGGCCTGTCGGTTGTCGGGGTGGAGCGGCAAGCGGGTTATGCGGCATTGGGGCGGCGCAACGGACTTGAGGTGGTTGAGGCGGACCTGGTGGCGCTGCCACCTGAGGTGCGACAGCGGAGCTTCGACCAGGTGATCGCCAACCCGCCATATTACGGGGCCGGTACAGCGTCGCACGATGCTGGCCGTGATGCGGCGTTGCGAGAGGACACTGCGCTGGCGCAGTGGTGTGCCGTGGCGCGCGCGCGTTTGATCCAAGGCGGCTGGCTGACAATGATCCAGCTGGCCGAGCGGTTGCCGGATCTGCTGGCGGGATTGGATGGGTTTGGAAGTGTGGCGGTCCTGCCCCTCACCCCGCGAGCCGGGCGCGCAGCGGGCCGGGTGGTGGTGAGGGCGCGCAAAGGCGGGCGTGGGGCGTTCCGCTTGCTGGCGCCCATTCTTGTTCATGACGGTGCGCAACATATGGGTGATGGGGATGACTATTCTGCAACAGCCCGAGCGGTGTTGCGCGACGCCGCGCCGCTGCCTTTCGGCTAACCGGCCAAATACACCGCATTTTAGACGTAAATCGGGTTCTGCGTGACAGATGGTTTTCTTTGTGCTGCACTGAAGGGGCAAACTCACCCATCGAGAGGAGACACGTATATGTCAATAGGCGCCCATCTTCAGGAGCTCAAGAAGAAGCACGCCCATCTCTCTGACACCGTCGAGAAACAACAACGAAGTCCAGGCGTAGATGATCTCACCGTTCAGGAGCTGAAGAAAGAAAAGCTCCGCCTCAAGGAAGAAATCATCCGTCTCGACAGCTAGCGCGCGATCCGAAACCTGTGCGCCGGTTTTTGGACCAGATTGCGGGTTGCCGCCAAAGGCAAATCTGCGATCTGAAAAAATGCGCCACACTTTTCGGACAGCCCTGTGCGAGAACGTTGATACCACGAGGCCCCGCCGGGGCTGGCCTTAGGCCTCAACCTCGGCGGCGCTCACAAATGTCATTCCGACCCGGTATTCTTCGAGCGTGGAGGTTTCCGCCTCGATCCACTCACGGAACGCGCGCACATGCGGGCGCGCTTCAATCGCTTCGGGGCAGACAAACCGATACTGAGCCTCGGTGGCCAGACCGATCTTGTAGGGCATGACCAATCGCCCGTCGCGCAGGCTGTTCTCGGCCAGCGAAATGCGCCCCAAAACCACCCCTCCGTCTGCCACGGCGGCATCCAGCGCATGATCTGCGTTGCTGAACCGCGCCCCTGCCGCAAAACGCGGCGGAAGGTTCGCCGCCCGGAACCACGCTGGCCAGTCGATGGCGGGTTTGAGGAAGGCCACGTCGTCCTGGTGTAGCAATGGCGCGCGTGCCAGATCGGCGGGTTTGGGGTACATCGCCGCCAGCGCCGGGGTCATCATTGGCGTGACCCATTCGCGGATGATCGGTTTGGAAAAAAGCCCCGGCTCCTTTTTTGCCATGCCAAAGCGGATCGCCACATCCACATCATCACGGGAGAAATCCATCAGCCGAAGTGTCGCGGAAAAGCGAAGCTCGATCTCAGGATGCGCCTCGGCGAATTTGAACAGCCGTGGGGCAAGCCATTTGGCGGTGAAGGCGGGGCCAGCGGTTACGGTGAGGGTGGTCTGATCCAGGGTGCGCCGTGCCGCACGCCACGCGGCGGTCAGGGCTTTGAACCCGTCAGATGCACCGGGGGCCAGGGCGCGGCCTGCATCCGTCAGTTCAACAGCGCGGTTGAGGCGACGAAACAGTGGAGCTTCCAGATGCTCTTCCAGGGATTTGATCTGAAACGACAGCGCGGCGGGGGTTACCCCAAGTTCGGCTGCTGCCCTGGAAAAGGACATGTGCCGGGCAGCGGCATCAAAGGCCCGCAGCGCGGTGAGTGGAGGCAGGCGATCTGACATGTTCAGTTAAGTACAACTTGTGTGAAGCTTTGGAAAGTCTCGTTTGTGGGATGCGGCTGGATAGCCCACCTATGGATCAGCAAGTTCAAACACTCCAGAGGAGCCGTCAGATGCATTTCGACAACACAACCGACCCCGCCACCCGTGACGCCATTGTCCGTGCCCACATTGAGCGTGGGAAAATCCTGGGCGAGATCTGGCGGTATTTGACCGGACGCAAATGAAAGGGTGGGGTGCCGGGTTGCAGAGGTAACAATGTTTCGCCTCAAAATACACCTAATTACAACGGGGTAGAGGCAACGCTGGCAAGGAAGCGCGCTATGTTCATACAGATTGCGCGGTCCCGAGACCCGTAAAATATTTGAGCAGGTACGCACAAGTTGTAGCCGGAAGGGGGCGCGGTTGTTGCGCCGCCTGCACCCGCCGCCGCGCGCCGCTCCAATGGAGTGTTGCAGCCACCGGGTAGCGGACATTCCGAATAAGCGCTTTTGGTGACCGCTGCCGCAACCTATGTACTGGGCAAGATAATCATCCATTCTCTGTTAAAGGTCACTTGAAATGCTCCTCTCCCTAGTTCGCGGGCGTCTGCCCCATGCGCTTTACCAGGCAAACACCCGGAGCGGCCAAGAGATGGCGCGTTTGGTTGGCTACCTCGGCGCCCTGCGCTGAATTCTGGCTGAGCCAAGGGCCGCAAGGCCCGCGCCGCCCGCAATCAGGGCCGCAGATATGATCAAGGTGGGTGACGCGTGTGCGGCGCCCACAGCAACCAATACCAGCGTCGACAAAAGCGGGGCCGCGTAGCTGACTACGCCAAGCAGTTGAATGTCCCCTGCTTTGACGCCCAGATCCCAGACGTAGAACGCAAGGCCCACGGGGCCGATGCCGAGCGCCACAATTGCCCCCCATCCC